>DBNW01000035.1 GCA_002299425.1 Methylococcaceae bacterium UBA662 | reverse complement strand
ATTTAAGCGCGATTGCCCTGGCGGGTTTAACAGGCCATTGATGGGGGTACCATCGGTTTTGCGCAGCGGGATCACGTTAAGCACGCGCAGCACGCCATTTCTGCCCATCCGCAGCTGGTAGATGCTGGGCGCGTAATCAGGGCGGGGGTAAATTCGGCCCACGCCGGCGGCAATACCAAGACCGGAGTCGGCCGGGCAAGCGACTTCAGCCGTTAAGTCTAAAACACTAACCGCATCAGCACAGGTAAAGTTAGGGCCGCGATCACCGACTGTCCAGATGATGTCATGGCGATCATGGGGGGAACGAAAGCTGCCACTGCCCGCACCGCCAAACAAACTGAGCGTGTTGCCGCCGGCCGGGTGGGTGTAGCTGCCAAAATCCAAGGCGGGGTCATTTTCTGCAGGCCTGAATGAGGCGACGATTTCTTCGGCAGCGGCCATGCCCGCATGGGCTAAGACGACGGTGCCGATAAGGACACGCATAAATTTTTTCATAGAGGTTTCCTGATAAATAACGGAATTAAAAAGACCGAGTGTATCGCCGGTTTTGGTGCGCCCCGTCACGCGGCTGACCATTGTTGCAGATAAATTGACGGGAGTGGGTTAAGGTTTGGTTACGCCGCTTAGGGGCATAGCACCGCCGCGACGGCGCACTGGCCTTACAGCGACCGGGCCAGTGATTTTGCCTGGACATAAAAAACCCGCTGCCTGTTTTTTAGGACTGAGCAGCGGGCCTTGAGCCGTTTGGCAGGTTACCGCTTAAAGCATTAAAACGGCAGTTTGAAGTTGACCAGCTTAAAGTTGGTAGAGCTATCGTAAGCATAACCGTTGACATCGGCCGTATCGGCCGGTCCTGGTGCACCGCCGTTGTGTACGGCCATCAGGCCATCCGGGAACAGCGAGCCAAACGGCCTGGCCACGATATGCAACCCGTCGGTTTCGTGCACGCCGTCTACCCTAATTACAGTGTGATGAAAAGCGATAGTGGCAGAACTTGCTTGCCGACTGGCTACCAGTTACTGGGTTCGTCATCATAGGGTTGGGGCTTGACATTGTTCGGCAGTTTTGGCACGTTCGCCGAACGCAACAGCAACAACGCCGCACCTAAAACGAACGCTATGGCCACTAAAAATAAAAAAATCCACATAAACTCCCCCGCAAAAGGCTAACGATGCACTATTGGCTCATGAAATCTGAACCGGACACTTTCGGTATCGACCACCTTATCACTCGGCCCGGACAAACCGAACACTGGGACGGCGTCCGCAATTACCAGGCCCGCAACACCATGCGCGATGCGATGCAAGTGGGCGACTTAGCGTTTTTTTACCATTCTAATTGCAAAGAACCGGGTATTGTCGGCATCATGACTGTGACCCGGGCAGGTTATCCAGACTTTAGCGCAGTGGATTCAAACAGTCGGTATTTTGACCCCAAAAGCAGCCCCGAGCGGCCGCGTTGGTTTATGGTGGATGTCCAATTGGTGCGCAAACTCAGCCACACTATCCCCTTGAAGGTGCTGAAAACCTACCCGGAATTAACCGGTATGCCGTTATTGCAACGCGGCAACCGCTTGTCGATTATGCCGGTTGAGGCAAGACATTGGATGTTAATTTTGGCTCTGGAAAAGCGCGAAGTGTCTGTAAACGCGCACTCATAAACTCAGAAAAGAGGACGGTGTTGTTAGCTTTTTCAAGCCGACTGATAGCGGGTTTGGCCATAAAAACTATACCGTTAGCCTACTATCAGACCGTCTTCCATGTGCAGCACTTTGCCAATTTTCTCCGCCAGCTCGTGGTCGTGCGTCACCACCAGTAGGCTTACTTTAAATTCCCGGTTTAATTCCAGCATCAGTTGGTAGACCTGATCGGCAGTTTTGCTGTCTAGGTTGCCGGTGGGTTCGTCTGCCAAAATTACTGCCGGTTTGTTGATCAATGCCCGGGCAATGGCCGCCCGCTGCCGTTCCCCGCCGGAAAGTTCGCCCGGCTTATGCACGATGCGGTTCCCTAAGCCAACCCTTTCCAGTAATTCGGCGGCTAACCGCCGTGCTTCAGTCACTGTGCGCCCGGCTATCAACAAAGGCATGGCGACATTTTCCAATACGGTAAACTCATCCAATAAATGGTGCGATTGATACACAAAACCCAACCATTGGTTTCTGATTTTGGCCAGTTTTATGCCACCCACTTTGTTAAGGTTGATTTCAGACAACAGCACCTCCCCGGAAGTAGGTCGGTCCAGACCGCCTAGTAAATGCAGCAAGGTGCTTTTGCCAGAACCGGACGCGCCCATGATGGCCACCCGCTCGCCCTCCGCTATTTGCAGGTTAACACCCTTTAAGACTTCAACGTCCAACACCCCCTGCCGGTAACGTTTGGTCAAGTGCCGGCATTCCAGAATAACTTTGCTATTCATACCGTAGCACCTCAGCCGGGTTGATTTTGGCTGCTTGCCAAGCCGGATACAGGGTGGCTAATAATGACAACAAAAATGCCATGCCGGCCACAGCGTAGACATCCGCCCAGATCAATTCAGAAGGCAAGTCGCTGATGTAATAGATTTGTGCGGACAAGAATTTGATATGAAAAACATCTTCTACGGTTTTTATCAAATACGAAATGTTCCAAGCCAAAGTAACGCCGCCGACCACGCCGAGTACCGTACCGAACAGGCCTATGACTGTCCCTAGAACCATAAAAATGCCCATCACAGCAGCCCCGGTCAAGCCTTGGGTTTTTAAAATGGCAATGTCGCTGCGCTTGTCGGTGACGACCATGATCAGTGTGGAAACAATATTAAAAGCTGCCACCGCGACCATAAGCAGCAGAATAACCGACATCACCCGTTTTTCCATTTTGATGGCCTGGAAAAAATTATCATGGGCGGCGGTCCAATCGCTGACTTGGTAGTCGCGGTACAGTTTGGCCGACAACGCCTGGGTAATTTCAGGTGCGCTCAATAAATCGTCAAACTTTAGGCGCAGCGCGGACACGGCATTGTCCATGCGGAACAATTTGGCGGCATCGTCGATATGCACGAATGCCATGTTGCGGTCGTATTCGTACATGCCCACCTGAAAAACCCCCACCACGGTAAAACGCCGCATTCTAGGGACTACGCCGGCTGGCGTCGGGTTAATCTGTGGGCTGATGACGGTGACTTTATCGCCGGTGGCCACCCCTAAAAAAGCCGCCAGTTCGTTGCCTAGGACAATCCCGTACTGCCCTGGGGTTAGGTCAGACAGCTTGCCAGCAACCATTTTTTCAGCCACCTCAGAAACCGCTGTCTCTTTTTCTGGCAAAACCCCGGTCAACAGCGTGCCGCTGACCCGCCGGTCGGCATTGATCATAACTTGCCCGTTGATAAACGGCGCACTCCCTAACACACGAGGAGTGCCGGCCAGTTTTTGTGCCAGCACTTGCCAGTCGTCCAATTGACCTAAACGCCCCGTGACGGTGGCGTGTGCGCTCATACTGAGCATACGGGTGCTGATTTCTTTGACAAAGCCGTTCATAACCGAAAGTACGGTGATTAACGCCGTCACGCTTAAGGCTATGCCCGAAACAGAAGCTAGGGTGACAAAGGAAATAAATTGGGTACGGCGTTTAGCCCGGGTGTAACGCAGGCCGATATAAAAAATAAGCGGTTTAAACATGCACTAGGTAGGGTTAATCAGTGGTGGTTTTGCAATTTGGGCAAAGACCATAGAGATAGAGACCGTGGTCAGTTAGTTCATAACCTAGGTCAGCGGCTATTTGTTTTTGCCGGGTTTCGATAATTTCATCGGTAAATTCGTCCACTTTGCCGCATTTTATGCACAAAATATGGTCGTGGTGGTTGCCCGTCGCCAATTCAAAGACCGAGTTGCCGCCTTCAAAATGATGCCGTGTCACCAGGCCAGCCGCCTCGAACTGGGTCAATACTCGGTACACGGTAGCCAAACCGATGTCTTCGTCTTCGCTCAATAAAATTCGGTAAACTTTTTCGGCGGTCAAATGGCGTTCATCGACCTGCCGCTCCAAAATTTGCAGAATTTTTAGCCGGGGCAAGGTCACTTTAAGGCCCGCGTTTCTTAAGTCCTGTGTTTCCACGTTCAAACTCCGATCAATCCGACGGTTAGGCGGGGCAAGGCGGCATTGTAGCCGGTTTGGGTTGTCAGGGCATGGTTGTTTAATGGGATTGTGCTCGGACATCCTGTATTATTCGCAGTTTTTTAGCCTAATTAACAGACATGCTTCAACGTGCGAGTTTATTGATTGCCCCGATCTGCCTGTCTACGGTGGCCTGCTCTTACATTGCAGAGCGTTTGCCCGGCGTTTATCGGTTGGAAATCCAACAGGGCAATATCATCGAACAGGCCATGGTGGATCAACTGCGCCCGGGCATGAACAAGCGCCAGGTGCTGTTTGTGATGGGTTCGCCTATGTTGAGCGATTTCTTCCATAAAGATCGCTGGGAATATATTTATTACAGAAGGGGTGAGGACGGCGACGAGCAAGAAAAAAGGCTGATCTTGTTTTTTAACGAAAACGAGGAAATAATCGGCATGCAAGGGGACTTTAAGCCCAGCGCAAAACCGGTCAATCGACCTACCCAACAAGCCACCTTGGAAATACCGAAACGGCAGGTGGACAAAACCCTGTGGGGGTATATTTCCAGTTTTTTTTAACGGCTTGCATTGGGCGCACATTCAGCTAACGGCAATAAGGCTTCCGTTTCAAAGGAAATGCCAGCCCAACCAAATTTAATAAAATTGCGAATGTTTGGATGGCTGGTCCCTGTGGGGTCGCCGAGTACGTCTAAACGGTAGTAATCGCCAAACAAGGCCAGAGTTTGCTGCTCATTAAGGCCGTGAATTTTGGCGAAAGCAAAAATTTTACAAGACCCTTCGTTAGTTCCAGCCGGATTGACCAACGTTTGCCCGCCTTGGCCATTGCTAAAGCGACAAGGACGGTACTGGTAATGGGCTTGGATCACGCAGAGGGTTTCGGCAAAGTCGACCGGCTGCTGTTGGGTTATTTTTTGCAGTAGTGCGTTGAGTAGCATTTCGTCCCCGGCGCGGTTACAGTTTCTGGATGCTTGGCGGTAGCGTAAGCTGAAAACGCATCAGGCGCGCTTCATAATTCGCGCTTTTTCCCGTTGCCAATCGCGGTCTTTGACGGTTGCCCGTTTATCATGCAATTGCTTGCCCTTGGCCAAGCCAATTTCCAGCTTGGCCCTGCCCTTTTTCCAATACAGGGACAACGGTATAATCGTGTAGCCTTTGCGTTCTACGGCACCGATTAATTTGTTCAGTTCATGGCGGTTGAGCAGTAGCTTTTTCAGTCGCACCGCTTCAGGGTTGATGTGGGTAGAGGCGGAAACCAGCGGGGAAACGTGGGCACCAGAAAGCCAGGCCTCACCCCTTTTGAGAGTGACATAACTTTCTTTTAATTGCGCCCTACCCTCGCGCAGACTTTTTACTTCCCAGCCTTCCAACACTAAACCCGCCTCAAACCGCTCCTCAATAAAATACTCATGCAGAGCCTGGCGATTGACAGCTACCGTGTTGTTTTTTTGGCTTTTGTTTTTTTTTGACGGGTTATTGGTCATGCAACAGGTATTATTTTTAACTGACGTAACGGCATAATTTTGATATTTTACCTGATTATTACGGCGACATGGCTTTATTAGAGGCATTTTAAACGAAATGGATACGACAAAATCTTCCCAATCTCTTCATGGCCAGTGGTCATCACGCCTGGCGTTTATCATAGCCGCTACAGGTTCAGCGGTGGGTTTGGGCAACCTGTGGAAATTCCCGTATATTGCGGGTGAAAATGGCGGTGGGGCCTTTGTCTTGGTCTATTTGCTGTGTGTGCTGGCGGTAGGTTTGCCCTTGATGATGGCAGAGACCCTGCTTGGTCGCCGTGGCCAAAAAAACCCCGTCGCCACTATGGCCGATTTGTCCGAAGAAGCGGGGGGCAACCCTAACTGGCGTTACCTAGGCGGTTTTGGCATCGCCGCCGGTTTTATTATTCTGTCTTATTACAGCGTGATTGCCGGCTGGGCGTGCGCTTATACGTTAAAGGCGTTTGACGGCAGTTTTTTTGATGCCGGTGCCAGCACCATAAAAAACCAATTCGATAGTTTTATCGCCAACCCCGGGCAGTTGATTTTTTGGCACACCGGATTTTTAGTCGCTACCTTATTCATTGTTATGCGGGGCATCCATGCCGGCTTTGAAAAAATTTTAGTGTGGATAGTGCCCGGCTTGTTCGGGCTGATGGTGTTGCTGTTGGGCTACGCCATGACCACCGAAGGTTATTTTCAAGGCCTGCATTTTTTGTTCAACCCGGACTTCAACGCATTAACCGGCCGCTCGGTGTTGTTGGCCTTAGGACAAGCGTTTTTCTCCTTGGGTTTGGCCATGGGTTCTATTTTAGTTTACGGTGCTTACCTGCCGAAAAATGTTCCCATTACCAGCACCTTGATAACCGTAGCGGCGGCGGACACTTTAGTGGCGTTGCTGGCGGGTTTAGTGATTTTTCCGTTGGTATTCAGCTACGGCTTGAACCCTGGCTCGGGACCGGGGTTAATTTTTGAAACCTTACCCATTGCCTTCGGCAATATGCCCGGTGGTTGGTTATTTGGCACTCTGTTTTTTGCCATGCTGGTATTCGCGGCATTGTCCTCCTCCATTGCCTTGATTGAACCTACTGTCGTCTGGTTGATTGAAGCGAAAGGCATGAGCCGCAGACAAGCCTGCATCTGCTCCGGCGTGGCCGTTTGGTTTTTAGGTTTGTTCAGCGTATTTTCCTTCAACCTGTGGTCGTCGTTTAGGCTGTTTGGTCTTACGGTGTTTGAATTGATCGACTATGTGACGGCCGATCTCCTGTTGCCCGTCGGCGGTTTTGCCTTAGCTATTTTTGCTGGTTGGGTTATGCGGCCGGAGCACAGTCAGCAAGAACTGGCCTTCGCTAACACCCGCAATTACCAAGTCTGGTACTGGGCGATCCGTTATTTCGTTCCTGCCGCATTGTTGCTGATTTTCTTGGACATTTTGGGAGTGTGGTAATGCCTTTGGTGCAAAAAAGTGCGCTGGTTAAATTTTCGGCACGACAAATGTTTGATCTGGTCAACGACATCGAAGCCTACCCACAATTTTTGCCGTGGTGCAGCGGCAGCCGTATCCTAAAACGCACAGACGGTTACGTCGAAGCCGAATTAATGATCAGTAAGGGCGGGTTTAAAAAATCGTTTTCTACCAAAAACACAATAGACCCGGGCGGGAAAATCACCGTCTCTTTGCTGGACGGGCCGTTCACCTACCTGGAAGGGGTTTGGAACTTTATGCCGCTGCGTGAGGATGCCAGTAAAATCACCTTGGACTTAGAATTTGAGATGTCGGGTAAGTTGGCCAGCTTAGCGTTTGGTGCCGTTTTTAACCAAATCTGCAACACCATGGTTAGCTCATTTACCAACCGGGCTAAAACCGTGTATGCCTGAAAGCACAATGGCCGTGGAATTGGCTTACGCGCTGCCAGAACGGCAATGGGTAAAGACTTTAGTGCTACCCGTCGGCAGCACCGTTCAAGATGCGCTGAATGCGGCACAAGCATTAGAATTTTTGCCTAACCTTGACAAGCCGCCGTTAACAGTGGGAATTTTTGCTACGCCCTGCGGCTTAGACCGACTGTTGTGTCCCGGCGACAGGGTGGAGCTGTACCGGACACTGGTCCAAGACCCCAAAGACGCCCGCAGGCAAAGAGCCAAAAAAGACCAGGCCGGCAGGGTGAAAGCTTAACCCGAAATCGCTTCCGAAAACCCGATTTGCTTAAGCGTGTGCCGAGCTATCATGAGGTTTTCATCGGTTGGCACTGTCCACGCAGCCAACTTCGAGCCGGGTGTCGAAATGCAGGAGACACCGGCGGCATTAGCCGCCTGGTCAAGATCAAGGCCAAGCCAAGCGGCTTGTTGACACACTTGCTGACGAATCTGGGCTGAGTTTTCACCAATCCCGCCGGTAAACACCAGCGCTTGAAGGCCACCGAGTGCAGCCGCTAACGAGCCAATTTCTCGGCCTACGCGGTAGACGAACAAGTCAATGGCTTCTTTTGCAAACGGGTCGTCACTAGCCAGCAGCGTACGCATGTCGCTGGAAAGACCGGAAACACCCAACAAGCCGGATTGGTGGTACAGCAGCGTTTGCAATTGGCTTAAATCCATGTTGTGGCGTTCCATCAAATACAGCAGGACCCCCGGGTCTATGCTGCCGCAACGGGTACCCATCACCAACCCATCCAACGGCGAAAACCCCATGGTGGTAGCAACGCTGCGTCCTTCGTGCAGCGCACAAAGGCTGGCCCCGCTGCCTAAATGGGCAACCACGACCCGGGCTTTTTCCAGTTTGGCGTCCAGTGTAGGCAACAGGGTGGCAACGTATTCGTACGACAAGCCATGAAACCCGTACTTGCGGATGCCCTCAGCGGTCAGGTCTCTGGGCAGGGCAAAGCGTTGCGCGATAGCCGGCTGTGTCTGGTGGAATGCGGTGTCAAAACACGCGACTTGGGGCAAAGACGGCTGGGCTTTTTGCAAGGCTCGCACCGGGGCCAGGTTATGCGGCTGATGCAAAGGTGCTAGAGGTATCAGCCCTTCTAGGTCTTGCAAGATTTTTTCGTTGAGTAGCACCGGGGTGCAATACTGTGGCCCACCGTGGACGATGCGGTGGCCTACCGCCAACAAACGCGCAGCACCCAAATAGTCCTCCAGCCAGGCGAGGATCCGAGCGATAGCAGCGGCATGGTCGGGGACGGTTTGCCCGTTTAACGGGCAGTTAAGCAACGTTTCGCCGTCGGCTTTTTTTACCCAAAAGCGCGACCGGTTGTTAATGCCGTCCAGTTGCCCGGAAAAATCGGCCACCAAGCGGTGCGGCGACGCACCGGTTTTGTAGGCAGTAAATTTTATGCTGGAAGACCCTGCGTTGACGACCAGTAAAAACTTATCCATTTTATAAAACCCGGCTAGAAATACAGTTTTCCCTCATGCAATGTTAAGGGATTGATGCCTACAAAGCGGCTATTTTGCTGCTAACAGGGCCTGCTTGGTTAAAATAACTGACGATACCGCGGTAAATGGCTTCAGCCACCTGATCTTGGTAACGCGCGTCCGACAATTTTTTCTCGTCAGCAGGATTAGAAATGAAGGCTGTCTCCACCAAAATGGACGGGATGTCGGGTGCCTTTAAAACGATAAACCCGGCTTTTTGGACATTATCTTTATGCAGTCGACTGACCTTAGCAAAATTTTTTAGCACGGCATTGGCCACTAGGGAGCTGTGTTCTAAGGTGGCGTTTTGCGATAAATCTAACAGCACCGTGGCTAAATCTCCCTCGTTGTCGTCCAGGGTGATTCCACCGAGCAAGTCGGCACCGTTTTCTTTTTCTGCCAGCCACCGGGCAGCCTCGCTGGAAGCACCGTGTTTAGAAAGGGTATAAACAGAAGCTCCCTGTACCGAAGCATCTTCGTAAGCATCTGCATGAATAGACACAAACAGGTCGGCATTGGCTTGCCTGGCAATGGCAATGCGTTTTCGCAAGGCGATAAAACGGTCGTCTGTGCGCGTTAAGACAGCCTTAATACCTTCCTGCTGATGGCATAACGCCAGCAATTTTCTGGCAATTTGCAAGGTGACGTCTTTCTCCTGCGTGCCATTGACCCCGAGAGCACCCGAATCGGACCCGCCGTGGCCTGCATCAATTACCACCACCCATGCCCTAGCTTGAGGAGTGCCCGCTTGACTTAAATCCGCGGTCTCGGGTTTAGCGGCGACATTAACCCTAAACTCAGTCCCTAAGGCGTCGGTTTGATAGGAAAAATTTTCCGGAGTCAGCACTTGTTTCAGGTCAAGCACCAACCGGATGTCCCGGTCGTTTCTAACCGCCGCCCTAACCCCTGCCAACACAGGATGGCCGCTGCCGGGTTGTTCAAGTGGGGTATCGAGGCGGGCATCTTTTAAATCAATGACCAGACGGGTGGGGTTTTTTAGGACAAACAGGCGGTTTTTCGGCGCACTGCGGTCGAACAAAAGCCGCAAACCTTGGCCGTCATCGGTATAAGAAACAGCCGTTAAGGTTGCTTGCTGTGCGTAAGAGCTCGAATAAAAAATACACAACCAAACCAGACACAAAGTTTTTAAGAGGGCTTTCATAGACTTTTCAAAACTTATGGGTAGACCCCGGATTCTAGCAATGGCATTTTGTTTTACATAGAATTATTTATCAAAAACAACGTCATTTATCAAAAACAACGTCCAGCAAGCGACTTTCGCCCTGGTGGCTAAGGGTGATGGCGCAATCGGGCTGGGGCAGGAAGTCACCGCCATTGCTCGGCCATTCGACAAAACAGACGGCAGCATGGTCGAAATAATCAGCTATTCCCATCCACTCCAGTTCTTCTGGGTCTTTGAGGCGGTAAAGATCAAAATGGTGGATTATTCGCTCGTTAACCTCATAAGTTTCCACCAGCGTGTAAGTAGGGCTTTTGACCGGCCCTAAATACCCAAGCCCCCGAAGATAGCCGCGTACTAGGGTTGTCTTGCCCGCACCTAAATCGCCGGACAAAAAAATCAGGCATTTTTCAGGCAATTGCCGGCACAATTCGGCACCAAAGTGTTCAGTTGCCCCAGCATCCGACAACACACGTTTCATGAATTGACCAACTGCCGCACATAAGGCAACAAGTCGCTGGCCAACAAGCCCCGCTCGCCCTGTTTTTGTGCCGACAAATCCGCAGCTAATCCGTGTAGATAGGCACCTTGTCGGGCAACCCACGGCAAGGGCAACCCTTGCGCCCACAAACCGCCCATCATACCCGCTAAAACATCGCCCATACCGCCGCTGGCCATGCCTGGATTCCCCGTATTGACAACGGCGATTTCCTGCTCGTCAGCAACCAGCGTACCCGCGCCTTTTAACACACAAATCCCGCCATATTGCCGCTGCAACAGGCTGGCAGCGGAAAAACGGTCGCCGTTAACGACTGCATTAGAGCAGTTGAGCAAACGGGCGGCTTCACCTACATGCGGCGTCAGGATATGCTGCCTGTTATGTAACAATGGCCGCACTTGTGGGAATTTTGCCAAAATGTTTAAAGCATCTGCATCAAGAACCACATTTTTAGCGGAGTGCAACACCTGCTTGAATAAGGCCTCCGCCCACACGCTTTGCCCTAATCCCGGACCCATCACGACTACCGTGGCTTTAGCCAGCAGCGGCTCAATTGCTAAGGCATTTTCGACGCCATGAACCATTAGTTCCGGTTGGTTGGCATTGAGCAGGCCGGCATGGCTGGCCCGGGTCGCCACGCTGACCAGACCGGCACCCACCCTAAGGGCTGCCTCCGCAGCCAACCTGGCTGCACCAGAAAATCCCAGCTCACCGCCTACCACCAAAACGTGACCAAAGCAGCCTTTATGGGCAGCACGGTTCCGTTTAGGGAAGCTTTCACGCTCCACCCTGCAAAGTTGCGAGGGGACTTTCGCAAACACCTGCTCGGGGATTGCCAACGAAGCATAAAACAACGCACCGCAGCACGCGGCGGCCTGGCCGGTAAATAGCCCACACTTTAGGCCTACAAAAGTCAGGGTGCAATCCGCTTGAACCGCACAGCCCATTACCGAACCCGTATCGGCGTTAAGGCCGGACGGAATATCAACGGCAATTTTTTTTACCTGGGCGTGATTGATGTACTCGATGGCTGCTGCGTAATGGCCGTCAACATCCCGGTTTAATCCTGTACCCAACAAAGCATCCACAAACACATCGGCTTTGATCAGCAAAAAAGGCTGGAACCGGCTGACACTGCCACCGGCTTCCAGAAAACCCTGGTAGGCCATGAAGGCTTCGCCACCCAGTAAGTTAGGGTCGCAGACGCTGTAAACCGACACACTGCGACCAGCCGCCAAGACCATGCTGGCTAGCACATAGCCATCGCCGCCGTTATTGCCGCCGCCGCAAAACACCGCTAAGGTTTTAGCGTGAGGGAATTGCGCCTGTATGCACTCAAATAACTGGTAGCCCGCCCGGGACATCAACTCAAAACCGGACAGTGCACAGTCTTCACCAGCTAAGCGTTCCAATTCACGAATTTGACTTGCCGTATACAGGGTGATGGGCAGTTTTTGCATGGTAAAAAAGGGTTTCAGTGCGGAATAACGTCGTGCTGAAATCGTTTTAGGTTTGGTGCGGCTGCGCTATCGCAACCGGACGGCAAAGAAAGCCGCAAAACCGTAGAGCGAAAAAATCCGCTAAGGCGTGTTACGTTTTGCCATACAACCCTTAAATCGGCCCAGCTTATGCCTACAGCCACGCTTGCAAGGCCGCTATGATGTTTTTGGCCTGGTCTTGGCTTGAAATGTTGAACTTTGACTTCATCTGGTATTCGCCGCCGCGTTTTTGGTAACGGCGGATGGTATACCGATCTGGACCGTATTGTCCCTTGGCTCTGTCCCAATCCTGGTAGCGGTAAATCACGGTTGCCCACGCGCCTTTGGTGAGGATTTTTTTATCCAGCTCTTTGACGGTCTCAATGCCGCCCTCTTCGTACCGCACGGTCAATTCATCAACTGATTCCGCCATAATCGCCTCCTTTTTTGCTAGTTGCCAATAAACAGACCAAACGCTCGGCTGCCCTCTCCGGTTTTAATGGTGTTCACCACCATCAGCTTTTTGGCATCAATGACCGACACCGTACCGTCAAACCAATTGGCCACATAAACGTGGCGGTCGTCGGGATGGGTGGCTAGGCCTTCTGGTTTGTCGCCGACGTTCAAAGTGCCCGTGACTTTTAAGGTATCGGTGTCGATGACCGAGACCGTCCCGTCATCCTGGTTGGTCACCATCAGGCGGCTGTCATGACGCACTAAGCCGAGTGCATAAGGCAAAACACCCACTTTCAGGGTGGCGATGACCTGCATGGTCGCAGCATCGACTACCGACACTGTATTGCCTTGCACATTCGCAGCGTAGATGCGCCGACCGCTAGCATCAATGGCTAAGCCAAACGGATGGCTGCCGACGGCTACAGTTTTAACGACCCGGCGTTGGGCAATATCTACTTTTGAGACAGAATCGCCCAAACGGTTGGCGACATACAGCCAACGGTTGTCTGGGCTGATCACCAAACCAGACGGTGATAACCCGACCGCAATGTTACCCACCACTGCCAAGCTTGCCGCGTCTACCACAGCCACGGTGTTTTCATACCAATCAGCGACATAGATAAATTGGCTGTCCGGGCTTACGGCAATGCCCAAGGCCCCGTTACTGACCTTGACGGTGGCGGTAAGCTGGCGTTTTTGCACATCTAAAACCGCAAAACCGCCGGCCTCGGGTGTACTGATGTAACAAAATTTGCCGTTTGCCGCCACCGCCACGCCGGCCGGCTTGCCAGCCACCGGGACAGTAGCCACCACTTTACCTAAGGCGGTGTCCAGCACCGACACGCTGTCATCCAGTTGATTGGTAATATAGGCGAACGGTGCGGCCGCCACGGTGGCTACTAAGCCCCAGCCGCCCACCAAAACAGCGAGTATAAAAAATGGCACTGTAGTGGGCCTATTTTTCGGCTAAGGTCTTCAAATTGGCCAGGCCAGAAGTCAAAACACGCTTGACTGCGGCATTGGCTGCTTCTTCGTTCATTTCCTCGGGCGGGTTGTTGTTTGTGTAAGCACGGTAGTAAGCGGTTTTCCAGGTGACTAAAGCACTACCGCCTTGGTCTTCAACCTGGAGAGTGGCCGAATAGTTGTCCACCGGCAAAACCGGCACTTTTTCTTCGGCCCCGGCATGAGAGATGGTTTTTGCGGTACTCATCTCGGTAATTTTGTAGCTGTAAGTCATTTTTTTGTCGTCATATTTTTTCAATTCTTCGGTGATGCTGCCGCCGTCTTGCAAGGTTAAGACCCGGATGGAGCCTTTGTTATTACCCTGAGTGGCACTGGTACTTTTCACGCCCGGCAACCAAGACATGTCATCAAAGTTTTTAATGAGACCCCAAACCGTTGCTGCCGGGGCATTGATAGTGATTTCTTCGTCCATTTTTTGCCGTACCGGCCCGTGGGCATAAGCGGTAGCGGCAAAAAACGCCAGCAAAACTGGCAAGACGGTGGCAATTTTTTTCATGGCAGTTTCTCGAAAAATAAATGCGCCATTATAGGCCAACCGCAACCGACAAGCATCGGCTATTTATTTCTAGGCTAGCGGTCAATGCCACAGCATCTTGCCCGCCATCAAGAACAGCAATACCGAAAAATACCGTTTCAGTTGCTGGGCCGGCAGGCGGTGCGCCCACTTTGCCCCTAGCGGCGCGGTAGTTGTAGCACCGAGGGCAAGCCCTAGCCACGCAGGTAAAAAAACATAGCCCAGACTCCACTCCGGCAGGCCTGGGGCAGACCAGCCTAAGGCGGCGTAACTGAGTGTCCCAGTGAGTGCTATCGGCAAGCCACAAGCACTGGACACCGCCACTGCTTGCGGTATCGCCAGACCACCGCGCAACAAATACGGCACGGTTAACGTACCGCCGCCGATGCCGACAACGGCTGACAGCAGCCCTATGAGCGTGGCCATGCCGTAATCGTGAACACGGCTTGGGTGAAGACAGTTCCGCACCGGCTGCCTTTGCCAGGCCAGTTGGCAACTAACGTAACCCAAAAACCCGGCCAAAACCCAGCGCAATCCAGCAACCGGCATATTTTCTGCCAGGATAGCCCCAAGCCCCGTTCCCAGTACGATACCCGGCGTCAGTCGGCTCGCCCTAGCCCAAACCACAACTCCTAGCCGATGGTGTGCCCGCACCGATGCCAGCGACGTAGGGATAATGCTGGCTAAGGACGTCGCCACCGCCATCAGCAGCAGCGACTGCTCAGGGAACGACCAGGCCTTAAACAGCACTGCCAACACGGGTACGATCACCAAACCGCCACCGATGCCGAACAGCCCTGCCAACACCCCGGCGACAGCACCTAACAACAAACAAACCAACACCGTTACCGCCAGCATACGTCTCCCTTACCCGATAATTTTTGCCTCATGTCGCCAGGCAAAGCGGCATTTTACCACTGCTCGACTCACCGCACAGACCCGGCAACTGCACCGTGGAGTGCTGAATGGGTGCAGCGGCAGCGGCAATCGGGTAGCGGTTTGCTTTTTGAAACCCGGTTCACGGCCACAGTAAAGTGCCCGCTAACCGGAAAACCTAAAGGTTATTGTTTTAGCAAGGCACAGGCGCGAACAGACACCCGGTAAATTCACGCGCGTAGAGCCATGGTCAACAAGGACGGGAGAGTGCCCCCTGTAACCGGACAGCCAGACCATCCCATTTGCCAATACGCAGTGTTGGCAAATGGGATGGTCTGGCTGTCCGGTTACAGGGGCTTTGCGCTAGGGGAATCGCCAGCCTATGGCCGATTTGATATTGATGCTGTTGGCGATATAGGTTGGGTAATTGTTGAGCTGGACGAAGTGGTAATGGCCAATGTCGTAGCTGTAGGCCAAGCTGTCCGGGTCAAATTTTTGCACTAACGTGTTGAAGTTTTTCACTCTGTCGCAATAAACCTTATTTTTAACGTACTTGACCGCATCTTTAGCGCAATCGCCACTGTAACGGGTCGGGCAGCAAGTAGCCTGGATGGCGCGGAGCAAAATCCGGGCATTCGGAGGCGCGGGATTAACAATTCCGGCAATCGGCCCGCCCGGGATATTTGGGCCGGGCCATTGCGGGTCACCACAAACTGAATCCCGCATTCCGCGCCGCTTCATGCCGGCTACTCGCTAACATGAAAAGAGATAGATTATCTTATTGCCATTCCTATAAAATCGACCGGATAAAAAATATTCAAATCTCGGACAAAAAAACAATATGGCTATTTTTAAGTGGGGGAATTTGGCCTTTGAAGTAATGACAATGGCAGAAGCAAGTAAAAGTAAAAATGGAGGGGTTTTTATTTTTGCCGCCATGATCCCTAAGACATTTACAGCAAATTCTTGGACAGTTTATTTCATAGATGAAACTGATGATTTTCAGACCCTGAAAAACCATCATTTGTGGGCTGAAGCTCAAATAATGGGAGCAACGCATGTCCATATTTTAACTGCTGGTGAGAAAGACCGAAAAAACCATGTAAAAAAACTTATCGAAACGCATTCTCAACGATTAAACCACTTTATTCCACCCAATCCAAAAAAAGAGGAAACCATGACACACGCTGAACCAGCAACACAATTAAGCGAAACAAAGAACAAACTAGAACTGCTTTACCAGTATGAGAAACACTATCTCGGCCTGATTAAAGAATATAAGGAAGAAATTAAATTTGCCAATACCCTTCAGGAAGATTTACGAAGAGAGCGGACACAATTCTTTACGCAAACACTTAAGGATGTCATTCAAACCATGAAAACAGCCGAAGTGGATAACACGGTTTCAGCGCAATGGATTCACGAGTTAGTTGCCAGCTATACAAAAAGCATTGACTTAAGTGGCGATCTTGCGAAAACCCATGTTATCGGGATATTGAGCACCTTAACAGAAGAAACAAAACGAGAAGTAGTAAACGCCAAACTTGATAGTATTAGCGAAAAAACTGATGCCCAGTAAAAAAGCAGAATTTGCCATATTGCAAACCTTGAAACAATGCAGAGCCGAGTTGGTACAAGATTTTTTAGATAAAAATCCTGAAATATACAAACCCTCTTATAGACACGAATACAGTCCCGCATTGCTGAAATTAGCCAGAGAAAAGTATTTTTTGATGTGGCTAAGCAAACACTGGCAAATTTTTAATAAAGTCTCCGAAGATTTTTCAGACGAAGAAAAAAGGTTTTTGGAAAAAAATTTTGCGGAAGTTTTTCTTAAATTACTGAGCAAGTGGAATATTGTAAAAACGACCGATTGCCACCAAAAAAATTTGGGGCATGATTTGCTCAATGACATGCAGGCAACTTTGAGTAGGTTTTTAAACGCTGGTGAAAAAGCAGACGCAATGCGGAATGAACTTGAAGTTACCTTAGAAAAAAACCGCGTTCTATTTGACAGAATGATTAAACAATTAAGTGAGGAAAATTTATGAGTCTTTTGAGTTTCGGTTTTGGTGAGGCTGCATTGGGTGCGGGTATGGCGGCACAAGGGATTGGTAGTGCCGTGAATGGCGTAGCAATAAGCGCGGGTACGGCAATTGCCAAATTAGGTGATGTCTTACTATCGCCAATAAACATGATGCGTAATTGGGCGGAAGAACCATTAAAGGTTTATGAGCATCAGCGGCAAGAAGCATCAAAAGATAAGGACGTTAAAAGAGCAATAGAGCGTGAAGTCGGTGTTCAGGTGGCGTTGTCCGAACAAAAAATGAAGGAGCAGGAATCTTCAACAAATTTAAAAATTAAACGTGAAACTGAAATTGTCCGCATCATTGCTGAGATAGAGCAGCTCAAGAAAGATAAAGAATTTGAGCGCATGAAAATGGTTTCCGATGCCATGATGGAATACCAAAATGAATTGACGCGCGTTAATGTAGAAGCGGTTGAAGCCATTGGGTCAATGCGTATTGATTTGCAGCGCAAAGCTTATGAGCTTATCCATGAAAAAACCCAGCAATATGCTGAATTGCAAGACAGGGCTATTCATCAAGCCCAAGAACAATTAGATAAAATAGACAACAACCCAAATTTAAGTGAACGTAGCAAAAATGTTTTAAGCAATGCCGTAGACGAAAAATTAGCGGGTACCATAAGGAATGCCACACGATTTATTGAACAGCTTAATGACGATATGCAACTCATTAGTAAAGACATAAATCTGATCACATCAAGCGGTCAAAAATTTATTGAACGCCATCTTGAACAATTCCACCTGATTGGTTTCTCTGAAAATACGACCGCATTATTAGGCAGTGAAAGATCACATCCGAATAACGATTCTGCTTTGTTGAATTTAGAAACTGATGTTACGCAAGCCATACCGCTTACCTTAAGGAAATGCTGATTTACCCCCCCCCCGATGGAGGCAGGAATGCGGGGCATGTGTAGGAGCGGCACCCTCGTAGGCGATTGGGAACGGCATGGATGCAAGGCGGGCGGAGGAGGGCTACAAATGCAGTTGATCGACCCGGGGCGGGCCTCCTACACATGCCGTTTTATGCTCTTTGGGTACTGCGGGTTAATCCCGGAAAATCCGGCGTTCGGCGCGGTAAATGGGGGTTTATCGTTACTGCGTAACATCAGTTAATCAGCACTTCCTTAGCGCAGCAAGTGGCTTGGCGCACCCAAGGGCATAAAAAACCCTTCGATTTCATGGCTCCCGTGTTCTAAGCATGGCGTTACTCTTCATGCGGGCTTAAGTAGGTGTGCATAAGTTTCTTAACATTTTTCGCAATCGTGGGAGCGGCTTTAGCCGCGATTGTCGCGGCTAAAGCCGCTCCCACCCTGTGTTATCCATCAATGCTAATGCTAAAAAACTTATGAGCGGTTACTTACTTGCTGAGGAACACTTTAAGCGGACGGGGTTGGCAGGGCTGGTAAATTTGTCCACGAGCGAGGCCAATCGGGCGTAGGCCGGGCAGAAATCCGCCCACCGTGGTGGCAGGTACGGTGGGCGGCGATAACAGCGGGCTCTATGACCTAACCGCTAAGGCCGCCTTTACCCGCACTGCAACTGTCGGCAAATGGGACGGCTTAGCTGTTCGGTTGTCGGGCGTTTCCTCTAGGGAGGGAAGGGGTAGGTTTTTACTCGGCCACTTACAAACCTGGGGATGCCGTTCGTGCTGCTGACTTCGCCCACGTTAATATAACGGGGACCAAACTCAACCAGCAGAAACCGGTTGTGCTCTGCCGAGCCGGAGCGGAATACGGGTATGGATGTACTCGGAATGGTACCGACATAACCGGCCCTGTGGGTATGGCCTGCAAACAAGGCGACCACGCTTTTATCTTTGATGGCGTCCAAGAATTCGGCATTGTTTTGCTTCATGTGGTCGCCGTAGTCATGGAAATTTAGCACGATTTTCTTGCCGGCGTCCGTGGCTTCGGCCAGGTCGGTTTTCAGCCAGCCTATGGCCGATTTGATGTTGATGCTGTTGGCGACATAGGTTGGGTAATTGTTGAGCTGGACGAAGTGGTAATGGCCAATGTCGTAGCTGTAGGCCAGACTGTCTTGGTCAAATTTTTGCACTAACGTATTAATGAAGTTTTTTACGTTATCGCAATAAACCATGTTTTTAATGTACTTGACCGCATCTTTAGCGCAATAGGCCGAATCTGCCGTTAAGCCGTAACAGCCTTGGGTTTCGTCAAATTCCTTCAGGTTGTTGGCGTAATCGTGGTTGCCAAGGCCTGGGAAAATCGGCAAGCGCAATACCGCATGGTCCGGTTTTGCTTTGTGGCCTAGCTCGTAGTGATCGCGGTACAGTTCTTTTTGCCAGTCGTGCCAGTAGGCCGTCAAATCGCCGTTCATGATGACGCCTAGCGGCCTGGTAACTCTGCTGCCAGCGCCCTCGGTGACATCGGGCAGGTTCGGCCAAATGCCCCGCACCGTAGCGGTGCCGTTGTTCCAGCGAATGGCGGAAACGGTGTTCATGGCTTGCACATGGTGGCGGTTGGTGCGCTTAGCTTGCGCTAAGATGCAGTCGTCGCTGTTGCAATCGGCATCTTTGCCGGAACGCCACCACGGGAACTGCGGGTCGGAGGCGATAATTAGAGTAAATTTTTCCGGTTGCAAATAATTTTGCAACTGCGCCGTATAGCGGGTGTCGTACCGGCGCCCGGTGAAACACGGCGGCACCTGGCCCGCACCGCGGCCATAACTGTCTTTGGTCAGCGGCGGCAGGTCGCAGAACAAGCCTTTATCGGCGTAACCGGATGGGCAGTTCTCCCAACAAACCGGGCCTACGCCGTTGTAATTGCTTGGACACAGGTCATAGCAAAGCCCGGCTTGGTTTTCTTTGCCGGCGGCACAAACGCTAGGGATGACGCCGACACCCCGGGTGTAGGTGTTTTTGGCGACTGAAGACTCGCAAAATGCGCCGGTATCGGTGGTCCCGGAAGGGCACACTTGCCAGCACACAGGGCCTACGCCAGTGAAACCCGCATTGCAGGCCGTGTAGCACAAACCGCCGTTATTTACGCGCCCTGACGGGCATTGGTTCGGAACGGTACCCGCCCCGCGTCCGTAAGAGTCTTTAAAATAAAAATCGAAGAGGTTTTTAAAGCAGGAAAGCCCGTCATCCCGGTAGCCCGAGCGGCAGCTTTGCCAGCACACCGGGCCTACGCCGTAGTAACCGGACCGGCACGAGGGATAACACAAACCGGCCTGGTTTTCTCGCCCGGACCCGCAAACGTTAGGCAAAGTGCCCGCACCGCGGCCGTAACTGGTTTTGGGGACGGTTCTTGAGCAGATCAGCCCGATGTCGGTAGTGCCGGCTGGGCAAGGCCCGTAACAGACCGGGCCTACGCCGGTGTCGCCGGCTTTGCAACTGGGGTAACACAGGCCCGCGTCATTGACTTGCCCGCTAGGGCAGTTTGTTGGCACGGTGCCAACCCCCCTAGGCAGGGAGGCTTTGTTGTGGACTTTAGTACACGCTATGCCGATGTCGGTATAGCCGGCAGGGCACACTTGCCAACAGACCGGCCCCACCCCGTTGTAGCTGGCGTTGCATTTAGGGTAGCACAGTGCCCCGTCTTTTTCTTGCCCGTCAGGACAGGCGTTTTGTACCGGTAATTGAGCGGCGTAAACGCCCGGCCCGCCGATTAAGGCCGCAAAGAATAGCCCTAAAGCCATTAAAAACATGCGGGCGGCAGTCAGCCACCGGCCTCTTGATTTTATGTTAACCATTTGATTCCCCTAGTAAAAAAACGTATTAGCATTTTTTAACGCAGTGACTTAAAGCGCACGCACCGCCTGCGAAAGCAAAACGAAGCCGCCAAACCCGTAAAACAGATAAAAAACACCCGTAAAATAAATTTCAAAACTACCCTTTGAACCCCACGAAGCCGTACCACTCCAACTGCGCACACGGAACCGAAAAAGAAAAACCGCATCACAAGCCGGACGCCGGTTATCTGGCGGGCGGGGGTGTTTTGTAGTGCACTGTGTGTGGTATAGCTGTGGTGTATGGATTTAACTGACTGTTCCCCGTTGGTAAACGCCGTTTAAGGTATCTGCATTTGCCAACAAAAAGCCCGTGGCAAACCGTACTCAACATGGTCTGGAAAAACCAAGGGATACACTCAGTCATTCTCAAAGCTGCATAAACTGTTCCAGATTTAAAAAAATGTTTAATAATGCTTTATTAAACAAATTGTTATCTTGGCGCAGTGGTTGCTGTGTGTTCGAGTGGGTTGATTTTTGTAAAAAATACCGACACCTAAGCGTGCGAGCAAACTTTGGTGTTGATTGAACGTTTAAGCGAGCCATCTGCCGTTAGACTAGCCGTTCAATAGCAACGAGACCCCTACCATAATTTTTAACCTTCAACAAGAGCCTGCTTGCTTTGGCCAACGAAGTGCCTATAATCGTCGGCCTTTTCGCTGCGGTTTTCGCCGACAGACGGCAACCCCGCCGCTGCGGCCGTCAAAACCATAGAAGAAATCCATTGCTGTTGTTAGTACGCGAGACCAACCCATGACTAAAGCCAACCCAAAATCGACCCCGACAAACCCAGCCGAACCCGAACATGAGGACTATCTTTACGAAGGCGGCGAATTAGCCCCGTTGCCCGAAAGCTTGGAAAAAGAAACCGTTAAGCGCGATGCCCGCCGCAAAATTGAAATTTATTGGGAAAAAAAACGCTTGAAAGAACAATTTGAAGATTTTGACGAATCAGAGTTTGGTTTTTAACGTAAGACCCACCAAACCCTGCACTCGATTTTTCGGGTTAGCCCAGCTCTAAAAACCCAGCTAGAGCCGTTTTCACGGTTTCAGCCCGTACCTGCTCGCGGTCGCCTGAAAATTGCTTCCTGACGGCGATTAGTGCCCCGCCCTTAATTTGCCAGGCGATAAATACCGTGCCCACCGGTTTCTCGGTGCTGCCGCCGTCCGGACCGGCAATGCCGGTGACGGCGACGGCATAATTCGCCCCGCTGCGCTCAAGCGCGCCTGCCACCATTTGCCGTACCGTTTGTTCGCTGACTGCGCCGAATTGGGCTAAGGTTTCCGGTTTTACTCCCAGCATGTCCTGTTTGGCTTTATCGCAGTAAACCACAAAGCCTCGGTCAAACCAGGCCGAACTGCCTGGGATGTCGGTCATGGCTTTCGCTATCCAGCCGCCGGTGCAAGATTCTGCCGTAACCAGCGTGCTGTTTGTTGCCGACAAACGCTCGGCTAACGCCTCAGCCAATATATAAATTTGTTGCTCCATATCCTGTACTCCCGCCTGGGTGCTTTAAATTTTTTTTGCAAAAATGCTAAAATCGCCGATTTTTGGAATGCCCATTTGACCTGCCCACAACATTTTCAAATACCGCCCGCCGCTCTCAAATTCACCGCACACCTGTCCGTCCTCGAACTGTCCGACCCGGATCACCCGCCGCAGGCCATTTTAGGGCAACCGCGCGCGCGCGCTGCCTTGGAATTTGGGATGGCTATGTCCGGTTTTGGCTACAACATTTTTGTCATGGGTGAGCCGGGGTTAGGCCGTTTGTCAATGCTGCTCCCAAGCTTAGGTACGCTGGCCAAAACTTTACCTGCGCCACCGTCTTATGCCTACGGCAACAATTTTGCCAATGCCCGCGAACCCGTAGCCGTAGTCTTACCTGCCGGCCAAGGCCAGACCTTTGCTAAAGCCATCGACCAACTGCTGGAAAATTTGCTGACCTTATTTCCAGCGGTGTTTGAAAGCCCGATGTATCAACAAAAAAAGAACGCCATTGAACGTCGTTTTAACCAAGCTTATAACAAGGCATTGGATTTAGTCGATAGCCGAGCGCAGGACTTAGGGATTGCCTTGTTCCGGGAGCATGAAAACCTAAGTTTTGTCCCCGTACAAGACGGCAAAGCAGTATCTGATGAGGACTTTTCCCGGTTATCTCAGCCGGAACGTGAGCGTTTTCACCAAAACATCGGCCAGTTAGAGGAGTATTTGGCCGAGGTGTTGCTTGAATTGCCGCAATGGCGCAGTGCCACAGCGGAAGCAATCCGTGATTTGGACAACGACACCATCAACCAGGCTATTGAACCGCTGTTTTTAGAACTCCAGCGTTGTTATCAACACAGTACAGATGCAACGGCCTATCTTGAAGCCGTGCATAAGCATCTTATCGGCGTCATTACCGACTGCTTTATGCCCGGTTCGGCAATGGAAAACCAAAGCCTAAGCACTAAAAAAGCCCTGTTAGCCGAGCAATACGCCCCCAACATTTTGCTTGACAACCTTCCTGAAGACGGTGCTCCGGTAATTTACGAGGCTCACCCCACCTATCAAAATTTGTTCGGTCGCATCGAATACGTCCAGGATCAAGGTGCTTTAGCGACCAGCTACCGCCGGATATATGCCGGTTCTCTGCACCGGGCCAACGGTGGCTACCTGGTTCTCGATGCTGAACCACTGCTCCGCCACCCGTATGTTTGGGAGGCACTAAAACGCGCCCTGAAAGCCGGCTGTATCGAAATTGAATCACCTCATTCTGAGTTAGGCATTCATGCCGCCACGCTGAATCCTAAGACCATATCACTGAAAATAAAGGTAATTTTGCTTGGTCCAGCGGATATTTACTACCTGTTGCAAGACCTGGACAGTGAGTTTAAAGAGATGTTTAAGGTTTTGGCTGAGTTTTCCCCGTTT
This sequence comes from Methylococcaceae bacterium UBA662, assembly GCA_002299425.1. GTDB lineage: Bacteria > Pseudomonadota > Gammaproteobacteria > Methylococcales > Methylomonadaceae > Methylovulum. The sequence goes on along the minus strand of DBNW01000035.1, from coordinate 62,232 downwards.
ATTGGCCGCAATAAAGCCAGCACACAGCAGTTTGTACACTTGATGACGGCTAAGGCCGACAACCTAGGGGGGCGACCGTTGGCCTGTTCAGCCTTAGAGGCCTTGATTGAATACAGTTGCCGGTTAGCAGAAAACCAAAACCACTTTTCCGCACGCATCAACGATGTGTTGGAACTGGTCGGCGAAGCTAATTTTTTTAGTCAGCGACAAGGCGCCGACACCGTAGACCGGTCTCACATCCAACAAGCACTAGCAGCCCGGGAACACCGGAACGGTCGTCTGGCAGAAGAAATGCTGGACGATATGCTGGATGGCACTATTTTGATTGACACTCAGGGCATGGCGGTGGGAAAAATCAACGGTCTTACCGTCATGGAAGTGGGCGGCAGCAGTTTTGGTGCGCCGGCACGGATTACCACCACGGTGTCGCCCGGGTCTCGTGGCATCATCGACATCGAACGCGAGGCCGAGTTGGGGCAGTCCATACATTCTAAAGGGGTGATGATCTTAACTGGCTACCTGGGGCATTTTTATGCCCGGCAGTTCCCCTTAACGTTATCCGCTAGCATCGCTATTGAACAATCCTACGGCCTAATCGACGGTGACAGTGCGGCGTTGGCAGAGCTGTGCTGCTTGATTTCAGCCTTAACGGACACCCCCATCAAACAGAGTTTAGCGGTCACCGGCTCTATCAACCAATACGGGGAAGTGCAGGCGATTGGCGGAATCAATGAAAAAATCGAAGGGTTTTTTAAACTCTGCAAGGCCCGGGGTTTGGAACAGGGGCACGGTGTCATTATCCCGGCTGCCAACCAGCGCCATCTGATGTTGGGACAGGCAGTTGTAGACGCAGTGGCTGACGGTTTGTTTGCAGTTTATGCGGTCACTCGGGTGAATCAAGCTCTGGCGTTGCTGACGGGGCAGACCGCCGGAGCACTGAATGAGCGGGGTGCTTACCCAGAAGGCAGCATCAACGCTAAGGCGGTAGCCCGGCTTAAGGAAATGTCCGACATTGCCTCAGACGAGGAAAAAGAAGATGGGGTCGGTTGATTGCGGGTATTTTAGGGCTTGGCCGTGGCTTTTTTGGCCGATTCCAAAACAATGGCATCCATACCGCGTGCTTTTAGCCGTTTCTTGATGGCGTCCACGGAAGCCATTTGTGTGTAGGGACCGATGATCACCCGGTGCCATTCGGTGGTCCCCACTTTGATTTTTTCCACTTTCGATTCAATGCCCATGAGTGCCAGCTCTGCTTTGAGCCGATCGGCGTCGTGGCTGGTCTTAGATGACCCAGCCTGTATCAGATACCGCCCCGGCTTAACTTTGCCCAGCCGTTCCTCGCGCAGACGGGTACTCAGTTCGTGCTCGGGGACTACGTCCTCTTTTTTGGGCAGGGCGATGTAAAACTCAAAATGCGGTTGCGCCGGCTCGGTTTTCTTGGATTTTTTTTCTGCATCCACCGCCGGTTTTTGGTCGCCGATGGGCTTGCCCGAAGCCACCAGCGGTGTGGTGGTTTCAGGGCTTGGCTGTTTTGCTTTGTTGCTACGCAGGTACGTCAAAAAAACGGCGAAGCCAATCACCAAAACGGTAGCCAGCATCCAACGCCACAGGCCGGTGTTGCCGGCATTTTTGTGGCGGGGGCGGCCGGGCTTTTTGCCCGTCCTCGCGGTATTTTTATAGTCCCGCGCCACTACATAGACTCGGGTTTGTTAATGCCCAGCAAATCCAGGCCGTTGCCCAAAACGTGCTTGAAAGCGCAAATCAGATTGAGCCGAGCATCGCGCAAGGGCGCTTCCTCGACCAAAAACTGGTGGCTGTTGTAATAAGTGTGAAATTCGTGTGCCAGTTCACGCAAGTAGTGCGCCAATTGGTGTGGTTCGTGTTGCAGGGCGGCTTTTTCCAGAACCTCAGGGTACCGTGCTAGGCTGTGGATCAGTTGGATTTCTAGGTCTGCGCTCAGCAAGTCCAAGTTTTCCATGCCCAAAAGCCAATTGCGCTGGCCGTTTTTTTCATCCAATTGACGCAGAACGCTGCACACCCGCGCGTAAGCGTATTGCACATAAAACACCGGGTTTTCATTGGTTTTTTCAGTGGCCAATTTTAGGTCGAAGTCCATGTGCTGTTCCGAACGCCGCAGCACATAAAAAAACCGTGCGGCATCTTTGCCGACTTCGCCGCGCAATTGCCGCAATGTCACAAATTCCCCGGCACGGGTCGACATGGGTACTTTTTCATCGCCACGCCACAGGGTAGCAAATTGCACCAGCAACACCGTCAGTTTGTCAGAGTCCGCGCCTAATGCTTTGATGGCGGCTTTGACCCTGGGAATGTAGCCGTGATGGTCGGCACCCCAGATGTCGATGATTTGATCAAAGCCCCGATCCAGTTTGTTCAAGTGGTAAGCAATATCAGAGGCAAAATAAGTGTACTGACCGTTTTCGCGCACCACCACGCGGTCTTTTTCGTCGCCCAACCGGCTGGAGGCGAACCAGGTCGCGCCACCTTGTTGGTATAAATACCCGCTTGTCCGCAGCCGCTCTAACGCCTGTTCAACGCAACCCTTGTTCAGCAAGGTGCGTTCGGAGAACCATTGTTGGTAATCCACTCCGAATTCATGCAGGTCTTGCTTGATGTCGTCTAAGATGGTGTCCAAGCCGATTTGGAAAAAATCGCGGTACAGCTTTGGTCCCAGCAAGGTTTTCGCGCGCTCAATCAAGGCATCAATGTGTACTTCCTTGTCCCCTCCCTGCGCTTCGTCGGCGGGAATGTTTTCCAGCACCAATGCCTGCGGGCGGCGGTATTCAAAGCCGGCGTCCTTGTGGATGGACCAGGCAATTTCGCGGATATATTCGCCACGGTAAGCATTGCAGGGAAAAGACAGCACCTCGCCGCATTCCTCAAGGTATCTTAGCCAAATGCTGGTGGCCAGAATGTCCATTTGCCGTCCGGCATCGTTGACATAGTATTCTCGGTGTACCTGAAACCCAACCGCCGCCAGCAAATTGGCCACTGCCGAGCCGTAGGCAGCCCCCCGACCATGCCCTACATGCAACGGCCCGGTAGGATTGGCCGAAACGAATTCAACCTGAATTTTTTTCCCTGCCCCAACTTGGCTAAGGCCAAACTGAGGCCCCAATTCGTGGATGGTTTTGATGATTGAATGGTGGGCGTTAGGATCGATGAAAAAATTAATAAAGCCGGGACCGGCCAATTCCACTTTAACGACAGCAGGGTCAGAGGGCAGCGCAGCGATAATTTGCGCAGCCAATTCACGGGGGTTTATCTTAGCCTGCTTTGCCAGCGTTAAAGCCAGGTTGGAAGCGTAATCGCCATGCCGAGGGTCACGGCTTCGTTCAACCGCAACGGCGGGCATGTCAACACCGTCTATAACTAAAAAATCAATTTTTTCAATTGCTTGGATAAGTAATTGGGCTATTTTTTGTTTCATTACCAAGGCATCGGTTTAGGCGGATAAGACCGCCATTATCGCCCAAAGTAAACGCTTTATCCATGACAATGAGATTTTTAGGGGGCGGCGAAAAAGCACGCACCCGCGCACTGTTCAGTCGCTTTTAGCGGTCGCCGCACCCCACACTAAAGGCCTTGCCGCCCCGGTTTATTTGGCCTGCTCAATGCGGTAGGCCTCGATGAAAGCTTTGCCGCTGGGCAGGCGTGAGGCTACATAAATTTTGTCGTCGCTGACCTGCGGAAAAGACAATTGCCTGCCGCTGCCTTGCAGGGTTTGCTTAGCCACCTGCCGCCCGTCTTTAGCGCGGATGCCATACAGCGTACCGTTTTTGCCCACATCCACTAACCAGATTACGGCATCCCGTTGTCGGCCTAAGTGCGTCGTCAACACCGGAAAAGACGGATGGCTCCTGAACATTTTCAAGGCACCTGGGTAGCCGGCTTCCGGGAAATGCCAAAAAGGTTCTAATTTAGGTTTGCCGTCATTCAAAGTGATTTTTACTGCCACCACGCCGGCAATGTGGGTTTGGTCGGGGCTGAACGTGGGAATAATCACTACCTGCTCGCCTGCTACTGAGGTATGCAGCGGTTGGGTGACAATCATGCCCGCCCAGCTCAACTTGCACAAATCGGTGGGCGAACCGCACAACGCAGCAATTTGCAGGCGATCGTATTGAATGCCTAGATGATCGGCGTCAATGAGATAAGCGGCACCGTCTTTGCCCGGCTGCACCAGAACACTGCGGCCATCGGCCAAGGTAACTTTCACCGGCGGACTGGCCCCTAGGTCGTAATCCATCCAGGCTAGGCATTCCCAAAAATCGCGGTTATCGCATTCGCCATTGGTCGGCCTAAGCGGTGCCTCCCCGGGCATTGGCCGGGGTATAAACACGTTTTTACAGGATTCCAAACAGGCCGTACTGGGCTTAAGTGGGTTGAAATTAGCGCATAAGTGGGGGTCGCAGCCAGCCTCGAAAGGCCGGCCCAAGGTAATTTTTAGCACACTGTTCGCATAGTCTTGACGCGCCAAATCGACTTGTCCGTTGCCGGTGGTAACAAACAAGTGCGCCTCCCCATTAGAAGTCGTCAACAACGGGCCGGCTGGAGCCCAGATGCCACCAGCGCAAACCATTTCTTGGGTGCCGTATTCCAACGTTACCGGGCACTCAGCTTCCGGCGTGGTCAGTAAAAGGCTGTTCATGGCTTGGGTGAGTTCATGCCGTTGCCAGGCATCCAAATCAACCTCAAATAGCCAGCCGTGGAACGGCTGTTGGTCGGCAGCATTACCAAACCCGGCATAAACCCAGCCCAGCCGGTTTGAGTTGGGTCGCCAGCTTTTTAGGGCGGCGTGGGCGTAGGCGTTGGCTGGGTTAAACGTTACGCTGTTTTTACCGTCGGCCGTTGGCTTTTGGGCAGCAAACGTCAGCACCGGAAAATCAGGATGCCAGCGGTTGTTGGCCAAATCCAGCACCGCTAGGTTGTGGCTGAGACGCACGCCTTCGAGCATGCTTTGGTAAATGACCACCAATAAATCACCTACCTGCACCGGCGATGCCACTAAGAGTGCCTGCTGGCCGGTGGGCACAGGTACACGCTGCTGCCAAAGCAAAGCACCGCTACCGGCATCTAAAGTGGCCAGCGTGCCATCAAATACCGGCACGATAAGGCGCATTTGGCCGTTTACTGCATGCAATATCGGAGCGGTGTTGATGCTGTCGACAAAATGCACTGCAGGGTTGGCATCGCTCGGGAAAATACGGCTTAAGACAAAATTATCCACAGCATCCGCATGCTGCGGACGGCAAGCTGGCAAGCCAAAAAAGGCTACCAGCAAAGTAAAGACGGCAAAAATACGTGCGAGGCTACTCATTGGACTGTATTTGCTGGTTAAGGAATTTGTTAAGCGGTGTGTGCACTCAACGCCGGTTTTAAAAACGGCAAAGACACACAGGCCGTTGGGCATGGCACGGTCGGCGGCGTATGTTTAATGGTGCCAAAATTGCTCGAGCGTTAAGGAGATAACGGGTAAGCCGCTGGCCCGAGCTTGGTCTGCTGCTGTGTTGTACCCCCACAAGGCAAACACCGGTTTAACGTCGGATAAATCCGGAGCCTTAAGCACCTGTTCTAAGGTAAGCAAACGGTCTTCGACGAAGACAACGGTGTGGTCAGGGTACGCTTTTAACAAATGCCGCAAAACCTGCGGTTTGGTCAAGTTTCGCTCCAAACCAAAAATCTGCTGGTCTGGCAGGGCCAAATGCTGTGCGTTGAGGATTTGCTTAACAAAACGCTCTTGTTTGGTGGTGACTATGCAGTACGGGTTTTGTTTTTGAATGGTTTTAAGGTTTAAGGCGATGCCGGGGTACAGTGGGTTCATCGCCAGCCAACCGGGTAAATCTTCAGCTATCCAACGGTCTCGGGCGGCACCGAACCGATTTTTTAGCACCGCTACGCCGCCCGCTGCATCCTGCAACCGACTTTGGTTGAGTCCAGGGTAGTTTTGCTGAATGTCGGCTACGGTTTCACCCAAAAATAACCGGCGCATAACCAGGACGGTTTCATACCCCGTTTCAATAAAAGGCCGTAGCGTTCGGCATTGCGCGATTAATGCTGGCGCGGCAGGCAACGGCATGTCCGGCCAGATGGCACAGGCAGCGTGGTAGCCAGTGATGGCGGTTTCTACCGCACTGTCGCAGAGAACACCATCAAAATCAAAGGCGTAGAGAATTTTTTTGTCCATAGTAATGACACCGTGACTTAAAACCGAAGGCCATGCGGTGCTGTTGGCTGGGCTAAAAAAACCGGGTTGAGCCAACACCACGCGCAACCAAACCAGCGTTTACGTTAAATTTTGATGCTTTTGCCGCGTTTGCCAAGGGTTGTCCGCGCACCGTCTAATCCGGTGCGCTGGGTCTTGAACACCCGTAACGTATGCGGCGGCGCATCCGCAGCCGGTTGACCTTGCAGCCGAATACCGGGCACTAAGTGCTGTTTGCCGTTGCCGATTAAATCCCCTCGACCCATTTCTTTTAGTGCCTCACGCAACAGCGGCCAGTTTTTAGGATCGTGGTAACGCAAGAAAGCCTTGTGTAAGCGGCGTTGCTTGAAACTTTTAGGAATGTCGATGTCATCGGTTTTACGGCTAACTTTTTTTAACGTGTCCTTGCCAGAATGGTACATGGCAGTAGCAACCGCCATCGGCGACGGCAAAAATGCCTGCACCTGGTCGGCCCTAAAGCCGTTGCGTTTCAGCCATAAAGCCAAGTTCAGCATATCTTTGTCGGTAGTACCCGGATGGGCGGCAATAAAGTAAGGAATCAGATATTGCTCCTTGCCCGCTTCTTTGGAGTATTGATCAAACAGTGCTTTGAAACGGTCGTAGCTGCCGATGCCCGGCTTCATCATTTTTGACAACGGCCCTGCTTCAGTGTGTTCAGGGGCTATTTTTAGATAGCCCCCGACATGGTGGGTGACTAATTCTTTGATGTACTCGGGCGACTCCAGCGCTAAGTCGTAGCGTAAACCCGAGGCGATAACAATTTTTTTGATGCCGGGTACGGCGCGGGCGCGGCGGTAAAGCTTGATTAAAGGCGCGTGGTCGGTGTTAAGGTTTGAACAAATGCCTGGGTAAACGCACGACGGCCTGCGGCAGGCGGTCTCGATTTTAGGGTCTTTGCAAGCCAGCCGGTACATATTGGCGGTCGGGCCGCCTAAGTCAGAGATATGACCGGTGAAAGCGGGCGAGTTGTCGCGTATCGCTTCTATTTCCCGGATGATAGACGCCTCAGAACGGCTTTGGATAATGCGGCCCTCGTGTTCGGTAATCGAACAAAACGTGCAGCCACCAAAGCAACCGCGCAGAATGTTAACCGAATGTTGGATCATCTCGAATGCCGGAATTTTGGCGTTGCCGTAGGTTTTGTGCGGCAGGCGCGAATACGGCAGATCGTACACCCCGTCCATTTCCTGAGTGGTCAGCGGGTGCGGCGGCGGGTTAATCCATAGCTCCCTGTTGCCGTGTTGTTGCACCAATGGCCGGGCATTGCCGGGGTTGGTCTCGCCGTGTAGGACGCGGGAGGCGTGGGCATATAAAATTGGGTCGTTCTTGACGAACTCAAAAGACGGCAGGCGAATAACGGTTTTGGTGCGATCTTGTTTTTCCCCAGCAGGCGGTGCCTGCGGCAGGGTTCGGGTAAACCGCAGTGCCACCTCGCCTTCCTGCACTAGGGGCGATGACGGATCCGGCTCATCACAGGCCGGCCGTTCTTGGTACGGGTTGGCAGGTACGGCCAATGCACCAGGACGGTCAATCTCGGTGGAGTCTTTAACCACAAAATCAACAGGGATTTGCTTTACAAAATGCACGGTACCGCGCAGGCCTTTCACTTCAGCAATGGCTTCGCCCTTAGCCAGACGGTGAGCGATTTCGACGATTTGCCGCTCGGCGTTTCCGTACACCAATAAATCGGCCTTACTGTCCACCAGGACAGACCTTTTTACCGTGTCCGACCAGTAATCGTAATGGGCGATGCGGCGCAGGCTGGCCTCGATGCCACCGATAATGACTGGAACATCCTTAAACGCCTCGCGGCAACGCTGTGTGTACACCGTGACAGCGCGGTCAGGCCGCTTGCCCGCCACCCCGTCCGGGGTATAGGCGTCGTTGGAGCGAATTTTTTTGTCTGACGTGTAGCGATTCACCATCGAATCCATGTTGCCTCCGGTAACGCCAAAAAACAAATTCGGCTTACCTAACGCCTTAAAGTCTTCCGCATCGCGCCAGTCCGGTTGCGGCAAAATGCCAACCCGAAAACCGTGTGCTTCCAACAGACGGCCCACTAAGGCCATGCCAAAACTGGGGTGGTCGATGTAAGCATCGCCGGTTACAAGAACGATGTCGCAACTGTCCCAACCTAAGACCGCCATTTCGTCGGCGTTAGTCGGCTGTTGCGGGGCTACGCCGAAGCGCTGTGCCCAGTATTTCCGGTGGCCGAACAAGTACGGGGCGACGGGCGATGGACTGTGGTTCATAAACTCACTAAATGCTCAAATATGCGGGCGTTGTGTTTTTGCAACGCCTTTAAAAACAAGGGAAACTCAATATGAAATTGGCGCTCAAGGGTAATCGACCGGTCTTTAAGCCATTGCCCGGTGTAGCGAGCATCCGGGTTGTTAAACGCAAGACCGATAATGTTGCCTTTGTCTGACACCGGCATAAATAAGACCCGCCAACTGAACGCTGCACTCAACCAAGCAGAAATTTTCTGGAATTGTGATTGCCCCGCCCCGCCCCACAAATTAATGACCAGCATACCGTCATCTGCCAGCATCGCCTGTGCGGCCTGAAAAAAATGCGCGCGGGCGATAGAAGGTGCTATGCCTTCGTGGTCAAAAGCGTCAATCACTATCAACCGGTAGCGTTTTTGTTGTGCCAAGCGGTTGCAACGGACGTACTCTCCACCATCACCAATGAGAATGTCCAGGCGCGGGTCCACCGGCAAAGCGAAATAACGCCGCGCCAGCCAAACCACTGAACGGCGCGGCTCAATAATTTTTACATGGCAGTCGGGAAAACGTTGGAACAAGAATTTGCTGATAGAGCCGCCGCCTAAGCCAATGACCAGAACCTCACCGGCCAGTGCCGGCATGAACAAGTGCCAACTGGTCATGGCCCTGATATAAGCCAGCACCAATTCATCGGGTTTGTCCAAGGACATGCTGGTTTGTCTGGATTCGGAGCCGAAATGCAAGGAACGCAAACCGCCATCGTCAATGACCTCGACCACGCCATCGTCATCTAGGCCCTCATAAATCAGGCGACCTCTGTAGTTACGCATCGGCGGGGGCGGGCCTTATAAGGCTTCCATCAACAAAAACGGCACGCCGTAAGTTAGCAAAAAATAGCCCACGGCCAGCCCGGTGCAGTGGTAGGAGTGAAGCTTGAACATTTTCCTAAACACATAAGCAATGATGGCTAAATACCACAGCAGCAAAAAAATGCCGAGCACAAACGGGTAATCGGCATACGCGCTGTTCTGCAGAAAATCGTCCAAAAATTCAACGCCTATGCCCCAGGTGATGATGACGTTCTCGGACATAAACACAGATGCCAGCAAAGATTTAAACCCCTGCCATTGCCGAAAAAAAAATGCCATGCCCGACAACAAAGTCAAAGCCACCAGCGCGCGCATGCCGACTTCTAGGGTGGCATCGGCCGGGTCACTGATGTTTGCTTCGACGATGATTCCGGAGACTAAGTAAAAAGCCACACAATACCCCAGAAACCGCGCCGACGGACTAAACCCCGCAGGGTCGCCCTTAAACCAACACAAACGCAGGTAATCTAGGATGGGTGACATGGGAACGGATGTAAAGTAAATGCAGCTACCGCCTTAACCGCAGCATCTTATCGCGGTTTTATGTTTTTCCAATGCCAGCGGCAAAAATTATTCTTGATGAGCCCAGGCATTTCTCATCAGCGCCGCGCTCCCTGCAATACGACACAGGCAGCGCAAGACCTAAAATAACGGACGTGCGCTACCTGCTGAAACAGCCGGCTAATCACAGTCGGTCGTGAAAACACCTCACTTTTTTCCTAGCGGCCTCTTGCACACTTGCCTGAAATAGACCAAAAATGGCGGCCTTAAATAAAAACTTAACCACCGCCATGAACACGCCCGACTTAACCGCCCTCGCCGCAAACATCAAACAATGGGGTGAACAACTGGGCTTTAACCAAGTCGGCATCACCGGCACCGACTTGCACGCGGCAGAACAGCATCTGGAAAACTGGCTGGAACAAGGCTTTCATGGCGACATGACCTACATGCAGCGGCACGGCAAAAAACGCAGTCGGCCAGAATGCTTGCAACCCGGCACCGTCCGCATTATTTCCGTGCGCATGGATTATCTGCCGGAAACAGCGGCAACCATACAGGCAACCCTCAACAACCCTAGCGCCGCGTTTATCTCCCGCTATGCCCTAGGCCGCGATTACCACAAACTGCTGCGCAGCCGTTTGCAAAAACTGGCGGAAAAAATCCAAGCCGCCATCGGTGATTTCGGTTACCGCGCCTTCGTCGACAGTGCCCCGGTGCTGGAAAAGGCCCTGGCCGAAAAAGCCGGCTTAGGCTGGATAGGCAAACATTCTAACGTCATCAACCGCAAGGCCGGTTCTTGGTTTTTTTTGGGCGAACTGTTCACCGACCTGCCCTTGCCCATTGACCAACCCGCGACTAACCATTGCGGCGGCTGCACCGCCTGTTTGGCTATTTGCCCTACCCAAGCCATAATTGCGCCTTACCAAGTGGACGCTCGCCGCTGCATATCCTACCTGACTATCGAACTTGACGGCCCTATTCCAGAACCGTTACGCCCGCTGATCGGCAACCGCATTTACGGCTGCGACGACTGCCAATTGGTTTGCCCGTGGAACCGCTTTGCCCGCCTGACGGCGGAAGCCGATTTCCATCCACGCCATCGGCTGGACAGCCAAGACTTGTTGGCGGTGTTTGCCTGGACGGAAGCGGAATTTTTAGCCAAAACCGAAGGTTCGGCGATACGGCGTATTGGTTATCAACGCTGGTTACGCAATATCGCAGTGGCTTTGGGCAATGCGCCTAGCGGCCCGGAAATTATTGCCGCCCTTAGAGGAAAAGACCCCGTTTGCGATTTGGTTGACGAGCAGGTGCAATGGGCCTTAGCGCAGCAATTAGGAAAGCGGCCCAACTTAAGCCCGCCGTCCCTAGTAGCCTAAATAACGCTCATTCACTTCGGCGGCTGTCAGTGCCTTGTTCCAGATTCTGACTTCATCTATGTCGCCGACATAATTGCCGTTATAGTCTTCGCATATTTTGGTGTCGCCGTCGTAAGCACCGATATACAAATCTGTGTTGCTGAAATCGGCATAAGGTATCGGGGCTTTATGCGGCGTGCCGGCACCCACCTCAACGCCATCGACATAAAGCCTGACCGCCGTGCGGTCATAAGTGCCGACCAAATGATGCCACTTGCCGTCCAATAAATCCGGTGCGCCGGCAGGCGATTCTACATAAGTGCCTTCAGCCGAGCCATCAGCAAAAGCTACATAAAAATAAGGGGTTCCAGGCGGCAATTCCGGGCTTTGCGCGTAATTAGGGTTGTACATGTACAGGGAATACGCCGCAAAACTGCACGCCTTCGCGCTTTTGGCCAGGATAACAGGCAAGCTGGATGCGGGTGCCGCACCCGGCTTAACCCAAGCCTCAACCGAAATCCTTCGCGGTTGCAGGTTGTTTGCGTGCGGCACTTTAATAAATTGGTTGCCGTTAAAACTGAGCGCGGCATTATCAAAACGGCGCGAAATCCACAGTGGGTCGGTGGCTTCAATAGCCGCCGTTGCGCCTAGTTGCCCGTTTTTGCCGTAACCCGATAAATCTATTACTTTTTGCCCCCGCCCTTCATCTAGGTGCCAATGGGCAACCATTGCGTTGAGTGGCGGTGCGGCTTGAACCGCGAAGCTGCCGAAAGCGCAGGTTGAGGCTAAAACCAGTTTGCCTAATGTGTTCATGGCGTTTTCCTGTAAAAATTAGCTTGCCCCCCTTTCGTACCCTACGGGCATAAAAGGAGGATGGATTTAAGGTGCGCTTGCTTTAACAGCCAAAAAAACGCTTGGGTATAACGTTCAAGGCGCAAAGTTGACCGTAAAAGCGGCGTTATAAACGTAACAAATGGTTTGTGGGTCCATCCTTAAATTGGCCAATTTAAAATAAAATGTTCTGACTCCGGCCCTTCTAATGGCAATAGCGCGTTGCGAAGCGAGATTAAACGAATCGGAAGTACCCGTGAAATTTGGCAATAAACCAACACCATGACGTAAGCCGCTAGGGCCTGCCACGTTGGCTACGGCATTGGTGTCCGTTACGATTTGGCTAGCGAAATCAGCAACCGCAAAGGTCTCGGTATTAAAACTGGAGCAAGTCATGCTGCCGTTAAAAGAAACCAAGGCCGTGCCCTCACCGGGTGCATTGAAGGAAAAGGAACGGACAACGGGAATGGCATCGCCGGCACTGAAGCTAAAGCAATAACGGTCGGCTTGAGCGACAGAACTGCCGCTTCCTAATACGGGCGTACAAGGGGCTTGGGTTTTGACAAATCCGGCAGAGGCTTCTGCCGCAAACAAGCCTAAGACCAGCGCACAGGGCAACAAGCATTTTTCGACCCTTGATGTTTTCATTTTTGAAGTTTTCATTTGTATTTCCCCATAAAAGTAAAAGCCGTTGATAACGGCGGTGTTGGCACTGCAACAGCGACTGTTTCTAATCAAGCGTGGTCAGTATAAATAAACATCCATAATCAGTCCAATAAATATCCATTTAATGGTTAACCCGCTCGAATCTGACAGCCAGCTTTAACCTCTGTTAGGCCAAAACAAAGCAAACCAAAACTAGCATTTGGCGTGCTTATGGAACATGCGCCGTGGATCTTGCCACGACAAAACGCGATAAGATCGCGCTGATAGCATGTGCTGACGTGAGGAGCTGCCGATTTTTTATTTAACCCATTAAAATTCTCGCCGGCAGCACCAGGACTCTGTTATACACTTGACGGCATTTAGCAAAGGGGGACAGTGCCTTGGACAAAACCGGACAGCCAGAACAAGCCAATCCATTACCAGACTTTTTGGGCCAACTGCAGATAAACGACCAAACTTCGGAACCCGCTTACCTGCAACTGCAACGGCAGCTAAATAGCCTAATCGATGATGGCAGCCTCAAACCCGGATCTAATCTGCCCTCCGAACGGGTGCTGGCCGAGGCATTGAATGTCAGCCGGACTACGGTAAAACGCTGCTATGACGAACTGCGCGATAAAAAGCGCCTGAGCACCCACGGCCGTGGCGGCACCGTGGTGCAACCCCCCCCGGGGGTTGTCCCAATGCTCGGAAAGTTAAAGGGCTTTACCGAGGAAATGCGCGAGCAGGGAAAATCGGCCTCCACCCGGGTGCTGGAATACGAAATTGTCAATGAACGCACCATCGCCTGTATTTTTCAGTGCCCTTCTGCGGCACTGTTTTTACGCCTGGTGCGCCTACGCTTGGCTGATAAGGTGCCAATGACCCGCGAAGTGGCCTGGTACAACCTAACAGCGGCCCCGGAATTAGAAAACTGGGACACCAGCGGTTCTATTTATGCGTTTTTGCAGGAGAAATGTGGCATTACTTTGGCCCATGCTGAACAAACCATCGAAGCGGTGATGAGCACGGCCGAGGAAACGGCAATTTTTGGTTTCGATGGGCCGGGCCCTTGCTTGCTGCTAAAACGGCACACCTATTCGGCAACCGGCCAACTCATCGAATACGTGGAAGGGACTTTCCGGGGCGATGCCTATGTGTATAAACTCCGATTGGAATAAACGGCTAAGAAAGACAGGCCGCAGCCCTTACCGAGAGCAGTGCCGGAAGCTACTGCCGATAGAGTCAGTGGCAGAGTTTCCTTAAAGGGAACGTCTTTCCCTAATAGGGCATAAAAGCCCATGAAAAAACCATAACCTAACCATAATCAGCCAAAAAAGCCTCGACAGTGGCGCGGCAAGGCAGTGCCGCTAACACCCCAAGCCGCGAGGCCGTCATTGCGCCGCAAGCGTTACCGTAGCGCAAGGCTTGCTGAATTTGCCGACGTTGGCATAACTCGACACAAAAACCGCTGGCAAAGGCGTCCCCCGCGCCGACGCTATCGACTGACTGGACGGCAAAAGCCGGGGCGCAATAAGTCTGGCCGTCACGGCTAAAAGCCAGACTGCCCAAAGCACCCAGAGTCACCACCAACAACTCACCGCCCCATCTTAACCATAACGTACCCATCACCATTTCTAAGCCTGAAAAACACTCTTGCAAGCTTCCAGGCAACGGCATGGCTAGGGCAAGCAAATTCTGGGCTTCCGTAGCATTGACAATCAGTATGTCAGTCACATCCAACAACTCCTGCGGCAGGCTTTGCCAAGGCGAAGGGTTCAGTACCGTGCAGACACCGCTAAGCTTTGCCAGCCGGAAAGCGGCAACAATAGCCACCATAGCCGTTTCCAATTGCGCGTAAACCCAATCAGCCCGGCCAATATCGGCTTGGGCGGCCTGCACATGTGCTGCGGTCAGCAATTGGTTTGGGCCGGGATAGATGGCGATGACATTTTCACCCTCCTTTGCGATCAGGCCCGCCCCGTAACCGGATTGCTTTGCCAAACGCCAAACATGCCGTGTAACCAGCCCTTCTTGCGCCAACAACCGCATCAACCCATCCCCGGCTTGATCGTATCCAATACCCAACAACACAGTGACGTCAGCACCCAGACGCCGGGTGCCGATAGCGACATTAAGTCCTTTTCCACCTGCCTCGATTGACAAGGCTGAAGCAACCAGGGTTTCTCCCCATTTTGGTAGATGCTTTACTTGCCAACAACAGGCTTGAATGAAACTGCCTAATACAAATATCCGCATTATTCACCCCCCCCCTATTTAAATGAGTACAACCTATTTTTATTGGAATCGAATGGATTGCCCGAGCTTTTCGTTAACTGAGCCAAAGCTGATTAATTAAAAACCTGATGCTTTGCTACCCAGGAAATACAGCTAATCCGGTATAAAAAGATGTCCTGAATGGAACATCGGGATTGCTTGCGGACGGATTTAAGCTGTGCCCTGTTTTCCCGATACAGCTTTTAAGGTTCTCGCGCTTGTGGAAGGCGGCGTTGCCCATCACCACTGGGCCATGCTTTTTAAATAGCGTGTAACGTTGCTAAAAACATAAAGTTTAGCCCTAGAGCCATGAAAGACTGAGGGCGTTGTCCAGTCGCTATGTTCAATGAGCATGCCATTTGACCGACCACGCAGTCCGAGTCTATGCTACCGTTACAACATTGATCCCAAGACCCGCTATGAAACGCCCACGCCACCCCCTTATCACCACCTTATTGATTGTCGCCATCACCGTCGGCATTTTCAGTTATTTGTTCCACCCGGATGTGGGCACAATCAAGCTCATCATTAACAACCACCCCGTCGACAATTCTTTCATCCGCTTTGCCGCCATCCCCAGCAGTATTATTGCCCTGTTATTAATCGGTATCTTGGCATTCCTGCTAATGATGGGCATGGGGTTCATGCTTTTTTTATTGCCTTATTCTTTTCGATGCTGGGCGTGTTCCTGATAGTGCCTTATTTTTGGCCGTTACTGCTGGTGATTTTTCTGATTTTGGCACTGATGTCGGCGGACAATCCGCCAAATCGGAACGATAGGTAAGGGGTTTTGTGGGAATTTAGGTTCAATGAACGTCTAGCCTCGAAGCTTTCTGGCAATGATGCTGGGCTTAGTTACCCGCTTTGTTTAGATACGTTTAACCGTAACAAACCTGTTCACACTATTTTTTGGAATAAATGATGCCAATCTGGGTAGATGCGGATGCCTGTCCGAAACCCATCAAAGAGATTTTGTTCCGTGCGGCAAACCGTACCGGCACTTCAATCACACTGGTGGCCAACCATTACCTGCAAATTCCGCCTTCACGCCATATCAAGTTCTTGTGGGTTAGATCCGGCTACGATGTGGCCGATAATGAAATTATCAAAAATATGGTTGCCAACGATTTGGTGATTACCGCTGATATTCCGTTAGCCCATGAAGTGATCAATAAAGGCGGACATGCCATCAATCCTCGTGGCGAACGCTATACCCAGGAGAACATCAAAGAGCGCTTGAACATGCGGGATTTCATGGAATCTTTGCGTTCAAGCGGAATTAATACCGGCGGGCCTGCGGCGTTAGCTGCCCGCGACATACAGGCATTTGCCAATCAACTGGATGGTTTTTTAGCCCAACAGGGTGTGAAATAGCGGCGGCATTTGGCTGTGCAGCCGGTTATTTTTGGCTAGCTTAGTGGCCCAACTGCTGCATTTGTTTGAGTATCCAATGTTGCCGTCTTAGCAAATATCGCGAAGGCCGGTCGGCTTTCAAGTTAAGCGGATTAGGCAATGTTGCGGCCAGCAAGGCGGCCTGTTGCGCGCTTAAACGGCTGGCGGAGATGCCAAAATACCGCTGGCTGGCCGCTTCAATGCCAAACAGATGGTCGCCGAATTCGGCGATGTTAAGGTAAATTTCTAAGATCCGCTGCTTGCTCAAGAACAGCTCCAAACAGACGGTGAACCAGGCTTCCAAACCCTTGCGTAGGAAATTGCGGGACGGCGTCAAAAATAAGTTTTTGGCCACTTGTTGCGTTATGGTGCTCGCTCCGCGCGGGGCTTTGCCATCTTCTGAAAAATCCTCCAGTACCGATTGGATGGAGTGCCAGTCAAAGCCGTGATGGCGGTAAAAAAGCTGGTCTTCTGCCGCTACCACCGCCGCAAAAGCAAACCAAGAAATGTCCTGACCATTGATCCAACGGTAATCCATCGGTTGGTAGGGACGGTTTTCTAAGGCATCTTCAAGGTGGCGGTAAAGCATCATCCCGGTAGTGGCCGGCGGCAGCCAATTCAGCAGCACGCAGGCAACCACTGAGCCTAGGACAAACAAGGCCAGGCCTTTTCTCAGCCAGCCCCAAAGTCTTAATGCGTGGCCACTAAAAAGCTGGTTATGTGCGGCCAAATCACACCTCTTAAAAATTGCGCCAACCGGCCAGACGTTTGTCAAGACCGTCAACAGATGGCAACGAAAGCCCTGTTTAGCAGGAAAAACCAACAAACGCAGGTACGCACCAGACCACAGCCACAAAAACAGCCCAGGCACTTTGCTTGTTAGTGGGCATTCAGTACCGCTAACGCCGCCTCGTAATCGGGTTCTTCGGTCAATTCTTTGACCAATTCGGCGTAAATAATTTTGTTTTGTTGGTCGATGATGATCACGGCCCTCGCCGTCAGGCCGGCTAAAATGCCATCAACAAGCCTGACGCCATAATCCTCGGCAAAGCCGGAACGGAAACAGGACAAGGCGACGACATTGTTAAGCTGCTCGGTTGTGCAAAACCGGCACTGGGCAAATGGCAAGTCTGCCGATACCAACAACACCACCGTATCCTGATCTTGGGCCACTTTTTGGTTAAATTTGCGGGCGGATGCGGCGCAGACCGGTGTATCGAGGCTAGGAACAATGTTCAAAACTTTACGCTTACCCGCAAAAGCGGCCAAAGACAGGTTTTTTAGCCTGCTGTTAACCAGAATAAAATCCGGCGCCAAACTGCCCACTGCGGGCAATTCGGCATTGGTAGTAAGCGGATTGCCTTGAAAAAAAATGCCGGCCACGGGTTATTTTTTTTGTTTGTGGTGGCGTACTAGACGGTCGCGCTTTTTGGTTTGCCGTTCGGTCAACTTATTTTTTAGGCCTTGGAACGGGTTGTTGGGTGATTTAAAAGCCAAACGCAGAGGCGTGCCGGATAAGCCTAATTTATCCCGGTAATAGTTGGTTAGAAAACGCTTGTAATCGGTCGGCAAAGCATCCGTTTGACTGCCGTGGATAATGACCACTGGCGGATTGCGTCCACCCTGATGGGCGTATTTCAGTTTAATGCGTCGGGTACCGACCATCGGTGGCTGATGAGCACTGGTGGCCTCTTTTAAAATTTTGGTGAGCAAGGGGGTCGACATGTCCACCATAGCCGAACTGTAGAGTTTGCTAACCACATCAAACAACTTGCCCACACCGCTGCCGTGTAACGCGGAAATCGGGTGTTTTTCGGCAAATTCTAAAAACGACAGCTTGATGTCTACTTGCCGTTTCACTAAGGTTCGCTGCTCAATGCTTAAGCCGTCCCATTTATTCAGGCCGATAATCAAAGCCCGGCCTGCCTCCAAAACCAACCCCAACAAATGGGCGTCTTGGTCGGTGATCGCTTCGCTAGCATCAATCAGGTAAATCACCACATGGGCCCGCTCAATGGCTTGCAGAGCCTTGATTACACTGAATTTTTCCACCGTTTCAGAAACGCGGGCGCGACGCCGCACACCGGCGGTATCGATCAAGGTGTAGCGTTTGCCATCGCGCTCGAAGGGGATGTAAATGCTATCGCGGGTGGTGCCGGGCTGGTCAAACACGATCACCCGCTCCTCGCCCAACAGCCGGTTGACCAGCGTCGATTTGCCCACATTAGGCCGGCCCACTATAGCGATGGCAATGTTTTTGTCATCGTCTTGCAATGGGGTGTCGGTCACTTCGACAGGCAGCAGACCGGCTACTTGCTCCAGCAATTCAGGCACTCCACGCCCATGCGATGCGGCGATTTTTACAGGTTCACCCAGACCCAGTGAATAAAAATCGACACTAACGACCGCTGCGTCCAGACCATCGGTTTTATTAATGACCAGTACCACCGGCTTGGCTAATTTGCGCAAATCTTCGGCAATAACTTTATCCGAGGCACTTAGGCCCTGCCGCGCATCGACCATGAACAACACCACGTCGGCTTCTTCCAAGGCCATTTGCACTTGCCTGCGAGAAACGCTTTCTATGCCTTCGGCATCATCAGCAATGCCGCCGGTGTCCACTACCAAGCAAGGCCGCTCTGTATTTTTCACACGGCCGTATTTGCGGTCACGGGTAAGGCCTGGGAAATCCGCCACTAAGGCATCCCGGCTTTGAGTCATGCTATTGAATAGGGTCGATTTGCCGACATTAGGTCTGCCCACCAGGGCAATCACGGGTAACAAGGACATGGTTATTGAGCCCCTGCCTGAATGCCCACCCTGTAAGCGGCCAACGTGCCATCGCTGGCATACACATAAACGGTGTCGCCGTTAACGGCCGGCTTAGCGGCAATGGGGGCGTCGGTGACTTGCACCCGTCCTAACAACCTGCCGTCGGTGGTGCTCAGCCAATGCAAATAGCCTTCAAAATCCCCTACTACCACATAGCTTTCGTAAACGGCCGGGGCACTCAGTTGGCGTCGCTGCAAGTCGCTTTGTTTCCACAGTGAAGAGCCATTGCGTAAATCCAACTGCCAAACATCGCTGATCGAATCGGATAAATACAGGTATTGCCAATCCAGCCCAAAACCGGAATGGGAAGACAGGTTGTCGTTATGCCACAAAACATCACCATCCGTTTGCGACACGGCACCGACACCGCCGCTGTGCGCCGCCACATAAATAACGCCATCAGCCGTCACCGGGTCGGCGTCAATATCGACCAAGCGTTCCACCTCTGAACGGCCTTTTGGAACAGCAATGCTTGTTTCCCAAACAAATTTGCCATCAGCCAAGCGCAGTGCCAGCAGCTTGCCGTTGTCATAACCACCGATAACGTGGTCTTCCATCACCACGGGGGTGCCGGTACCACGCACGCTAAGCGGCGGTACGCTGGTTTCATAAGACCATAGTCTCACTCCGGTTTTAGCATCTAGGGCCGAAACCGTACCGTCGGTGCAGCGGACAATGACCCTGTCGTTAGCGACAACGGGGATTGATAACACTTCGCTGGTCACTGTGACGGTCCATAGGGAGTTTCCGGTTTCGCTGTTAAAAGCAACGACCTGTCCTTTGGCAGTCCCTAAAACGGCTAGGCCGCCGCCCACGCCAGGGCCTGCGGAA
Source organism: Methylococcaceae bacterium UBA662 (assembly GCA_002299425.1). Lineage (GTDB taxonomy): Bacteria > Pseudomonadota > Gammaproteobacteria > Methylococcales > Methylomonadaceae > Methylovulum. The sequence goes on along the minus strand of DBNW01000035.1, from coordinate 42,224 downwards.
ACAGGCAAGCCGGTTTTCGCTTCCCAGTACAAATCGCCGTTGCTCAGGTTGCGTGCCTGCACCAAGCCGTGTCTGTCAGCGGCAAAAACTTTGCCGGCGGTCAAAGCGGGTGCTAAATTCAACACTTGCCCATCGCTGCCGCTGCCAATGCCTTCCTTCCACACCTTGCTAACGGCGATTTCCTGGGAAAATTCCACCAAGGGTTTAGGCGGTTCGGCATTGTCTACGCCGCCGCCAAAAAATTCATCCACAGCATCGACTGCAGCGCAGCCGAGCAAATTTAAACAAAGCAACAAGACTAATAAAAGACGCATCCGGTTATTTCCCTGCCTTTTCTGGTGCGGCTAGATCGTCAATTTTCATCTGCAACCAAGGCGACTGCTGGCCACCGCGCAGTGCATTTTGGTAGGCCGTTCGCGCCAAATCCAAGCGGCCTAAGGCTGCATAAAGATCGCCGGTCAATTCGTCGTAGACCGCAGAAAAACCGGCTAAGTCGGCGGCATCAACTTGGTTGATCACCTTTAAGCCCTGCTCGTACTCCTTGTTGTGCAGCATCAAGCGGACTAGGCGAATCCTAGCGATATGCGCCAATTCTTTATTGTCATGGGCCATTTGGCGTTCTAACCATTGCCGTGCGGCGGGTAAATCATTTTTCTGCACCGCTAGCTTGGCCAGAAACAAATGGCTGAACGCTGCGTAATCGGTGCCGACAAATTGGCTTTGGATACGCTCGGCTAATTCTGCGGCACTGTCTTTTTTATTTTCGGCAACGGCTTTGATCAATTGGTTGTAGAGAGCAGAGGCTTGCAACGCTTGGTTTTTTTGGTGTTTTTGCCAATACATCCAGCCAAAAAAAGCAGCCAGACCGAGGACAACCCCGATAAAAGCCATCCGACCATTCTCCCGCCACCACTTTTTCAGGTTTTCAACCTGTTGTTCTTCGGTTTCGTACAATTCCACGTTCAGTCCTTAACTGGTTCAAATTTGCCAACGGTTACGAATAATGATTTTGCAAAAAGGCGATGGCGTCCGCCCGTGCTAGGGTTTGTTGGCCTTGCTCAACGCGCAAAGATTTTATGCCGACCTCGCCCCGGCCTGCTTCCTCATCACCCAGCACCAGCGCATAGTCGGCACCACTTTTGTCCGCTTTTTTAAATTGGCTTTTAAAGCTGCCTTCGTCAGGCCCTATTTGCACTTTCAACTGAGGGATGGCATCACGCAGCAGCTCGGCTAGGTGCAGGCCTTCGCGGCTAGCCAACCTGCCAACCCGGATCATAAATACGTCGACCGGCTTAGCAACCGCGACATCCACGGTTTCCAGCAACGCCAACAGGCGCTCCATGCCCACAGCAAACCCTACGGCAAAACCAGCCTTGCCGCCGAGTTGTTCGATCAGGCTGTCGTAGCGGCCACCGGCGCAAACGGTTCCTTGCGAACCCAATCCGTCAGTGACCCATTCAAAAACCGTTTTGCTGTAATAATCCAAGCCGCGCACTAAACGCACGTTGACTGTGTAAGCGACGCCTAGTTCATCCAGAATTGCGGTGACAGACTGGAAATGAGCGCGCGAATCCTCGCCCAAATAATCCATCAACACCGGTGCCCCGGCAATGACAGCCTGCATCGCCGGATGCTTGCTGTCCAAGATTCTCAGTGGATTGGTATGCAAACGTCTTAAACTGTCTTCATCCAATTGGCTGTGATGCTGTTCAAGATAGCGCACTAAAATTTTCCGGTACGCTAAGCGCTCGGCAATAGTACCCAAAGAGTTGATTTCTAATCGAACTTTATCGCACAACTGCAAACGCTTCCATAGCCGGTTCATCATCAACAACAATTCCGCATCGCTGTCAGGCCCGGCCATGCCATAACATTCCACGCCCAATTGCACAAACTGGCGGTAACGGCCTTTTTGCGGGCGCTCATGCCGGTACATCGGGCCGTAATACCAAAGCCGCTGCGGCCCTTGCAACAAGCCGTGTTCCAAGCAAGCGCGCAAGCAACCGGCGGTGCCTTCCGGGCGCAAGGTCAAGGAATCGCCATTACGGTCTGCAAAGGTGTACATTTCTTTTTCGACAATATCGGTGACTTCGCCGATGGAGCGTTTGAACAGCTCGGTTTTTTCCACAATGGGCAGGCGAATTTCGCTGTAGCCGTAGCCCGTTAGCACCTCGCGGACGATGCCTTCCGCGTATTGCCACAGCGGCGTTTCCGAAGGCAGCACATCGTGCATACCGCGTATTGCTTGGAGTGTGTTGGCCATAAAGGGAAGGCTTAAGGTTGCGCCCGGATTTTTTTGGCTTCCGGGGAAGATGGAAATTTATCCAGTAATTCTTTGCGGTATTCACCCGCTAGATGGGGGTTGCCTAAGGCCTGTTCGGTTTGTATGGCGATCCACAAGGTACCCGGAGTGTGCGAAGCCTGTTCCAGATAGCGCTGCAAATAACCCTTTGCGGCCCAATGATCGCCGCTTTGGTAACTGAACTTTTGCATTTCCAGCAAGGCCGGGGCATAGCTGGGATTTAGCTGCAAGGCATCCTTGAAATAAGTTTTTGCTTTCTGTGAGTTGCCCATGCCCAGTTGGCATAAGCCTAGGTTGGTCATGGCAATCCAGGCGCGGTCATTGAGCAAGTTGGCTAAGGCTTGCTTCAGCAGTTCCGTGCCTTGGTCAAACTCACTGCGCTCACACAAAAATCGGCCAAAATTATTTTGGATGCTGATGTCATCCGGCATCAAATCGAGAGACTTCTGGTAATGTTCTTTGGCTTCCTGATGCCTTTCTATTCTTTCATACAGATAACCTAAGGCATTGTGTGCCTGCGCATTATCGGGTTCTTGCTCGACGGCTTTTTTCAAATTTTCTTTGGACGATTCCAGTTTGTTCAGATTCAGGTAACGGACGCCCAGTTGCAGGTAAATATCAGCCAGTTCTTTTTTCTTTGCATTGCCAGAACAACCGAGCAAGCACACAGCCAAGGTGCTAAAAAACAGCCAGAGAACCAGGCGCAACACGGTTTTACGCGGCATGTTCGGCCTTTATTGCATTCAGTTTAAGATGGCGACGGCTTTTGTCAGCCACCTGCCCGACTAACTGGCCGCAGGCAGCATCAATACCTTCGCCCCGGGTTTTGCGGAGGGTGGTAATCAATCCGGCTTGGTTCAGCACGGCTTTAAAGCGGTTGATGGTGGCCATGCTGGAACAACGGTAGGGCGAATTAGGAAACGGGTTAAACGGTATTAAATTAATTTTTGCCGGCACCGTTTTTAACAGTTTGACCAGCCCCTGGGCATCGGCCACCGAATCGTTTACGCCATCGAGCATGACGTATTCAAACGTAACGGTGCGCCTAGGCGCCAGCTTGGCGTTGTCGCGGCAGGCCGCTAGCAGTTCCTTGATGGGGTATTTTTTGTTGATGGGCACCAGCTCGTCGCGCAAGGCGTCGGTGACGGCGTGCAAAGATACCGCCAGACTGACATCGCAGGCTTCGGTGAGCCGGTACATAGCCGGCACCACGCCTGAGGTGCTGACCGTCACCCGTCGTTTAGACAGGCCAAAAGCAAAGTCTTCGGTCATTAAATTCAGGGCGCGGACCACGTTGTCAAAATTCAGCAACGGCTCGCCCATGCCCATCATGACCACGTTGGTAATGCGCTGGCCTTCATCTAACCGCTCCCGCGCTACCAAGACTTGGCCGATGATTTCGGCCGTGGTCAGATTGCGATTAAAACCTTGTTGGGCGGTGGAACAAAAAGTACAGGCTAAGGCACAACCGATTTGCGAGGACACGCACAAGGTGCCGCGGCTTTCCTCGGGAATAAACACCGTTTCCACCCGGTTGCCGCACTGGGTTTGCAGCACCCATTTGTACACGCCGTCGCTAGCGCGTTGTTCAATGACCACATCAGGAACAGCAAGCTGACAATTTTCCGCTAAGAAACCGCGCAACGGCTTACTGAGGTTGCTCATTTGCTCAAAATCGGTGACACCCTCGTGATAAATCCATTTCAGCAACTGCGTGGCGCGGAACGGCTTTTCCCCCAAATCGGCAAAAAAAGCTTCCAGGCCTTTTTTGTCCCAATCCAGCAGGTTGGTTTTTCTGTTAGCGGGTTCTGGCACAGAGTTCATCGTCTGAGAAAAAGAAAGCAATTTCCCGTTGTGCGGTTTCTGGCGCATCCGAACCGTGCACCGCATTTTCGTCGATGCTAACGGCAAAATCGGCGCGGATGGTGCCGGGTGCGGCGTCTTTCGGGTTGGTTGCGCCCATCAGTTCGCGGTTTTTAGCGACGGCGTCCTCGCCTTCTAACACTTGCATCATGACCGGGCCTGAAATCATAAAAGCGACTAAATCGTTAAAAAATCCGCGCTCTTTGTGCTCAGCATAAAAGCCTTCGGCCTGCTCTTGAGTCAAATGCAGCATTTTCGCGGCAACAATTTTTAGGGCGTTTTTTTCAAAGCGGCTGTAGATTTCGCCGATGCTGTTTTTGGCGACTGCGTCAGGCTTGATGATGGAAAACGTGCGTTCGATGGCCATTGTCTAAAAAACTCCAGGTTTGTTTTAAGGTGTAAGGGCGGCGATTATAGCCAATTAGCGGTGATTCGGGTAACACATTAAGGTTGCAGCCGTTTAAGGTAGCCCGTCTGAATCAGTGCTTTCTTTGGTTGAGGCCAGCATGTCGGCAGGGCTGATACCTAGCAGCAAGGCCACAGGACTGGCGATAAAAATCGACGAATAGGTACCGAAAAATACGCCGAACAACAGCACTATGGAAAAACCGCGAAGTGCTTCACCGCCCAGAAAAAACAACGACAGCAACACCAGCAACACCGTGACCGAGGTCATGACGGTGCGGCTTAAGGTGACGTTAACGGAAAGATTCATGATTTCTTCGGTGGATTTATTGCGAATTTGCAAAAACCCCTCGCGGATGCGGTCGTAGATAACAATGGTGTCGTTAAGTGAATAGCCGATCAAAGCCAACACGGCCGCGAGCACAGACAAGTCAAATTCCAGGTTTAACAGCGAAAACAAGCCCAGGGTGACAATGACGTCGTGAAACGTAGCAATCACCGCCCCCAGCGAAAACTTCCACTCAAAGCGCCAGGCAATGTAGATAAGAATCGCAACGGTGGAGTACAACAAAGCCAAGAAACCGTCCTCGGCTAAGTCTTCGCCGACTTGTGGACCGACGAATTCCACACGCCGCAGGCTGGCGGTAGGGGCGTCGTTTTTGTTGATGGCTTCGATAACTTTTTCGCTCAACAAGGCACTGCTTACGCCTTCTTCAAGCTTCATTCGGATCAACACGTCTTTGGTCGTGCCAAAATACTGTACCGTGGCATTGGCAAAACCGCCTTGTTCCAAGGCATTACGCAGGGTGTCTAGGTCTGCAGGTTGTTCGTAGCCGACTTCTATCAACGTACCACCGGTAAAGTCGATGCCCAGCTTTAGCCCTTTTATGGCCAATGAGCCGATGGCAATGGCCATGACAATACTGGAAAAGACTAAAAATATGTTGCGGTTGCCAAGAAAATTAATGTTGGTGTTAACCATGGTAGGGTCCTAAAGTGCAAACTGTCAGTCTAAGCAGACTAAGGGTGCCGCATTGGTTAAATGGATAAGGTTTCAACACGACGGTTGCCGTATATCCAGTTGACCAACATGCGGGAGCCGTTGATGGCGGTGAACATCGAGGAAAAAATTCCGATGATTAAAGTCACTGCAAAGCCTTTCACCGAGCCAGCACCGAATGCAAACAGCATCACCGCCACCAGCAACGTGGTGATGTTGGAGTCAAGAATGGTGGCCCAGGCTTTTTCATAACCGATAAAAATACTGGCCTGCGGGCTTGTTCCATTTCTAAGCTCCTCTTTAATTCTTTCAAAAATCAACACGTTGGCATCAACTGACATACCCACGGTAAGAATAATTCCGGCAATGCCCGGCAAAGTCAAAGTGGCTTGCAATATGGATAGCACGGCTACAATGAGTATCACATTGACCGCTAGAGCCAAATTGGCCAGCATCCCGAACAACTTGTAATAAACCAGCATAAACAAAACAACCAAGCCGAAACCAACCAAAAAAGACAACATGCCTTTGTCGATGTTGTCCTGGCCCAAACTAGGACCGACGGTGCGTTCCTCAACGATGTCGACCGGCGCCGCTAACGCTCCGGCGCGCAACAACAAGGCCAAGTCACGGGCTTCCTGCGGGCTGTCCAGACCGGTGGTCTGGAAACGCTTACTGAATACGCCTTGTATGGTGGCCACGCTAATGACTTTTTCAACTTTCTCTTTGTGGCGTACTTTTTCACCGTTAACGGTTCGGGTTTCTGATTTGTACTCAATAAACACCACCGCCATCGGTCGGCCCACGTTAGCCCGCGTTATTTTGCCCATCTTGGTTGCACCGCCCCCATCCAGCGTAACAAACACGGCAGCACGGCCGTCTTCGTCCATACCCGAGGAAGCATCGACAATTTGGTCGCCGGTAACAATGACACGGCGGTCCAGCAGAATGGGCGCACCGTCGCGGTCACGGTACAAGCGGCTGCCCACCGGCACGCGCCCCTGTACCGCTTGTTGCACGTCGTGTTCGATATCCACTAGGCGGTATTCTAACGTGGCGGTGGTGCCCAGTATTTCCTTGGCCCGGGCAGTATCTTGTACACCCGGCAATTGCACGACAATGCGGTTTTCACCTTGTTGTTGGATCAGCGGTTCGGCTACGCCCAGCTCGTTGACGCGGTTGCGCAACGTAGTAATGTTTTGGCTGACGGCATTTCTTTTGATTTCGTTTATTGCCTGCTCAGAAATTTTTAACCACACTTGGTCTTGTGCTTCCGGCTCGGTGACATTTAAGTTGCGAAACTCTTTATCCAACACGCGCATGAGGTTAGGTTTATCCTCTGCCGATTTCAGTTTGACCTTAATGAACCCGTCTTCTTTACCGACCGTCAGGTAATGGGCTTTTTCTGCCCTTAATGCTTGCCGGATGTCGTCGACATAACGCTCTTCTGTTTGCTTGACCGCCGCCTCCATGTCCACCTCGAGCAAAAAATGCACCCCGCCGCGCAAATCCAGGCCCAGGTACATCGCATCCGCACCTATCGCCTGCAACCACGCTGGAGTGGTCGGTGCCAGGTTAAGGGCCACGGTCATGCTGTCACCGAGTTTTTCCCGCAGCCAATCGGCCACTTTGAGCTGATCATCGGTATCGGAAAAGCGTGCTAAAGCGCGACCGTCTTTGAACTCGAAGGCAATGCTTTCGACACCGCTGGCCCTTATTTCCGCCTCTATTTGCTCGGATTGTGAGCGGGTCAGCGGCCTGCCGCCAACGGCGGAAATTTGCACGGAAGGATCTTCACCGTACAAATTGGGCAAGGCATAAACCAGCCCAAGCAAAAAAATCAGCAAGATGACTAGGTTTTTCCAAAGTGGGTAGCTGTTTTGCATGGTTGTCGTTCCGGGTGTTGGGCCGCCGCAGACGTCGGCGGAGCGAAATAGTTAGCCGTTATTCTTTGGTGATTTTTTTAGTAACGGCTTTGTAGGTGCCTTTGGGCATCAGGGTTTCGATAGCTTGCCGCTGCACCTGAATAAAAATGTTGTCACTAACTTCAAGCTTCAAGAAGTTGTCGTCCATATCCACTACTTTGCCTAAAATGCCGCCGGTAGTGACCACTTCGACGCCTTTGGCCATATTGGCGATCATTTCTTTTTTCTCTTTGGCGCGTTTGGCTTGGGGACGCAAAAACAGGAAGTAAAAAAACAACAAAATGCCCAATGGGAACAACATGCCTTCGATGCCAGGCTGTTGGGCGGCAGGGGCGGCAGCGAGCGCATCGGAAATGAACAAATTCATGATTATCCTCAGTGAATAGACCAAAATAAAAACGCGGCATTATGCCACAGACATAACAGGTTTTGTTTTTCGTTGGAACACTCAGCACGCCCCAGTCTCATCACCCCCACCCCAATAGACAGAATTAGCAGGAAACCTCGGACACTTCCTGCAAACATAAGTTTATGGCTTCTGCTTCAAGGCATTCCCTCAATACATTTTTATGTTCCAGGAGGTCGAAATAAGTGAGTCGGGAAATGTGTTCTAACGAGTTGAACAGCGGATCCCTCCACCCTGTATTGGAACGCCAAACCAATGTTTGGGGATTATCACCCGGACTCACAATCGTCCTGTAATTTAAGCCGAGATGGAAATCATGGAGTGCGAATACGGTTTTGAATGCATCACCGTGCCAAGCACCGCCACTTAATCCGGCGTCCCCGCGCCATTTGATTGCTTTCGCCTGATTCCTCAATGAGGAAAAAACATCTTTAGGTACCGTGTCGTCAATTAAAAACACGGTCTTATCATGGGCATGAAGCAAGCTATTGCAAAAATCGCGGTAAGTTTGCTCGAACGTATGCAGCCCATCAATGAACACGAGATCGAATTTGGTTTTAAGGGGCAAGGTAGAAAAAAACCGGTCTGACGTCATTTCATTAAATGAAATGTTTTCATCGGCAACATCTGAGAAATCAAATTGAAACTTTGGGTCAACGGCGGTTTTTTTAAGAATGTCCACCTCCGTAAAAGTCATACCTTTACAGACCCCAATTTCAAGATAATTTTGTACCTTTAAAGCACTAGCAAGCGTGTTGATGCGTCGTACAGACCAAAGAGCCATAGCAATGAATACCAATAAATTTGTTAAGGACTAATGCAACGAAAACATTTCCGGCAGAACCCGCCGAAACCGGTTAACGCCGTGTTAACCGGGTGCTGCGGTCTTGATTATGTTTGCCGCTACTTGCTCGGTTCAAACGGGAGTGCCGATTTGTGCACGCACAACCGCAACTGGCCATCTTTACCCCGCCGAAATACAAAGGTTTTGTCAACCATCACCTCCTCACCCTTAGCGTTCATGAAGTACACATTCCCCATCGTGATGGCAATATCACCATGAATCTGAACTCCATGCTCGGCTGCGTTGTTGTCGTAGCGCACCTTCACCCACGGCTTCAGTGCAAAACCGGTGTCTTCAGGAAAGCGCTTGTTACCGCCAACGAAGTAGGAGAGCGCACTTTCTTTGGTACTCCGGAAGGTGTTTTTGCCAAATGCTAAAGTCGGCTTAAAGAACACGGTTCCCTCTTTGTAATCGTAGAGTTCATCGATAAAATCGCTCGCCGCCGCTTTGTAATCGCCTCCGTCCTTGTGGATTTTGCTTATTTTTACCAGCCCATCACCCCAAGCTTGTTGGGCGGCATTAATTTGTGCTTCGGTGATGGCGGTTTGCGCAACCGGATTGCTTACGACCGCTTGGGTATAGGTTGCTAGGAAGATCACGATCGCCGCAGCACACCAAGAAAATAGGCCGTGCCTGTTTGAAATCACTTGTTGCATAGTATTCAACTCCTTCAGTTGTGGTTGTTGTCTAACGTTGGTTTATGCAGATGCCGCCGCCGGGCAGCGTTGACGGTAAAACTCCTGGCAAAACGCATCCAGTCGCTGTTGTTCGATGGCCTCGCGCAAACCCTGCATCAGGTGCAGATAGTAGTACAAGTTGTGAATCGTGTTCAAACGTGCGCCCAGCATTTCCTGGCATTTGTCCAAGTGCCTTAGATAGGCGCGGGAGTAGTTGCGGCAAGTATAGCAGCCACACGCCTCGTCCAGCGGGCGGGTGTCCGATTCGTATTGGCTGTTGCGGATTTTAATGACGCCAAAACAGGTGAACAAATGGCCGTTGCGGGCGTTGCGGGTGGGCATCACGCAGTCGAACATATCCATGCCCCGCCGCACCGCTTCCACCAAATCTTCTGGCGTGCCCACCCCCATCAAATAGCGCGGTTGGTCAACCGGCAAGTCCGGGTGTAGGGCATCCAAGGTTGCCATCATTTCTGCCTTAGGCTCACCGACTGACAAACCGCCGATGGCATAGCCGTCAAAACCGATGTCCACCAAGCCGGCAATCGATTCGCGCCGCAACTGCGGGTACATGCCGCCTTGCACGATGCCGAACAAAGCGTTCGGGTTATCCCCATGCGCGGTCTTGCTGCGCGCCGCCCAACGCAGCGACAAGCGCATGGACTCGGCGGCTTCGTCCACGGTCGCCGGATACGGGGTGCATTCATCGAAAATCATGACGATGTCAGAACCCAACTCCCGTTGCACCTGCATGGATTGTTCCGGTCCCATGAAAATTTTGTCGCCATTGACCGGCGATTGAAACGTCACGCCCTGCTCGCTGATTTTGCGCAACGCACCCAAGCTGAACACCTGGAAACCGCCGGAATCGGTGAGGATGGGTTTTTGCCAACGCATAAAATCATGCAGGTCGCCGTGGGCTTTGACCACGGCGGTGGTCGGGCGTAGCATGAGATGGAAGGTGTTGCCCAGAATGATTTGCGCGCCAATGCTTTCAAGCTCTTCGGGGGTCAGTGATTTGACCGCGCCGTAGGTGCCTACCGGCATAAAAATCGGCGTTTCCACCACGCCACGGGCAAAGCTAAGACGGCCACGGCGGGCATGGCCGTCGGTATTGAGCAATTGAAAGTCCATAAAGTGAATCTGTTTGCGAATGTTTTTCGGCCGGCAATGGTATCAAAAAACCTGGCTGATAAACTGCAAGGGCAGTAAACCATAAAAGGGGTAAGCAAAAATGAACACGCTAAAATGGCTGATTTTCGCCGTTGGGCTGACGACAAGCCTTGTCGCAAACGCCGAAACCCGCCTGGCCATCAGCGAATTTGAACTGAACGACGTGACTGCTTTACCGGGCACACCGGCGGAAATAAAACGTACCGCCGCATTAAAACCGATGTTGGAACAGGCCTTAGCCGAATACGGCGGCTACCGCATCGCGGCCATTGCCGACAGCCAAGCGGCGGCGAGCTCGCCCGGGTATTGGTTCACTTATGACGAAGCGGCCGTGGCCTTGGCTAGACAGTCAGGGGCCGACTGGGTGGTGGTCAACCGACACAGCAAACCCAGTTTTTTGTTTTCTTATTTGATGTCGCACCTTATCAATGTCCAAACCGGCCAGCGAGTGGCCGGTTTTAGTATCGAAATGAAAGGCACCCACGAAACAGTGACCCGTCACGGTATCGCCGCCCTGGCCAAAAAAATTACCGAGGTTATTGCCGATTACCGGCAACCCTAAAATTATTCGCGTAGTGGGTGACGATATACATAAAAAACTGCACGCCAAAAATCAAGTTGGCCATCAACAAGTGGACCGGCTGGGCGACTGGCGGCATCCCCAGCCGGTCTAAGCTGACCCCAGCCAAAATAGCCACGACCACCAAGCACGCCAACGCCAAGCCGGTGCGCCGCAACAGGGCACTGGTTTCGCCCGATTTAAGCAACTGCCAGGCCAGCCATAGGTTGGTGAACAAAATCACCGACGAAAACGAGCGGTGTACATAAAAGATAACCGGGAAATCATCGCGCCAGTATTGGCGGTCAATGTAGCTGTGTTCATGGGCAAGAAAATCGACCGCCTCCCGCACTTGCGTCCCCATCGCCACCTGCAACAAGGTCATCACCATGGCCGCCAGCAACACCGGCCTAAATTGGCCCGATAACTGCCCTGCTGCCAATTGCCCGAGGTATTCACGCTGCGAGCGGGCAATGGTGTAAATCATTAGCGCCACTATCAACAGTGCTACCAGCATGTGCGCGGTAATCATGACGGGCTTGAGGTTGCTGGCAACCACGCTGGCTCCCAACCAACCTTGAAACCCCGTCAACAACAGGCCACTCACTGCTAGATAAACAATGCTTTTGTCGGTTTTTATAAAAATTCGCGACGACCAGGCGGTCAACAAAACCAACAAGCCGGTACTGGCACCGAGCAAGCGGTTGGCGTACTCGGTCCAGGTTTTAACTGGGTTGAACTCCGTGTTCTGATACCCGCGCTGGGCATAAATTTCATGGTAGTTGGCGGGCAATTGGGCGGCGTCGGTGGGCGGTATCCATTGCCCGAAACAGGTCGGCCAGTCCGGGCAGCCCATGCCCGAGCCGGAAGCACGGACAATGCCACCCGCCAAAATGACCAGATAAATCGCAACAATCGTCAATGTGCCGAGCAGGCGGAAACGCAAAACAGATGAGTGGTCCATGTCAATCGATCCGGGTAAGGGTATGGTGAGGGAAATCTGGCAAATTCAGGTCAGGGTCGAGGACAGCATGCGATAACACGCACAATAGCCGGGCTGAATCGTGGTATTGCACGGCATTCAGCACCCGGCCTGCGGCCTGCCCTTGGCTGTCGACAAGGACAGAATGGGCGAATGGTTGCACAGGCGGGTCTATCCCGAACACCGCTAACCCCCGTTTGGCTTTGCCCAGGTAATGGGTGCGCGCCACCACCTCTTGCCCGGTGTAACAGCCTTTGTTAAAGCTGATGCCGCCCAGTTTGTCCAAATTGAGCATGTGCGGGATAAATTGCCCGGTGGTTTCAGCCGCCAACCAGGGCAAACCGTCAATAATGTCTTGATAGCGCCAACGGCTTGAGTGAACCGCCACAAAACCTCGTTTCTGAACTTTTTCTTTAAAAAAATCATCGGCTTGTGCCTGTTCAAGCAACACCATGTGGCGCTGCCCAAAAGCAATGCTGACAAGCGGCGATGATTGGCAAGAAAACAAGGGTTGGCTTTCGTGTGTGGTATCGAACACGCCCAGCACGCACACGCTGTCTTGGCACCCGGTCAACTGCACGTCGGCGCGCAGGATGTATTTTTGCAAATGCCCGGTGACTGTCGCTAGCAACACCTCTGGCATAACCAGGTGATAACCGGCTGTGCACTTGACCAGCAAAAACGTGCTGATGACTTTACCTTGAGCGGTACAAAAGGCACCAAAACTAGCCTTGGTTTCGTGTACATCGGCAATACTGCAAGTCATCTGGCCCTGCAAAAACGCTCCCGCCTGGCTGCCCGTAACCGCTAGCACTGCCAAGTGATTGAGTGTGCAAATCGCTGTTTTAGCCTCGGCCGTGCCGGCAGAAAAAACCCCGTCAGCCCCTGCCACAGCAGGCGCATGCTCGCCTATCAAAAAACTTTCTGGGTTTAAGCTCATGGGCGGTGATCCTTATAAAAATTGGCTGGCCAACCGTCTTAGTCGCAAGCCTCGAAAAAAAATACCGTTGATTTTACTAAACAACCTGACCGGCACACCAACCCGATGACCAAGCCCACTGAAAATTGTAACCGCCCAGCCAACCCGTCACATCCACCACTTCGCCGATAAAATACAGACCCGGACAATTAACCGCAGCTAAAGTCTTAGAGGACAAGGCTGAACAAGCCACGCCCCCTACTGTTACTTCCGCCGTTCGGTAGCCCTCAGTGCCATTGGGCTTGATGACCCAGCACTGTAATTGCGCGGCTACTGACGCTAACTGCACATGGGAGCAGTCCGCTAAAGACTGGGCCAGCAGTGCTTCGGGTAAAAAACAAGCCAATAATCGGCGCGGCAAGTGCCGCTCTAAACAGGTTCGCAGTGTGCTTTTAGCATTTTTCTGGCATTGGCTGCGTAAATGTTCCAGTAAATCGAATTCAGGCAATAAATTGATGCTGACCGCATCGCCAGGACACCAATAAGATGAAATTTGCAAAATCACCGGTCCGCTCAAGCCCCGATGGGTAAATAACAGGTTTTCACGAAACACCTGTCGGGCAGTGTTAACTTCACTGAACACCGCAATGCCCGATAATGGCCCAAAGCGGTCTTTGTCAATAGACTGCAACGTCAGCGGCACCAAACCGGCACGGGTTGCAACCACAGGAAGGCTAAATTGTTGGGCAATTTGATAACCTAAAGGCGATGCCCCCATTTTCGGAATCGACAAGCCCCCGGTGGCCACCACCAAGGAAGCGCATTCAAGCCAACCGGTGTCAGTGGACACCACAAACCTGGCGTTTTCTCTCCCAATAGCGGTAATTTTAGTGTCCAAACGAAGGGTTACGTTAGCGTCCGCGCATTCGGCCAACAGCATGGTGACAATATCTTTGGCACTGTCATTGCAGAACAACTGGCCATGCCCTCTTTCGTGATAGGCAATACCGTGCTTTTCAACCAGAGCCAGAAAATCCCATTGCGTGTAACGGCTGAGCGCGGATTTGCAAAAATGCGGATTTCCCGATAAAAAATTTTCCGGTGCCACCGAGTAATTGGTGAAATTGCAACGGCCACCGCCCGACATCAAAATTTTCTTGCCCGCCCGGTTGGCATGGTCTACCACCACTACCCGCCGTCCACGCTTGCCTGCCTCAATGGCACACATCAAACCGGAAGCCCCCGCACCTATAACCAACACATCAACACCCATGTTTTGCCTAGCCATGCTTAAAAAATTTAAGGTTTATGCCACACCCATAAGGATACGAACTGGCTTGTCTTGCCCAAGTCGATAAGCTAGTATTCCTACCATTTTGATTGGCCAGCAAAAAAATTTGCCCCTGCTTAATACCCATAACCCACTTACAGGAATCATGGCAATGTCCAATAAAGCCCGCGTGTTTTTCATTCTGCTTTTAATCCTGATGCTAGGTGGTTGCAGCAGCCGTTACCACGGCATGGTGCGAGATGCCGACCTCGTAGAAGTTAGCTACGATGCCGTTGCAGACCTCCAGAACCGCCTAACCCGAAAATTACCCAAACACTCGCTTATCGTCGTCAGTACTTTGCTCAATGTTGACAACCTGAATAAAACTTCGGCTTTTGGCCGAATTATTTCCGAACAGATTGCCTCCGCCTTCCATGAAAGCGGCCATCAAATTATCGGCATGGAACTGCCTATTGACTTATTTTCGATGCAGGAAAACGGGGGCTTGGCACTTTCTGACGAAACCCAAAAACAGCTAGTCCGCCGCAAAGCCAGCGTATTGGTAGGCGGTGTTTATGCACCCGGCAGAAAAAATACCTACATTTCTGTGCGCATGATCGATTTAGTGACAAAAACCATTATCTCTTCAACCGACTTTTCTGTGCCCATGGGACCGGATGCTAAGTTGTTGACCCAACCTCGAGATGTCGGATCTGCCAAAACGTCAGAAGCGACCACCGATGAACCCGGCAAAGAAACCAACAAAGAGCCGGAAGCGTCTGAAATAATCGACCGGAACCTGTAAGGCCGTTATTCGGCAATACCGCCCTGCCTTAAGCGGGAGTTCTCGCGTACTAGGCGAAACCCAAGGTTCGCCTGCCGCGACCAGCTAGCTCCCCAGTTTCGGTGCGCGGCCCTTACCCGCGCCGTATCGGCGTTCCAGCCGCCACCACGGAGGGCAATCAGCGTATCAAATTTAACGGTGTCTTGAATACAAACGAGTTCCTTACCACCGTAATTTTCCTCGTAGCTAGAACAAGTCCATTCCCAAACATTGCCAATCATGTCATGCAAAGCAAACGCATTGGCACGGTAGGTGCCCACTTCAGCGGCGAAAAAATTGCCGTCTTGGCAACGGTGGCGCACCGGCCAATGGCCAAACGCCGACGGACTGTCGTCGGCTACATTGGCATAAGCGCAGGCAATTAACGGGTTGTTGCCCCAAAACCGGGCGGTACTGCGGCCTGCTCGGGCGGCATATTCCCATTCTGCTTCCGTAGGCAAACGGTAACTGCGTCCGGTTTGCTGGTTCAACCACTTCACATAGGCCATCACGTCTTGGAAACTGACACAACTAACCGGGTGCGTGCTGTTTACCGGAACCGTCCCTAAGGGTTTTATCCAGTTAGCCTTAGGCCACCAATCCCACCGGTACTCGCCCGACTCAGCCGCGTGCTGGTAACTCCAGCAACCGGGTTGTCCTTGATTGCGTTCGGCATCCGTGATGTAGCCGGTCGCCTCGACAAATTTTTTAAACTCTGCCACCGTTATCTCGTACTTGCTCATCTTCAAGCTATTTAAACAGACCCGGTGCTGAATTTCATTGTCAGCCCTACCCGGCTCAATTTCGGGACTGCCCATTAAGAAGCAACCGGCTGGCAAATCAACTTCGATCGGCACTAAGGCACCCGCTATTTCCTGGTAGGAAACATGCCCAGAACGGAACACATACGAGCGAACAACGGTGTTTGGTGTAGCCACGGCGTGGCCGCCTAACAACCCGAACAACACACCCAACACAAAGCGTTTTATTGGCATCACAACCCATCATCAACGGTAATTTGATCCAGTCGGCCGGGTAGCGTCATTACTCAGCCAAACAAAAGGCCCAATCCTAACGGATTGAGCCTTTTGTGGCCAGTGCATGATGCCGGCTTGATTAATGCCGGTTTTGCTCGAAGATGTCGGTGATAAAGCCTTGGTGGCCGGATGAGGCGGCATTGCGGTAAATGGTTTCATAAAAACGCATGTCGCGGGCATCGCCGTTGTTGGCAATCACATTGCCCAAATACAAGGCAGGGACGGCACCTTTATGGTTAAACCACAAAATATCGTCGCCATCGGCACGGCTGTCGTGCAAATCCCAGAAGGTACGCGCCACCCACACTTCATTCTCCCAGCCGTTGGTGCAACTGGGCGGGCTGTTGCGGGATTCGAGGTCATAACCCAGTGCCCAGCGGCCTGAATTAAACCCGCCTTCGGCAACATTACGGTTAGAGTAACCCACCCATCCGGCGATGAAATTGGCAAAACCCTCACGCATGGCCATGCCTAAACGGGTCGGATAACAGCCGTTCAAGGTATGCGAGCCCCCCGAACCGGCCGGCCGTTTGTTGCTCCAGAACTTGTTGTTCAGGACATGCGCCATCTCGTGGGCGACCACGTTGGCTTGCACCCCGTGGGCGGCAATCAGCCACAGGTCATTACCCGAGGCACAACTCCAAGGGCTGGCACCGCCGCAGTTGTCCCAGGTGTTGGGAAAGAAAAAACGAATAGACGCCGCACCCACCGGATTGATGCTGCCGTCCCAGTACAACCTAGACCACAGGGTCATGGCCGCATCGACCAGTTCGCCGACGCCGTTGTAAGTGCCGCCGTCGGTATCGGCAAAACGGTGGCCGACATTATGGGTGGTACTGCTGACAGTCCAAACCGGATCCTGCCACCAGTAGCGGTTGTTGGCCTGATTTTGCGGGGCGTAATAGCTGTTGTAGGAACGGTAATAGACCGCAATCTGCTGACCGGTCAACAAGCCTGCAGAATGAGGAATGTTAACCGTCCAAGTGCCGTCCCATTGTACCCAGGAATCGCCCAGCTTGGTGGCCGTACCGTTTCGGTAGACCTCAACCAAAAACCCAAAACCGGGGTGTAAACTGTGGTCGGTTGACCATTTGGTAGAAAAACGGCCACGAATGGCATGGCTGTAACCACTCGCCAACGCTTGAGGCGTATCGCTAAAAAACCTTTTTAGCGGCTGCTCAGGATAACAAATCAGCTCCCCTTTTTCGGCAGAACCGTGTGCAATGGCCTCTTTCATGGCCACATTAACGCTTTCCAATTTGTCAAAGCGGGTGTCATCTGGAATCTCCCGTTGCCACCGAAAACCTTCTATGTTAATCGGCATTGACTCGGCAACTCTTTGAAAATCAGCGGTTTTAGGCCCTCGACTAAGGGTACTTCGGCCAGGGCTACCGTAAATCTCCGCATAAGAACCCCTACGCCAAACCCCGCCGTTCAAACGGAAATGAGCATAAAAAGGCACTACGGCGTCCGGGACTCTGTTCCGGTATTGCCGGGCCAGTGCCTCCGCAGTCGGCCACAGTGCCAAATCGCTCTGCGCTACGGCGTAGACAGCCATATCAATGCGCGGACTCATGCCCTCGTTGACAAGGCGCAGAAAATCGACTTGAAATTTGACGATATTGGCATGAGTAGCCCTGTTAGCAAGCAACAGCGCGTCTGAAGTAGGACACAAACGCCACCTAGCCGAGGGTTGACGCCATTTCTCGTTATACTCCGGGGATATGTTTTTGCCGGCCTGGTAGGCTTCCATGTAACGTTCAAAATTGAGCATGGGTCGGCCTTGTACTTGCGGATCTTCTCCGCAGTGGAACAACACCAGCAATGCGTTTTCTTGTTTTTGATCCCAAAGATCAAATTGCACAAACAACTGGACATCCCCGTCTGGCGTACCCCCAGCCTGAGCTTTTTCGTCACCTGCCCAATCCACAATTTTCCAAGAAACGGCTGCCGGTTGGTCGGCTACACTGACAGGGCTTGCCGCCAGCAAACCCAGCACCACAAAACCATAAGCCACCCGTTTAATAATTTTATAGATTTTCATAAACCACCTCGCTAGTCATCACCTGCACATGGGTCGTTATCTACCCCGCTTGGTCACAGCACCGAAACAGCCGACGGGGCCATAGCATTGTAAATGCCTTGGCCTTGATTAATTATTTATTCATTGACAAACTGTTAACCATTTCAGATAAAATCTGCTTGTATTTAAACTAACTCCCATTGCCTATGCCCAACGCAGAGCGTTTCCTGCAACACAGGCCATACGCCTTAAAACAACCGGCTTGGCTCCACCCACCCCAAGGAATCCAACATGACCGCCCCCACCCGCTTCATCCGCTGGTTTTCTGAACTGACCCTAAACGACGTACCCCTGGTGGGCGGCAAAAACGCCTCCCTAGGCGAGATGTACCGGGAACTGACCCCGCAAGGCATTAACATCCCCAATGGCTTCGCCATTACTGCTGAGGCTTACCGTTACCTGCTCGACCAAGCCGGTGCTTGGGACAAGCTGCATCAAGCGTTAGATGGTCTTGAACCTGACAATGTCGCCGATTTGGCCAAACGCGCCCGCACAGCACGGGAAGCGGTACTCGCCGCCCCATTACCCGAACCTTTAATTGAACAAATCCTGGCCGCCTATGCCACTTTGCAACAACACTACGGCGAGGATTTAAGCGTTGCCGTCCGCAGTTCCGCCACCGCCGAAGACCTGCCCACCGCCAGCTTTGCCGGGCAACAGGACACCTACCTGAACATCCGTGGCAAGCAAGCCTTGCTCGACGCCTGCAAACGCTGCTTCGCCAGTTTGTTCACCGACCGCGCCATCCATTACCGCGTTGACCAAGGCTTTGATCATTTCAAGGTGGCCCTTTCCATCGGCATCATGAAAATGGTGCGCTCCGACCTCAGTGCCAGCGGCGTGATGTTTTCCCTGGACACCGAATCCGGCTTCAACGATGTAGTGTTCATTACCGGTGCTTATGGTTTGGGCGAAAACGTCGTGCAAGGGGCAGTCGACCCGGATGAGTTCTATGTGCATAAACCCACCTTCAACCAGGGCCACCGGGCGGTGCTGCGGCGCAGCTTGGGGGCAAAACAAATCAAAATGATCTACAGCGAAGGCCGCACCCGCGAGCCGACCCGCAACATCGCCACCTCTGACGCCGAGCGCGAACGCTTCTGCTTAACCGATGACGACGTACTGACCTTGGCCGATTACGCCATAAAAATAGAAAACCACTACAGCCAGAAAGCCGGGAAAACCCGCCCTATGGACATGGAATGGGCCAAGGACGGCCTTGATGGCCAGCTTTACATTGTTCAAGCCCGTCCTGAAACCGTGGTCTCGCAACGCAATGCGCTGGTATTGGAACACTACGCATTGACCACATCGGTCGCACCACTGATCACCGGCCACGCTGTCGGCAGCAAAATCGCCACCGGCACCGCCCGCATCATCACCCATGTCAACCAACTGCACCAATTCAAGCCCGGCGACGTGCTGGTCGCCGACATGACCACACCAGACTGGGAGCCGGTGATGAAAATGGCCGCCGCCATCGTCACCAACCGGGGCGGGCGCACCTGCCATGCCGCCATCATCGCCCGTGAGCTGGGCGTACCGGCGGTCATCGGTTGTGGCCAAGCCACTACAGCCATTGCCGACAACGCGCGGGTGACGGTTTCCTGTGCCGAAGGCGACCACGGCAAGGTGTATCCGGGCTTTTTGGATTTCACCATCAACCGCACCAACCTGTCCGAACTGGCGCGGCCAAAGACCCATATCATGCTCAACCTCGGCAACCCGGAACTGGCCTTCAAGACCCGCTTCCTGCCCAACGACGGCGTGGGTTTGGCGCGCATGGAATTCATCATCGCCGAAACCATCAAGGCGCACCCGATGGCCTTGCTGTATCCGGAAAAAGTGCAAGACACCGGCGAACGCGAACAGCTGCATCAACTGACCCGCACCTATCAAAAACCGTCCGATTTCTTCGTGCAACGGCTGTCCGAGGGTGTGGCCACCATTGCCGCCGCGTTTTACCCAAAACCGGTGGTGGTCCGAATGTCCGACTTCAAAAGCAACGAATACGCCACTTTGCTGGGCGGGCGTTGGTTTGAATTTGACGAAGCCAACCCGATGATCGGCTTCCGGGGCGCGTCCCGCTACAGCCATCCGGCCTACGCCGAAGGCTTCGCGCTGGAATGCGCGGCGATGAGCCGGGTACGGGGCGACATGGGCTTGACCAACGTCATCTTGATGATCCCGTTCTGCCGCCGGGTGGATGAAGCCAAACGGGTGCTGGATTACATGGCGCAACTGGGGCTGAAACGCGGGGACAACGGCCTGCAAATCTATGTCATGTGCGAAATCCCCAACAACGTCATAATGGCCGACGCCTTCTTGGAACATTTCGACGGCTTCTCGATAGGCTCCAACGACTTGACTCAGTTGACCTTGGGCGTGGACCGGGATTCGGACATTTTGGCGATGGACTTTGACGAACGCGACGAGGGCGTTAAGGAAATGATAAGGCTGGCGGTGGTCGGCGCCCACCGCAACGGGCGACACTGCGGCCTGTGCGGTCAAGCCCCGTCCGATTACCCGGAAATGGCCGAGTATTTGGTCGAAATCGGTATCGACTCGATGAGCTTAAACCCCGATACGGTTTTGAAAACCACGCAACGGGTGCTGGAAACCGAGCACCGGCTAGGCCGCTGGGAAGATGACGAGCGGTTCTGCAAAACCGCTTGAGCGGGGCCATGCCGGTATTACTCGTTCGCCAATTACTGAACGCTCAAGCATTTAATTCGGCGTTTTCTTAGTGAGTCCAGGCCATACCCCTATCCTAGCTAGGTATTTCGGTATAATGGCAGGTGCCCTGAACCCTAACTCCTCACACCATGGCAAGACCACCGAAAGGCCCGAGCCCACGCTACGCGAGAAAAAAACCAAGCGCACGCAAAAACAACCCCTTTTTTACCTTGTTTTTACGGGTTGCGCTGTTGGTGCTTGCCGCTGGCCTAGGAATTTTTTTTCTTTATCTAGGCTATTTGGATTTTAACGTCCGTAGCCAGTTTGAAGGCAAACGCTGGTCGATACCGGCTAGGGTTTATGCTAATCCGGTTGACCTTTATGCCGGAAGCCCTATTACCCAAAGCAAATTGCTTGAACTATTAAAACTGTTGCACTACCGGCAAGATAAAAAGCTGTCAGTGGAAGGCACCTACTACATCACGGGTAGCCAAATTAACACCCGCACCCGAGAATTTGCTTTTTGGGATGAAGTGCAAGCCAGCCAAATGATGCAAATAAGCTTTAATGTGTCGGGTATAGAGACGATGGTTGACCTGAGCAAAGGCCAGGCCATTGACATCATGCGTCTGGACCCGGTGCAAATCGGCAGCTTTTACCCCAGCCTCAAAGAAGACCGGGTTTTGGTCAAAGTTGAGGAAGCGCCTGACACCTTAATCAAAGGCCTGCTCGCCACCGAAGACCGGGATTTTTATCAGCATTTTGGCATATCCCTGCGTGGCATCGCGCGCGCCATCTGGGTCAATGTACAAGCCGGCGGCATGGTGCAGGGCGGCAGTACCATCACCCAGCAATTGGTGAAAAACTTTTACCTAAGCTCCGAACGCAGCCTGTCCCGAAAACTCAAGGAGGCACTGATGGCGGTGATCCTAGAGTACCATTACACCAAACAAGAAATTCTGGAAGCGTATTTAAACGAAATCTACTTAGGCCAAAACGGCCCTAATGCCGTGCACGGTTTTGGTCTGGCCAGCGAATTTTATTTTGGCACGCCCTTGAAGGATTTGCCGTTGGAACAGCAGGCGACCTTAGTAGCTTTGGTGCGCGGTCCATCGGAATACGACCCCAGAAGGTATCCAGAGCGCTCCTTGCAGCGCCGGAACCTGGTGTTAGATGAAATGGTCAACGAAGGCCACCTTAGCCAAGTGTTGGCGGCCAAGGCCAAAGCCAAAGCACTTAATGTCATCCCCAAACCCCAACGCCAAGCCAACCGCTACCCGGGTTTTTTGGATTTAGTGAAACGGCGCTTGAAAGAAGAATACCAAGAGGACGACTTCAGTTCCGAGGGGCTGCGTATTTTTACCACCTTGGACACCCAAGTCCAAGACACCCTAGAAGACCTGGTCAGCAACAAACTGCTTGAACTGGAAAAGACGGCCACCGCCAAGCGGCTGGAAACGGCCGTGGTCGTGACCCGGCGCGACAGTGGTGAAGTCGCCGCTTTGATCAGCGGCCGGGACAACACCATCAAAGGATTTAACCGGGCATTGGATGCCATCCGCCCGATTGGCTCGTTAATCAAACCGGTGGTGTATTTAACGGCCCTGCAATACCCGAAAAAATACACCATTACCCAGCGCGTGCTGGATGCCGCCATTACCGTACCCGGCCAAAACGGAGTCAATTGGACACCCAAAAACTACGATCACAAAGAACACGGCTGGGTGCCGTTGCATAAGGCTTTGGCTAAGTCCTATAACCTGGCCACCGTGCGAATAGGCATGGACATCGGTATTGCCAGAACCGCTAAAACTTTGTCCGATATGGGGGTAAGCCGGAAAGTGGATCTATACCCTTCCTTGTTTTTAGGTGCCATTTCCTTATCGCCCTTTGAAGTCACGCAGATGTACCAAACCTTGGCGGGTGACGGTTTTTTGACCCCCATCAAGGCCATTCGGGCGGTGGTCGCCGCCAATGGTGAGCGCCTGCAAAGCTACCCGTTCACGGTCCGGCAAGTGGTCGACCCTGGGGCGGCTTTTATTGTCAACACCCTGTTGCAGGGGGTCATGAGCGAGGGTACTGGCGCGTCTGCTTATTCGGTCTTTCCAAAAGATTACGGTTTAGCGGGCAAAACCGGGACCACCAACGATGCCAAAGACAGCTGGTTCGCTGGCTTTACCGGTGATTACCTGTCCGTGGTGTGGATAGGCCGCGATGACAACAAACCCATAGGCCTGACCGGTGCAACCGGTGCGCTGCCGGTTTGGACCAAACTGATGCGGGCTATTTCAAACCAGCCGGTTTTTTTAAACCCGCCTGATAACATCCATCTGGCTTGGGTTGACTCAAGCAACGGCCTGCTGGCAAGAAAAGGCTGCGCCAACGCCAGGCAATACCCTTACCTAACTGGCTCAGAACCGAGCACCTATTCGGCGTGCGGCAACGCCCCGGCTGCCGAAGGCAAAACCTGGTATGAAGAATTTTTCTCACAGTAACCCGTGGATGCGTATGAACCCAAATAACACCCTGTATTGGCCTTGGCTTTGCCTTTGGCTGCTGGCCGTCCCGTGCCAGGCCAGCGAAGAACCCGTGACGCAACTGAAGACTTTTTTAGCGTCAACCCGGTCTTTAACGGCGGATTTCAAACAAGTTTTACTCGATGAAGCCGGCAATCCGGCGCAAACCAGCTTTGGTGTGTTTTATTTGCAGCGCCCGGGGAAATTCCGCTGGGATTACCAAAAGCCCTTCCAGCAACAAATCGTCTCCACAGGCGGGAAAGTCTGGTTTTACGACCATGACTTGGAGCAAGTGACGATTAAAAAACTGGACGAATCGGTAGGTTCCACCCCTGCCCTGCTGTTAAGCGGCGACATTCCGTTAGAATACAACTACACCATCGAGCGGCAAGGCCACGAAGGGACTATGCAATGGCTGAAACTGGTCCCGAAGGATGTTAACAGCACGTTCAAGTATTTGTTGATAGGCTTGGACAACGGCTCGCTCTCCGGCATGGAGCTGAGCGACAATTTTGGCCAGTTGACCCGCATCTATTTCAGCAACATCCAACTCAACACCCCCATACCCCCGGCAACTTTTGAATTCACCCCGCCTAAAAACGCCGATGTATTCACTGAATAAGCCATGCTCGAAGACTTAAGCAGGCCGCTGGCGGACCGGATGCGGCCTGCTTCCCTGAGCACTTTTGTGGGCCAGCAGCACATCTTAAAACCCGGAAAACCCCTGTACCAAGCGATCCTGTCCGGTCGCCTGCATTCGATGATTTTTTGGGGACCGCCGGGTACCGGCAAAACCACCCTAGCGCGGCTGGTGGCTAAGCAATCCGATGCCGAGTTCATGCCGGTTTCGGCGGTGTTGTCGGGGGTCAAGGAAATCCGCGCCGCCGTCGAACAAGCCCGGATCATTCGGGAAAGCCAGGGGCGGCGCAGTGTCTTGTTCGTCGATGAGGCGCACCGCTTCAACAAAGCCCAGCAGGATGCATTTTTGCCGCATGTCGAGGATGGCACGGTTTATTTTATAGGCGCGACCACAGAAAACCCCTCGTTTGCGCTGAATAACGCGCTGCTGTCCCGGGCCCGGGTTTATGTGCTGAACGCCTTAGCCGAAACCGATTTGCTGCATGTATTGGCACAAGCCTTGGCTAACCACTACGCCCACATTGCATGCGCCGATGAGATTAAACAACAATTTGCCCAGGCGTCCGACGGCGATGCCCGCAGGTTGTTGAATTTATTGGAGCTGGCGGTCGAAGTTACAGAATCGCAAAGCAGCACTGAAATTAGCGGCGAGATTGCCCAGGAAGTCCTGACCGGGGGTGTCCGGCGCTTTGACCACCACGGCGAAGCGTTCTACAACCAAATATCTGCTTTGCACAAGGCCGTCCGAGGCAGCTCTCCGGACGCCGCCCTGTATTGGCTCTGCCGCATGATTGACGCCGGCTGCGATTTATCTTATTTAGCCCGGCGCATCGTGCGTATAGCCTCGGAAGACATCGGTAACGCCGACCCACGCGCCCTGCAAATCGCCATTAATGCTTGGGAGGCGCAAGAACGCTTGGGCAGCCCCGAAGGCGAATTGACCTTGGCGCAAGCGGTGCTTTACCTGGCCTGCGCCCCTAAGAGCAACGCCGTTTACACGGCTTTTAAAGCCGCCCTAAACGCCGCCAAACAAAGCGGCAGTTTGGACGTGCCGCTGTATTTGCGCAACGCCCCAAGCACGCTGATGCAATCCCTAGACTACGGCAAGGCCTACCGTTACGCCCACAACGAACCGCAAGCCTATGCCGCCGGGGAAAATTATTTCCCGGAGTCCTTAGCGGGCAGCCGTTACTACGACCCCGTCAACCGTGGCTTGGAAATAAAAATTGCCGAAAAACTCAAACATTTGCAGAATCTGGACGCACAGTGGCAAGCGGCCAACAAAGCCTAACCTTTTAAGACTGTTATGAAACCTACTACGCCCCTACTCGCAGCCGACATTCTGATAGAGCTGGCCGACCTTGCAGAACGCCCGTTTGTCTTAATCGAGCGCAAATACCCGCCTTATGGCTGGGCGATACCCGGCGGTTTTGTCGATGTCGGCGAAACCGTCGAAGGCGCCGCCGTCCGCGAAGCCAAAGAAGAGGTTTGCCTGGATGTCCGCTTAACCCTTTTATTAGGGCTTTATTCCAACCCCACCCGCGACCCGCGCCACCATACCGTCACCGCCGTCTACATCGCCGAAGCCTGCGGCATGCCTAAAGCCGCCGATGACGCGAAAAACTGCGCCCTTTTCACCTGCGCCAACTTGCCGGAATTATTGGCATTTGACCATGCCTTGGTGCTTGCCGATTACCGGCGTTACCAGCAATCAAAGCAGGTTGCACCGCTCAGGATTAACCCTTAACCATTAATCGCCGCGAAAGTTACCGCAGTCTCTGGTGTGAAAAGACCGGCCTTTTCACGCCGATTAACCGCCCACTCCTGCACAAACGTATGCGACGATTGCTATCGGCCGCATCATCGTTTCCAAAATTCCGGGACAAACAAAATGGCAATGGAAAATATCTGCACCCGGCCTAAAATCATCGCGAACACACACACCACGGTCTCAAAGTCGGTCAGGCTACTGTAATTGGTGGCCGGTCCCACTTCATTCAGCCCGGGTCCGGCGTTGTTGAAGCAAGCGATAATGGCGGTGAACGCGCTGATGAAGTCCAATCCACCCAACATCAACGCAAACACCAAGGTGACGATGCTGATGAAGTAAAGGAATATGAAACCCATCACCGAAGTGACAATGTCGTTGTTAATGATGTGATCGCCTATCCGCACCGGCTTGATGGCGGTCGGGTGGATAAACTTGAACAATTCCAGACGCGCCTGCTTCATCAGGATAATGGTTCTGATCATGCGGATGCCGCCCCCGGTGGAACCGGATGACGACACGATGCAGCTTAAAAACAACATCCACATCGGCACAAAGATGGGCCAGAGGTTGAAGTCTTGCGAGGCGTAGCCGCAATCGGTAGCGATGGTCACCAGATTGAAGGTGGCATGGCGCAAAGCCAGCCAAAAATCCGGGTACGTCCCCCGTTGCCACAGCACAAACCCGGCCAGCAGGCAACTGGCCAGCACCACGGCCAGCAGGGTCTTAGCTTCCATGTCATGGCGGTAAGGCTGCAAGGAACCCTTGCGGAACGCTAGGTAATGGCTGGCGAAATTCATCGCCGCCAGCAACTGGAACAGTGTCAAGACCATTTCAATGGGCAAGGAATCAAAATAGCCCACGCTGGTGTCGTGGGTGCTAAAGCCGCCCAAACTCATGGCCGAAAACGCATGGCACACCGCATCAAACCAGCCCATGCCGGCCAACCTAAGGCAGACGATGCAGGCTAGGGTGATTAAGGCGTAAGTCTCCCACAAGGCCTTAGCGGTTTGGGCGATACGCGGCGGCAGTTCGGATTCTTTGACCGTACCCGGCGCCTCGGCCTTATACAACTGCATGCCGCCTACACCGAGCATCGGCAAAATGGCCACGGCAAAGACAATGATGCCCATGCCCCCGATCCAATTCAGCAGGTGCCGCCACAGGTTGATGGACATAGGCAAGGTGTCCAGGCCGCTCAGCACGGTGGCGCCGGTCGTGGTCAGTGCCGAGGCCATTTCAAAATACGCATCAATGAAGCTCATCTGCGGCATAAAAAGCAACAGCGGCAAGGTGCAGAACAGCGAAATCACCACCCAAGTGAAGGCCACCAACAAAAACCCCGCCTGCCGGGTCACTTTTTTCGGGGTCTTAAGGGTCGGTAAATACATTAACAAGCCCAGAAAAAAAGTGATCAGGCTGCTGGTCCAAAACGCGGCGTCGGCGCCGTCCTGGAACATGACCGAGAACAGAAAGCAGGCGAACATCAGGCCGCTAAAACCCACGGTGATGACACCGAAAATATGGGTGATGGTTAAAATGGCAGTCATGGATTACCGAGGCTGGGGCCGCAAACGGGGCGAGGCGGGGTCAAATCGGCTGGAAGGTTTTTTCGATGCTGGCGACCAGCTTTTTGTCGATGGCGAACATCACCACATGGTCGTTTTCCTCAAACACCGTGTCATGATGAATTTCCATGACTTCCTGGTTGCGGATCAAGGCACCTAGAACCACGCCTTCCGGCAGGTTGATGGCGCTGACTTGACGACCGACCACCGAATTGACGCCGTTGCCCCGGTGGGCGATGGCCTCGATGGCCTCGGCGGAGCCGCCGCATAAGGAGCTGACTTGGGCGACATCGCCTTTGCGGACGTGTTTTAGGATACTGCCCAAGGTTTCTTGGTTGGGCAACACCACCACGTCGATGCCAGTGTTGGGCAACAGCTTGCTGTAGGCTTTGTGGTTGAGCAGGCAGATGGTTTTTCTGGCCCCCAGGTTTTTGGCCAAGGAGGCCGAGATGATATTGGCTCCGTCGTTGTTGGTGATGGCGCAGAATAAGTCGGTGTTCTCGATGGCTTCGTCCAGCAACAGGCTTTCATCGGCGCAGTCGCCCATCAGCACAGTGGTCTTTTTCAAGTCCACAGCAATTTTTTTCGCCCGCACCGGGTCTTTTTCGATAATTTTGACGTGGTGGTTGTGTTCCAAAGCCAAGGCCAGGCGCTTGCCGACATGCCCGCCGCCGGCGATGATAATGCGCTTTAACGGGGGTTCCAACTTATGCAGTTCTTTCAAGACCCGTTTCACTTCATTTTGAGGGGCGACAAAAAACACTTCATCGTCCGCCTCAATGGTGGTTTGGCCGTTGACGATTCTGGGCAGCCCTTTTCTGAACACCGCCGCCACCCTGACATTGCCTTGGGGAAAACGTATCTTTAACGCGGCAATCGGTTTTCCGGTCAAAAAGCCATCCGGTACCATCTTCACCGAAAACAGCCGCACCAAACCGCCGGCAAAATGGGAGATGTGCAACACGCCGGGGTAATTGATCAAGTTGCGGATGGACTCCATGACAATCTGCTCCGGGCAGATGACGAAATCGACCGGGATGCCTTTTTGCCCGGCAAACACCTGGGGATGGGTCAGGTAATCGACGGCCCGGACACGGGCGATGGTTTTCGGCTTGTTGTACAAGGCGTGGATGACGGCGCAGGCCAGCATATTGGTCTCGTCACTGTCGGTAACGGCGATGACGATATCGGTGTTGTCGATACCCGCCTGCTCCAACACGCTGGGGTGGGCGGCGTTGCCGGTGACGGTGGCGATGTCGAAACGTTCTTTCAGAGCGTCAAGCAATTCCGGCTTGAAATCAATCACCAGGATATCGTTGTCTTCGCTGGCCAAGGCTTCTGCCACTGAAGAGCCGGTGATGCCGGCGCCTAAAATCAGAATTTTCAAAATAAACTCCCGCTGCTACACGTCCAATTCTTCCGCTGTTTTGTTAGAGCCGAAATAATTGGGCACAATGCTGGCCAGCAAGCTCACCAAGGTGGCCAAATAAGGTACGGCCTGCACCGATAAAATAGAAATCCACAAGTGCCCGGTCAGGTTGTCAAAATGCTCTAATGAGGCGATCGCATAAATGCCCAGCGCCAAAGCTGACAACAGTATCAGCTCCTCGCGGATAGTCATAAGCCCGGTGAACAACGGCCCTTGACGTTCGTACTTGGGCGTGCGCATAAACGGCTTGCCGGAAGTGAACAGCCCTTGCCAAACCCCTCGGGCAACGGTGTGCGTTAAAGACAAACCGGATAACGCCGCGCCCAGCGAATTCCATACCGTACACGGCACCCGCGCCTTGTACAGCCACAGCCCGCGCAGCACTTTAAAGCTGAACAAGCCAATGGTGGGAAATAGAAAGGCGTTGATCGGCAATTCGTTGTGCAGGGGGTCCGTGACGATGACGGCAGTCAACAGCAGGCTGGTAACGGCGAACAGTAAGGCTAGCGCATCGGAAAACCAAGGCAGCCAGCCGGCCACGAAATAATAGCGTTGCGCCGCGGTCAAGGGTGAATTTTTACCCGGCAAGAAGCTGCGCCAATGCGCTTTAATAATCTGCA
Organism: Methylococcaceae bacterium UBA662; assembly: GCA_002299425.1. Lineage (GTDB taxonomy): Bacteria > Pseudomonadota > Gammaproteobacteria > Methylococcales > Methylomonadaceae > Methylovulum. The sequence goes on along the minus strand of DBNW01000035.1, from coordinate 12,740 downwards.
TGGCACCGTACACCCAGCGGAAGCGCTGGGTCATGTAGCCGGAAAAAGTGTCCGGCATCAGGCCGCGGCCAAAAGAGTCTTTGACATAAACCGAATCGTAGCCCGCCTCGTACAGGCGCACGCCCAGCTCGCTGTCCTCGCAAATACACCATTGCGCCCACCGCCCCACTTCCAGCAAGGCGGATTTGCGGATCATGGTCATGGTGCCGTGCTGGATGATGGCGTTGTATTCGTTGCGCTGCACCATGCCGATGTTGAAAAAACCGGCATACTCCCAATAGCACATGCTTTTGAACAGGCTGATGTGGCGATCCCGGTAATCCTGCGGCGACTGCACAAAGCCGACATTTTCATTATCAAAGTAAGGCACCATGCACTTAAGCCAATCCGGCGACACGATATAGTCGCTGTCGATGACGGCGATGATTTCGGCATCGGGTGCGGTCTGCTCCAGGGCATGGTTGATGGCACCGGCCTTGAACCCCGGCCAGTTTTCCAAATGAAAAAAACGAAACGTAGGCCCTAAGCGTTCGCAATCCTCGCGCACCGGCTGCCAAATAGCCGGGTCTTTGGTGTTGTTGTCCATCACCAGCACTTCCAGGTTCGGGTAATCCACCTGAGCCAGAGCTTCTAGGGTTTTGCGCACCATCATCGGCGGCTCGTTGTGGATGGGCAGGTGCAAGGACACCTTGGGGTATTTGAAACCGGGCGATGGCGTTAACGGCTGGAAGGTGCGGACGGTTTTTTTATGCCAGATGATTTCGGCGATTTCCAAGCTTTCGATCAGCAAGATGACCACCGCCAGAATCTGCATCAGGATTAAAACCACCCAAAAGGTAATGGTCAAGGGGGTTTGGTATTGTTGCGCGCCAATGGAAGCCACCCAAAAGATAGTCGATGCCGCTAGGTTGGTCATCACGCCAAAAAACAACATGCCGCCCATTCTCAGCGTTCTGCGGGTAAACAAAAACAAGGTCATCAAAAAAATACTGAACACGGCTGCGCCTACCGCCCAATGCTCCCAACCTGGCAAGACCAGTACGTCGCCGTCCATTGGGTATTTAGCTTGCCGATCAGCGGTAAAAATACCCCAATAAGCCCCCGCCGATCCCTCTATCGCCTGTTTCCAAGGCTGGTCAAAGGCCTCAACAATGTAATAAGTCACTTTTTCCCGCTCGGCACGGTTTAAAAACTCGCGTAAAACTTTAGCTTGGTTGGAGATTGAGGCGGTAGCGTGCCTAGCGGGTTGGCCATCGGAAGGCCAGCCCACCTCGGTGATGATGACCGGTTTATTAGGGTACGCTTGTTTGACTTGATGGTAACGGTCGAAAATATAATCCACCGCGTCTTCGGCGGCGATGCCTTCCCAATACGGCAGTATGTGCACAGCGATAAAATCCACTTCCTCGGCCAGTTTCGGATGCTTTAACCATTCCGCCCAGGTCTCCGAAGTGCTGACCGGCCGCCAGTTGCGTTTTTTCACTTCCCTTATGTACTCAATCAATTGCGCTTCGCTGATGTCGGCCCGCAGCATGACCTCGTTGCCCACCATCAGGCGGATGATTTTTGGGTTGTTTTGGCGACTGGTACTAATCAGCGTTTCAATTTCTTGCCGGTTTTTTTCCAGATTGCCGCCAACCCAGGCACCGAGCGTGACATTCAAATTATGCTGGGCGGCAATTTCGGGAATTTTATGCTGGCCGCGCAGCACGCTGTAAGTGCGGATGGCATGGACTTTGTTTTCTAACAAGGCCAAATCGCTGGCGATGTCCGCCTCGGCAATCAATTTGTTGTCTTCGGGGCGGTCGCCCTTGCGGGTGGCATCGTAGGTCAGCCCCATGGTGGTTTTGGTCCACGGTTGTATTTGCAGCGGGTTGTTAACATAGCTCCAGATACTGAAGTTGATGACGACCAGCAGTGCCAGTGCTAACAGGGTGGCAATTCGTTTTATCATGTAAAAGAACTCGGAATGTCTTAAATAAAAAACTGTGGGAAGGTTAAAAGAAAAAAGGTTAACGGATCATTCTACACGCCAAGCCCAGCCAGAATAAACCGGCATCACCCCGGACAGTCTTCGCCTAAGCAACGATGTACCTCGACGGTGATATGGGAAAGCCTGCCGTGATGGCCTAAATCCTGGAATTTTTCCAACAGACGCTTGTAATGGTCAGGGCCTTGAGGCGCGTGCGAAACAACCGATAGAATAACCGCAAAATGCCCTGGCCCTACCCGCCACACATGCAAATCGCAGACCCGGTTATCGGCATCGTTTTCGATGGCTTGTTGAATGGCTTCTTGGTACTTTTTCTCCAGACTTTCATCAGCCAGCAAAGGCCAGGCCTCCCGCATCAGGCTGTAAGCCCATTGACCAATAACCAAGGACCCAACCGCGCCCATAGCCGAGTCCAGCCAGTCTAGGCCGTAATACTTGCCCGCCAGCAAAGCGGCGATGGCTAACACCGAAGTCAGCGCATCGGCCAGCACATGAAAATACGCCGCTTTTAGATTTTTGTCGTGGTGATGGTGGTCGTGGTCGTTACCGTCATGGGAGTGATGGTCGCGCAACAACAGCGCACAAATCACATTGACCAGAAGGCCAAAACAAGCAATCAGCAGCGCTTCGTCGTGATAGATAGTGTGAGGGGCAAAAAACCGCTCGCACGACTCCACCAACATCAGCAATGCGACCATACCTAAAACGACCGAGCTGATAAAACTGCCCAGCACACCGACTTTGCCTGGACTGAAGGCAAATAGCCCGTCATCGGCATGGATGCGAGCATAACGGTAAGCGAACAAAGCGACCATAAAAGCCGCCGCATGGGTTGCCATGTGCCACCCATCGGCCAGTAACGCCATTGAACCAAACACCGTGCCGGCGGCGATTTCCAGCAACAGCGTGACCAAAGTAATCGCCAGCACCCACCCGGTACGCCGCTCACCTTTTTGATTGATCACGGCGAATTCATGGGAGTGCGACAGATTTTCAAAAGCCTGCTGATGCGGGTCTGGCTTGTTCATAGCGTGTTCTCACTGGCTGGTTACGGCTCGGTTTTAAAAGATTAGGCATCTTACAAACGCCGCAGGGCGGACATTGGCGCGCGAGAATCCGCCGCGACATTGTCAAAAAAAGCACATTAATGGCGGCTTAACCGGATTCACTGCCCGGGCGGTTATCCATGTCCCGCAACCAGTCGCGCCAAATTGACATCAACACGGCCAATATGGCGGGACCTAAAAACAAGCCCAGCAAACCCATGGCTTCCATGCCGCCAAAAATACCCAGTAATGTCCAAATAAAATGCAGCCTAACCGCCCCGCCAATCAAAATGGGACGGATGTAGTTGTCGGTGACAAAAGTTAACACCATGCCGTAAGCAAATAAGCCAATGGCTTCGGGAATATGGTTTTCGGCCAGCAACACCAGCGCACAGGCACCGAAAATCAGCTTGGCTGCAAAAGGGATCAGCGCAAAAAATCCGGTCAACGCACCCAAAATAGCCGGATGGCTCATGCCCGCTACGGCATAGCCGACACCCATTAGCAAACCCTTACCCACGCCCACGAGCATCATGCCGTTAACCGTACCCCGGATAGCGGTAGCAGCGTGCAAGGTATAACGCACACCCACATCGCCAAACACCCTGCGGCTACTGGCTTGGACTTGCTTGGCCAAGCTATCGCCGTGCTGATACACGAACAACAAAATCAATAAAAAAACCAAAAAACTCATGAACCGGTGAAACAGTTGGCTGGCCAATTCTTTGGTATAAGCCAATGCTCCAGCCGTTCCTAGCCAATGTAAGGTCTCATTCGCTGCCTGCGGTGTCCCTAAAGTTTCAAGCCACTGCTGTTTCGCCCAGTCCCCTAGCATGGGTACGGTGGCCAACCAGTCGGGAGGGGCGATGCCAATTTTCTTGGCCTCCATTAAAAATTGGGCGAACGACTGGGATTCATCCAACAACCGCAACAAACCGTAAAAGACCGGCCATAAAATCACCGCCCCTATCATAAGCGTCAATGCCACCGCCCCCCAGGTAACTTTACCGTGCAGCTTCTTGGAAACCAGCAGATACTGATACAGCGGCCAGGTGCTGATGGCCGTGACCACCGCCCAGGCCAACAACGGCAAAAAGCCCTGCAACACCCAAGTGCCTGCGGCCAGTAAAACAGCAACAGCGATGAAACGGGCGCGCGTTTCTAAATTGTTCGGCATGGTATTTGTTGTTGTTTTAATGGATAAATTGCCGCAAATTCTAGCACTGTAAAGAGCGAGGGTGTTTTTAAGGGTGCAACAGCCCCTTGCACTGCGTATGCCTTGGTCACAGTTTAATGTTCAACGCATGCAGCTTTCGGTAAAGATGGGTGCGCTCTATGCCCACTGCAACGGACAATTTAGCAACGCTGCCGCCGGCGCATTCTAAATGGTATTCCAAATAGGCTTTTTCAAAATGATCCCGTGCATCTTTCAACGGCAAATTGAAAAAATTGGGGATGGCTTGGGCAGCTAGACCGTCGCTGGCCACAGCCCCTAAAGCGGATTTTACCTCGTCCAATTCGATGTCTTCGCCGACCCCTAAAATCATCAGCCGCTGCACCAGGTTTTTTAGCTCCCGAACATTGCCGCGCCAGCCGTAATTCCTTAGGAAGTTTTGCGCCGACATAGAAAAGCGACGGAACGGCAGTTTTTCGTGGTTAACAAAATAATCCACATAAAAACTTAGCAACAGGGGGATGTCCTCGCTGTGGTTGCGTAGCGGCTCGATGGTGATGGCAACTTCATTCAGCAAATAATACAAATCTTGCCGAAAATGCCCGGACTTAACCTCTTCGTCCAAAGGCAGCCGCGTGGCCGAGACGATGCGAACATCCACTTGCACCGCCTCGCTGCCACCGACCCGAAGAAAGGAACGGGATTCTAACGCACTCAGCAGGCGCAACTGAGTTTCTTGATCCATGCCGCTGATTTCGCCAAGAAACAGCGTCCCCCGGTTGGCCCGTTCCAACAGGCCTTGGTAAATTTTACCCGCCCATTCCTTGCCGAAAAATTCGATAGCGGAATTTTCCGGGGCAATGCTGCCAACCGCGACACTAATAAACGGTCCCTCCCGGTGCAGGCTATTGTGGTGCATGTAGCGGGCATAAAGCTCTTTGCCTACTCCAGGCTCGCCAACCAGCAGAACGCGGGTGTCGTGTTGCGCTAGGCGCTTAAGCTGGTCTTTGGTGCGGGCGACGGTGGCACTCTTGCCTACCGGCTCAATGTTTTTGGAAAATTGCAGCTTTAGGCCGACATTCTCCCATTGCAGGGTGCTGGCTTCCAAAGCCCTTTCTACCACCAGTAACAATCTGGCCAGTGACAACGGTTTTTCTAGAAAATCGTAGGCACCCAGCCGGGTTGCTTCGACCGCCGCCTCAACCGAACCGTGTCCTGACATCATGATGACAGGACACAAATGCGTTTTTTCGCCCACCCATTCTTTCAATAAGGTGATGCCGTCAGTGTCCGGCATCCAGATATCGAGCAGCACTAAATCCGGCTGCCCGTCGGTTTTTAGGTGCCTTGCTTGGCTGGCATTTTCGGCCATTGTCACTTGGTAGCCTTCGTCTTCGAGAATTTCGCTGACTAAACGACGGATGTCCGGTTCGTCGTCAACCACTAGAATTTTTATTTTTTGTCTGTCCATTCTGGCTCGTACCTAATCAACACTGTATGCAGGAAATTGGAGAATGAAGCCGGCCCCGTTTTTATAAGCGGTGTCCACCCAGATAGCCCCGCCATGTTCCTCGACGATTTTTTTCACGATGGCAAGACCTAACCCGGTACCCTTGGCTTTGGTGGTCACATAGGGTTCAAAAATTTGTTCAACCCGATGATCACCAATGCCCGGGCCGTCGTCGTACAACCCCAGCTCGATGAAGTGGGCGGCATTTTTTTGCACCCGGTGCAGGCTTATTTCAATACTGCCCTTGCTCTCGATGGCTTCCAGGGCATTTTTAAGCAAATTGTGCAGCACTTGCCGGATGCTGACGGGATCGCCGCTAACCAGCAACCCGGTCTGTTCAAAACGGCTTTTAAACTCCACGCCCGATTTTAAGACATAAAGGCTGAGCACCTCTTCGATCAATTGAGCCATGTCGATGATGACCGCCTGCTTTTTGGCCGGCCTAGCGTATTCGGAAAAATCGTCCACCATCTCTTTCATCGCTTCCACTTGCTGGATAATGGTGCGGGTGGAGCGCATTAAAATCGCCACCTCGTGGCTATCGAGCTTGTCGGCCAGTTTTAGTTGCAGGCGCTCTGCCGACAGTTGAATGGGTGTTAGCGGGTTTTTTATTTCGTGCGCCAAACGCCGCGCCACCTCGCTCCAGGCGGCGTTTTTTTGGGCCTGGATCAAATCGGTAACATCATCGAACACAACCACAGCACCGATCCGCACACCTTCCTGAGAAAACAGCGGAGTACCCCGGCACAACAGCTCCTGGCGACCGTTTGAGCCGAGAAAGGCGATGCGCTGTTCCCACAGATCGTCGGCCTGCACCAAAAAACGCTGCATGGCTTTTAACGGCTCGGCCAATTCTGGGGCGATGAGAGCCAGTTCCGGCAGGGCGTGACCCATAAATTGGCTGACAGGGATGCGGAAAATACGGTAAGCCGCTTGGTTGGCGGTGCGGACTTTGTAATCGGCACCAAAACTGATGACACCTGCGGTCAAGTTGGCCAGTATGGTTTCCAAATACCCTCGCTGGCTTTCTGTCTCAAACGTCGCCTGCCGGGTCTGGTCGCGGGCAATGACCAGGCGCTGAGTCATTTTGTTGAACGATTCCACTAAAAAGCCCAAGTCATCCTGAGCCATAACCGGCAGTTGCTGGTTGTACTGCCCGGAAGCCACTGCTTGGGTGCCGGCAACCAACGATTTGACCGGGGCAATGATCGTGCGGATGCTGACGAAAGCTACCCAAATAGCAGCCAACAGACTCATCAACAGCACCAGCGACAAGGCCAGGGAAAAGCTAAGCTTTAAGGAATGGCGCAGGACACCCATTTCCTTATGGCGCAAAAATGCAAATTCCACCGAATCGGCTAAGTCGGCAATCCGTACCGGCACGGCATACAGCACTTGCAGGTAGGTGGGAGTGTCGGCTTTCAAGGTGATGATAACCCGGATCATCAGATCGTTTTCGCGGATCGGGTCAAAAGCCGTGTAACTGCCATTTTGGCGAATTTGCAGCCACGCCTGCTCGTCAGGCAAACTGGGCAGAATGTCTCCAGGGTGCGCGCTGTTGGAGGCGATGATTTTGTCTGGACGGGAAAACAACGTGATTTCAGCAGCATCGGACCATTCCCTAAGATTGCCGATTTCCAAAGCCAGCAAATTATTCGGAACCTGCTCTAGCATCTGCGCCATTTGCTGGGTCTGTTTTAGGTGCCAGCGCATTCTTTGGTCTAGGGAAGCTTGGCCCAGCTCCAGTGCGTCTTCCATGGCGCGGTCAATTTCCACGTTGAACCAACTGTCTATGCCACGATGCAAAAATTGCATAGAAAAATAAAAAACAATGCCCGCCGGGGCCAAGGCCAGGACTACAAACAAGGCCACCATGCGGGTAGTCAGTTTGGAACCGGCCTCCCGTTTTTTCAATTGGCGGGCCAAGGTGTAGATGTTAGCCCCCACCAACCACAACAACACGGCAGAGCCGACAACGTTGATAAAAACCAGCCAGGAATAAATCTCACCCAATTCGGAAGATTCTTGAGTGGCCGAACTCATCAGTTGCAGCAGCAGCAAGACGCCTGCAAACAAAGCTAAAACAGACAGTGGCACGGGGGGGCTTATTTTTTCCATGCCCACACAGTCCACTCACTAGACAAATCCCATTCACGATTAAAATAAGCGAACGGACGCAGCGGCATGGGCAGGGAGCTGCGATCAAACACCACCTGAGCCTTAACCACTAAATGCTGCTCACTGGCTAGAGCCTTTTTATCTAAAACCTGCAACCCGCGCAGACTCGACATCACTGCTAGAGCGGCTGCTAGGGAAGGAACGTTGTAAGCTTGCCCTTGGTGTTCCAAGGTTACCCGGTACACATTTAACAGAGCATGGTATTCGAGTCGGTAGCGCAGCAACGTCACCGACAAGACTTGATCCCAGAGCCAAGGGCGCGGGCGCAACACCTTGATAGATACCTCCCAAAACAAGGGTACACCGTTGTTTAGGGCCTCACTGGCTGCCTGGCTGAGACCGTAGCGGATGTCTGCTGACACAGTAAGGCCGCCACCTGTTGGATCCAAGGCGGCATTAACATTGTCTACGCGTGCCGTATTGGCCACCGCGACAGCCTCACTTAACAGCACCATGACAGCAAAAACTAACGCCACGTTAAGCACCTGACGGCAGGAAAACAGACGCAAGCAGGAGTATTTCAAGCCCATAAGCCCTGGGCATTAGGCAAAACTTGGCTGCTCTGCCGCCAAAACTGCACCCTGAAAAGCGGCATCCACAGACCGGCGGTCAAACTGCGGTGCCAATAAGCCGATGAATTCGTACATATAACCCCGTAGATAATTGTGGCGATTAAGTACCAGATACGTGGTGCTGGGCGGAAATAAATGGCTGGCATCCAACATAGCCAATGGATGGTCACGCCCGGCATTGTAGGCTATGTTAGCCATTAGGCCGATGCCTAGCTCTAAATTGACATACGTTTTGATAACATCGGCATCTAGTGCCGTCAACACCACATTCGGTTGCAACCCGGCCTCGGCAAACACCCTGCTCACCAACGAACCGCCGGTGACCGCGAAATCGTAGGTTATCAGTGGGTAGCTGGCTATTTTGGCCAAGGTTAGCGGCGGGCTGTCCAGCAGCGGGTGTCCGGGCGGCATAATCACACAGCGGTTCCATTGGTAGCAAGGCAAGCCGAGCAGCTTTTGATTTGAGCCGATTACCTCGCTGGTTATGCCGATGTCGGCTTCACCCTTGATCACTTGCTCGGCCACTTGCCTGGGCGCACCTTGATGAATATGCAGCTTAATGTTGGGGTAACGCTGCATAAAAGCACTGACGATACCTGGCAACCGGTAGCGAGCCTGGGTATGGGTGGTGGCCAAGGTTAAGCTTCCCTCGTCTTTTTTGTTGAATTCCTGGCCCACTTGACGGATGTTGCCGACTTCCTGCAATACCCGGTCGGCCAAGTCAATGATGGCCGTCCCGATCTCGGTCAACCCGGTTAAACGCTTGCCATTGCGCCTAAAAATTTGCAGGTTCAGCTCTTCTTCCAGCAACTGAATTTGTTTGCTGACTCCGGACTGGGATGTGTGCAATTTTTCAGCAGCCTGGGAGATATTAAGGCCTTGTTTGGCTACTTCATGGACATAACGCAACTGCTGCAATTTCATAAACACGCTTGCCTGATATAAGAAAACGCCATAAAAATAACACAAAAAGCCGATTATGCTTATAAAACTCTTACCGCATTACACGCTGTTTCAGCGGGTAACGAAAATCCGTTATTGTGTTAGGTATGACGGTGCCGGTAAGAGATAGCTTGCTCATCATAGAACGCTTTGCCAGAATACCGCTAGCCTCGGTCAAAAAGGCCCTGTAGCTAATTTTTTAATGCCCGACCGCAACAACCCGTCGGTTGTGAGTCTGGGTTAAGCTCGTGTTACCGCAACTCTCTGCACGGGAATACGCCGAGCAGTTTACCGACCCACTCCGCCGTGAACACAGACTGGCAAACCATCAGCACGCAGATTGCCGCCGCCACCGGGCAAGCGTTCAGTGCCACTTCCGTCCACCCGTTGGTTGGCGGCGACGTTAACGCCGCCTACCGCCTGCAAGCGGCAGGTGCCTGCTATTTCGTCAAACTAAACCGCGCCGACCTAGCGCATGGATTTGCCGCCGAACTGGCCGGCTTGTGTGAGTTGGCTGAAACCGGCACCGTCACAGTACCGCAGCCGGTGTGTGCAGGCGTGGCCGGCCAAAACGCTTTCTTGGCCTTGGAATACATCAACTTGGGCGAGCCTACACGAATAACCGCACGGCAATTGGGCCGGCAACTTGCCGAATTGCACCGTACACCGCAAGCTTATTTTGGCTGGCAGTGCCACAACACCATCGGCAGCACCTTGCAAAGCAACCCAAAAAGCCTAGACTGGTGCCAGTTTTGGCGTGAACAACGGCTGGTCAAACAATTGCAATTGGCGGCTCGCAATGGCTTTGCCGGTAGGCTGCAACAGTTAGGCGACCGGCTCTGCGCCGATCTGGAAGCTTTTTTCCAAGGCTATGCCCCGCAGGCCTCGCTGCTGCATGGGGATTTATGGGGAGGCAACTGGGCGGCCGACCACTCCGGGCAAGCGGTCATCTTTGACCCGGTATGCTATTACGGCGACCGCGAGGTCGACCTAGCTATGACCGAATTGTTCGGCGGCTTTAGCGCCGACTTTTACACCACGTACCAATTGGCCTGGCCTTTAGATCCAGGCTATAGTGCCCGTAAAGCACTGTACAATCTGTACCCCATCCTAAACCATTTAAACCTGTTCGGTCGGGGCTATTTGGCCCAGGCGGAACAAACGCTGTCTAAGCTGCTGGCAGAACTCAAATGACCGAAATTTCCAGGCGAAGAACGCGTTCTAAGCCCGATTGATCCCAATTCCACCGCCCACAGGTAGCCTCATGTTAAAAACCCTGCACCTTTTATTTGTTTTAATCGCAATCTCAAGCTTTATTGGCAGAGTTATTCTGTCCGAAACACAGCCGCATCTGTTAAAACAAAAATTGTTTAAAATAGCCCCGCACGTTATCGACAGCCTGTTGCTGCTCAGCGGCATCATCCTGGCCGTGCAAGGCTCATGGGCCACTACCGGCCACGGCTGGCTGGCGGCAAAACTGCTTGCCCTCACCGCCTACATTGGTTTGGGAGCCATCACCTTGCACAGCCGCGGCAATTGGCGCTGGCTGGCTTTTTCCGGGGCTATGGCTTGTTTTGTCTACATTGGCATGGTAGCCGTCACTAAAAACCCGTTTTTCTTTTTATAGGCCGAGGCAAAGCCAAATTCCTACGGCATGAGTTGGCAACCGCATTCAGGCACCCTTAATTGCCCGGTCGCCCCCAAGATGCCTGTAGTGAATTCGGCACAACTAAAAACATTATGGATATTGCCCTTATTATTGTCCTGATTTTGTCAAACGGTATTTTTGCTATGGCCGAAATGGCCTTGGTTTCCTCGGGTAAGGCACGATTGCAAAAATTGGCCGACGAACAACGCGCCGGTGCCCAGACTGCCCTAAAATTGCGTGGCGAGTCCTCGCGTTTTTTATCCACCATCCAAATCGGGATCACTTCGATTGGCATCTTAAGCGGTGCCTTAGGCGAAGACGCTTTAACCCAGCCGTTGCAGGCGCAATTGGTACAAATACCCTGGCTGCAACCGTATGCAGAAAATTTGGCCCTGGTAGCCACAGTGATCTTGCTCACTTATTTTTCGGTGGTCATTGGCGAGCTGGTACCGAAACGCCTAGCACTCAAACATCCCGAAGCCATCGCCTCGGCGATGGCCCCGGCTATGAACGGCTTAGCTTTTTTTGCCACCCCCTTGGTTTGGTTTCTGTCACTGTCAGGTAACTTATTGCTGCGGATCCTAGGTGCACACAAAACACCGCAGGCCACAGTCACTAACGAAGAAATCAACATACTGATGGGCATGGGTTCGCAAGCCGGCGTGTTCCATGCCAGCGAAGGCCGATTGGTGTCTAATGTGCTAAAACTGGACGAGCAGCGAGTCGGTGCCATCATGACCCCGCGCAAAGATATTTTCGCTATTGACCTGAACGAAGGGAACGACGTTGCCCTCAGCAAAATAGCCTCCTGCCCTTATGCGCGGGCGGTAATCTGCCGTGATGGCTTGGAAAATATACTCGGTGTGTTGAACCGCAGCGATTTATTGAAAACCATCATGGCCAGTGCTGACATTGACATCCTGAATACCTTAAGCGAACCACTGTACGTTCCGGATTCTTTGAAACTGCCGCATCTGATTGAAGTGTTCAGGCAAAAACGCACGGATTTCGCGCTGATCGTCAACGAATACGGCACCTTGGAAGGATTAGTTACCCTCAGTGATTTGCTGGAAGCTATCGTTGGCGGCCTGCCAGCCCCTGAGGCGGACTTTGATACCGAAATCATGCAACGCACCGACGGTTCCTGGTTGGTGGACGGCAGCCTGTCGATTGCCCGACTAAAATCGGCTATCGGAATAAGCGGCCAATTTCCTGGAGAAGCCAGCAACGCCTTCAATACAGTGGGCGGATTTATCCTGTTTCACCTGGAAAAAATCCCGCGCGTAACAGACAATTTTGTCTACGGGGGCTGGCATTTTGAGGTAGTCGACATTGACGGCACCCGAATAGACAAGGTGTTAGTGGCAAAACAGGGGGACACCAAAGATAGCTAGAAGCCGCACGCTTCAAACCTTAACTAAGGCTGAGTGCCTAGCATCTATACGGTCGTCCGGGATGCGACAGCTTTTTAGCATGGGCCAAACCGAAACACAGCCGCCTGCGCTGCTGTGTTCCGTTTAGAAACCGTTAGAATAGCATTGCCGCCGTTAGCCCTTGCTAGCTACCCTAAACAGACCGTGTCGCCGCCGGCACACTGAGGCGGAACGCCATAAAAACACCAAACACGGTTGAAAGTACGCAAGGGGGGTTATGAGCAGGGCAATCGCGCTTAAATTC
>DBNW01000075.1:43243-43816 GCA_002299425.1 Methylococcaceae bacterium UBA662 | reverse complement strand
GTGTGGTAATGGGCGCAGGGGCGGGGGCGGCCTTGGCGGCAATCGGGCTGGCGGGTACTGGTTGCGGGGGCGCGGCGGCCGGGCTGGTTTTGTTCAGGTGTTCCAGAACATCGGTTTTGGTCAAACGGCCGCTTTTGCCGGTCCCGGTTATTTCGGTCGGGTTCAGGGCGTTTTCGTGGACCAGGCGCCGCACCGACGGGCTTAAAGGGGTTTCCGCCGTTTTTTGCTCAACGGCGGGGCTGGCCGGGGCAGCGTCGACGCTGGCCGTGGCCCCCGTTTCGATTAAAGCCAGAATTTCCCCGCTAGTGACCAGGGCGCCATTGGTTTTCAGAATTTGCGCTAAAACACCGGATGCCGGGGCGGTGACTTCCAAAACCACTTTGTCGGTTTCAAGATCAACCAAGTTTTCATTTTTGCTGACCGTGTCGCCCGCTTGTTTGTGCCAGCTGATCAGGGTGGCATCGGCGACGGATTCGGGTAATGGGGGAACGATGACTGCAATGCTCATAGCTATTTTCCTGAGGGTGTGCCGTAAAGGGCGGCGTGCACAACGGCTTTTTGTTGTTCGATATG
>DBNW01000075.1:26787-42937 GCA_002299425.1 Methylococcaceae bacterium UBA662 | reverse complement strand
ACGGCTTTTTGTTGTTCGATATGGGTGTGAAAATCACCGACTGCGGGGGAAGCGGAAGGCTCCCGGCCTGCATAGCGGGTTGTTACGGCAGTCGGCAAGTTGTCCGTGAAGTGGTGGCTGGAGTTGTACCAGGCACCTTGGTTTTTGGGTTCTTCCTGGCACCAGATGAATTCCCGCATGGCCGGGTATTTGCCGACTTCGGCTTTGAAGGAGGCCAAAGGGAATGGGTACAACTGCTCGATGCGGGCGATGGCGACATGTTGAAGGGCATCCTCGCGGCGTTTTTCTAATAAATCATAATAGACTTTGCCGGAACAGCACACCAAGCGCGTTACTTTTTTGGCATCGATATCATCGGTTTCGCCAATAATCGGTTGGAAGTGCCCATCGCTAAGGTCTTCTAGGGTGGACACGGCCAGTTTGTGCCGCAGCAGGCTTTTAGGACTCATGACGATGAGCGGTTTGCGGTACGGGCGCACCATTTGCCGGCGCAACAGATGAAAAATTTGCGCTGGCGTGGTCGGACAGCAGACCTGCATGTTGTGTTCGGCGCACAATTGCAGGTAGCGTTCTAGCCGGGCCGAGGAATGCTCAGGACCCTGACCCTCAAAGCCGTGCGGCAAGAGCATGACTAAACCGCATAGCCGTCCCCATTTGGTCTCCCCCGAGCTAATAAATTGGTCAATTAACACTTGTGCGCCGTTGGCGAAATCGCCAAATTGCGCTTCCCAAATGACCAATGTATTCGGCGTGGTGGTGCTGTAGCCGTATTCAAAACCCAACACCCCGGCCTCTGACAACAGTGAGTCGAAAATTTGCGCTCGGCCCTGGTCTTTGTCTAGGTATTTCAGCGGCGTGTAGGTCTTGTTGCTGATCTGGTTGTGCAGCACGGCATGGCGGTGGACAAATGTCCCCCGGCCGACGTCTTGGCCAGTGAGTCGGATAGCGTATTTTTCCATCAACAGGCTGGCGTAAGCCATGTTTTCGGCGAAGCCCCAGTCTAAGGGCAAGGCACCCGCAGCCATTTTGCGTCGGTTGTCCATGACCTTAGCTACCCGGGGATGAAGCTCAAAGCCGGTTGGCAGACGCAGCATCCGGTCGTTGCAAAAACGGATGCGGTCAATCGGTACAGCCGTTTGGCAGGGCATGTCCCAGCGCTTGTTAAGAAATTGATTCCATTGGGTATTGTAAGAATAACTGTCTTCAGCCAGAATCGGCCTTGAGACAATTTCGCCGCGTTCCAGTTGATTTTGATAGTCTTTTTGTAGGGCGGCGCATTCTTGGGCGGAAAGCACGCCTTCAGCCACCAATTTTTCCGTATAAAGTTTGCGGGTGGTTTTGTGGTTGCGAATGATTTTGTACATGGCCGGTTGAGTAGCGGCCGGTTCGTCGGCCTCGTTATGGCCTAGACGACGGTAGCAGACCAAGTCGATGACTACGTCCTTGTTGAAGGTCATGCGGTAATCGACGGCCAGTTGGGTAACAAACAAGACCGCTTCGGGGTCATCGCCGTTGACATGGAAAACGGGGGCTTGCACCATTCTGGCCACGTCGGTGCAATACGGGGTGGAGCGAGCGTCCTGCGGGTTGCTGGTGGTGAAGCCAATTTGGTTGTTGATGACGATATGCAGCGTACCGCCGGTGGAAAACGCACGGGTTTGGGACATATTCAGCGTTTCCATGACAACGCCTTGGCCAGAAAAGGCCGCGTCACCGTGGATTAGCACCGGAATGACGGTGTTTTTAGAGTCTTTTTCGGCGCGATCCTGGCGCGCCCTGACCGAGCCTTCGACAACGGGGTTGATGATTTCTAGGTGCGAGGGGTTGAAGGCCAAGGCTAGATGCACCGGTCCGCCGGGCGTTTCTAAATTGGAGGAAAAGCCCATGTGGTATTTCACGTCCCCGGCGCGCATGCCGGGTGACAACCGGTAATTGCCGGCAAACTCATCAAATAAGCTGGCCGGGCTTTTGCCCAAAATGTTCACCAGCACATTCAAGCGCCCACGGTGCGCCATGCCGATAACGATTTCCTTGACGCCCTTACTGCCAGAACGTTGGATCAGCTCATCCAAGATCGGAATCAAGGACTCGCCGCCTTCCAAAGAAAAGCGCTTTTGGCCGACAAACCGGTTTTGCAGGTGCGTTTCTATGCCTTCTGCGGCAGTCAGCAGCTTTAACAGCCAACGCTTTTGAGTCGCATCGCAGTTAAGGCGGGCCTTCGGGTTTTCCAAGCGGTTAATCAGCCAACGCCGGGTGGGGGTGTCGTCGATGTGCATGAATTCAGCGCCAATGCTGCCGCAATAAACGGTCTTTAGGTTGGCGATGATTTCCCTAAGCCGCAGCCGACCGGCACCGTGCAACGCACCCGTGTCAAACAGGGTGGCCATGTCCGGTTCGGACAAGCCGTAGTAGGACGGATCCATGTCCAGTGGCGGCGGGGCGGTATTGCCTAGGGGGTTGTTGTTGGCGATTTGGTGGCCACGGACACGGTAATGATTAATAAGCCTGGCCACCGCCGATTGTTTTTTGACGCTTTCCTCGGTGAAGCCTTGCAGTTGTGCTAACCGCCCGCGGGATTGGCTGGCCAACTCGCTAAAACGGGAGACGATGGGACTGTGCGGGGTGTCAAAGGCCGTGGCCAGTTTTAGGGACTTGAAATACTGGTGCCAACTGTCCTCGACCGAATCGGGGTCTTCCAGGAAACGTTCGTACAGGTTTTCAATAAAGGCGGCGTTGCCCCCATAAAGGGAGGAGGTGTCTTGGAAATGCTTTAAAAGATCGCTCATTTGAAAGTCCGGCGGCACAGGATGAGGCGGGTTGAGGGCATAAAAATGCCGTTCGGGTGGGACGGCGTTTTAGGCTTTAGGTTCCACAGGCGTGACATGAAGGTAAGGTACATTTTCACAGTTTGGTACGCAATAGGCGTCTTTGACGAAACGGCGGGCAGGTTAATGAGGTGGCTGAAGCTACCCTTCAAGCGTTGACGGCCCGTTTTAGCAGCTTTTACCGGATAAAGTCGTTACAAAGCTATCATTGTTGGCTGTTTTTTTGCAATTTGTTATAGAATACCGAGTTAATTTTTGTTCTGAAAGTTAAAGATGGCCTTGCCAAGCGGTTGTGGTTTTTAACGCCCTCTGCACTTTTGAACACCCGGTTTGGGCTTTTTGCGCGAACGGTAATTTTTGAGAAACCTAATAACAGACATAACGGAGTCAGACAATGCGTATCATCCTGCTCGGTAGCCCCGGTTCCGGAAAAGGAACCCAAGCCAGATTTATAACCGAAAAATATGGCATCGCGTCCATTTCCACGGGTGATATGTTGCGGGCTGCTGTTAGGGAGGGGACGCCATTAGGATTGGAAGCCAAAAAAATTATGGATGCAGGTCAGTTGGTTTCGGACGACATTATTTTGGCATTAATCGCCGAGCGCATCACCCGGCCCGACTGCGCTGATGGCTTTTTGTTAGACGGATTCCCCCGCACTATACCCCAAGCCGAGGGCTTGGAGAACATGGGTATAAAAATCGATTGTGTCATTGAAATTGTCGTTGCCGATGAGGAAATTGTCACTAGGATGGGGGGTAGGCGAGTGCACCTGCCCTCAGGCCGCACCTACCACCTCGCCTACAACCCGCCCGTGGTTGCCGGTGTGGACGATGTTAGCGGTGAAGCATTAACCCTGCGCGATGATGATCAAGAAGCAACGGTACGCAAGCGTTTAGCGGTGTACCACCAGCAAACGGAACCATTAGTCGGTTACTATGCACGCAAGCCGGGGGTTCGGTTTGCTTCAGTGAGTGGTGTCGGCAATGTTGCCGACATTACCGCGCAAGTATTCGCAATTTTAGGGTAACGCTAATGCCCGGTAAAACCTTATACGATAAATTGTGGGACGACCATGTGATTAGCCAGGAGGCCGACGGCACCGCCTTGATCTACATCGATAGGCACCTAGTACACGAGGTGACATCGCCGCAGGCCTTTGACGGTTTGCGTCTGGCTGGGCGCAAACCGTGGCGGCCACTGCGGAATTTGGCGGTAGCGGACCACAACGTGCCCACTTTAAGCCGCAGCCAAGGTATTGCCGATCCGGTTTCCCGTTTGCAGGTAGAGACCTTAAGCAAAAATTGCGCTGAGTTTGGGATTACTGAATTTGCCATGAATGACCCGCGCCAAGGCATTGTCCATGTCATCGGTCCCGAGCAGGGCGCTACCCTGCCCGGTATGACGGTGGTCTGCGGCGATTCGCACACTTCCACGCACGGTGCCTCGGGTGCTTTAGCGTTTGGTATTGGCACCTCTGAAGTCGAACATGTCTTAGCGACCCAGTGCTTGGTGCAAAAAAAAGCCAAGAACATGCGGGTTAACATCGAAGGCCAAATGACGCCGGGTGTGTGCGCTAAAGACATTATTTTGGCCATTATTAGCACCATAGGTACGGCAGGCGGTAACGGTTTTACCCTTGAATTCACGGGTTCGGCAATACGCGCCTTGTCTATGGAAGGACGAATGACAGTCTGCAACATGGCGATTGAAGCGGGTGCTAGGGCGGGCTTGATAGCGGTTGATGAAACCACGATCGAGTATTACCGTGGCCGACCCTTCTCGCCCAAAGGCGGCGACTGGCTGATGGCGGCGCGTTCCTGGCGCGATCTGCATTCCGATGCCGACGCTGTTTTTGACAAAACAATTGAACTGGACGCTAGCTGTATTAAGCCCCAAGTCACATGGGGGACTTCGCCGGAATGGGTGGTTGCGGTAGACGGTGTCATTCCCGACCCTGCGCTTGAAACCGACCCTGTCAAACGCCAAAGCATGGTGCGCGCTTTGGTCTACATGGGGTTGCAGCCTGGCCAAGCCATCACCAGCATCGCGCTGGACAAAGTATTTATTGGTTCCTGCACCAATTCCCGGATAGAAGATTTACGGGCTGCTGCCGCTGTCGTCAAAGGCAAAAAAATTGCTGGCAACATCAAACAAGCCTTGGTGGTACCCGGCTCGGGGCTGGTTAAGCGGCAAGCCGAGGCAGAAGGTCTTGATGGCGTGTTTGTCGCCGCTGGTTTTGAATGGCGGGAGCCGGGCTGCTCCATGTGTCTGGCCATGAATGCAGACCGGCTGGAAGCGGGCGAGCGTTGCGCTTCTACTTCCAACCGCAATTTTGAAGGCAGGCAGGGCTATGGCGGGCGTACCCATTTAGTCGGCCCGGCTATGGCTGCAGCGGCGGCCATAGCCGGACATTTTATGGATGTGCGGGAGCTGGTTTAACATGGGCTTACCCCTCTAAAATTAAGGCAGAATTATGCACGCATTCACCGCTTTGACCGGCTTGGTGGCACCCCTAGACCGCGCCAATGTCGACACCGACGCCATCATCCCCAAACAATTTTTAAAATCCATAAAGCGCACCGGTTTTGGCCCGTATTTGTTTGATGAATGGCGCTATTTGGATCGTGGTGAGCCGGACATGGCGTGCAGCGGGCGTCCTGTCAATCCCGATTTTGTCCTCAATCAGCCCCACTATCAGGGGGCAAAAATCCTCTTGGCGCGGGAAAATTTTGGTTGTGGATCATCGCGCGAACACGCGCCTTGGGCACTGGTCGATTATGGCTTTAGGGTTATCATAGCCCCCAGTTTCGCCGATATTTTTTACAATAACTGCTTTAAAAATGGCCTACTGCCGATTGTTTTAGATAGCGTTGTTGTTGCCGCTTTGTTTCAGGAAATTGTGCCTGGCTACCGGTTGACGGTAGCCTTAGCCGAACAAACCATTACCACGCCCGGCGGCCTTGAAATCCCCTTCGCAGTGGACGAGGCGCGCAAGCACCGGCTGCTGCATGGCTTAGACGATATAGCCTTGACCTTACAGTACGCGGAAAAAATCAAGGCTTATGAGTTGGCCAGGGCCAAACGAGCACCGTGGCTGTTCGTAAACGGGCAACTTTAGAGTCAAACACACTAGGGATGAGGTTTAGATGACAAAAAAAATTGCGGTATTGCCGGGCGATGGTATTGGCCCTGAAATCGTCGCCGAGGCGGTTAAGGTGATGGAATGCTTGAATGTGTGCACAGACCTGAATTTAAGCCTAGAATTCGGCCAGATTGGCGGAGCGGCTTACGACCAATACGGCACGCCGTTCCCGGAACAAACGCGCCATTTAGCCAAGGCCGCCGACGCCATTTTGTTGGGTGCCGTCGGTGGGCCGAAATGGGAACATTTAGATATTGCCTTGCGTCCTGAAAAAGGCCTGTTAGGTTTGCGTTCTGAATTGCAGTTGTTCGCCAATTTGCGCCCCGCCATTTTGTATCCGCAATTGCTTCATGCCTCCACGTTAAAGCCGGACGTGGTGTCCGGACTGGATATCCTGATAGTCCGTGAACTGACCGGCGGGATTTATTTTGGCCAGCCCCGTGGCATCAGGCTACTCGACAACGGCGAGCGGCAAGGCTTTAACACCCTGGTTTACAGCGAATCTGAAATCCGCCGTATTGCTCACTGTGCGTTCCAAGCCGCACAAAAACGCAGCCGTCGCCTGTGTTCGGTCGATAAGGCCAATGTCTTAGAATGTACCGAACTGTGGCGGCAAGTAGTCACCGAAACCAGCCAGCACTACCCCGACGTAGCACTCAGTCACCTGTACGTCGACAATGCCGCCATGCAGCTGGTGCGGGCACCGAAACAATTCGATGTTTTGGTCACCAGTAACCTGTTTGGCGATATTTTATCCGATGCCGCAGCCATGCTGACCGGCTCCATTGGTATGTTGCCCTCGGCATCTTTGGATGCCCACAACAAAGGCCTGTACGAGCCGATACACGGCTCCGCCCCGGATATAGCCGGCCAAGACAGGGCTAACCCGTTAGCGACGATACTCTCGGTGGCGATGATGATGCGCTACACCTTTGCTGAAACCGGGGCCGCCGAAGCGATTGAAACAGCGGTCGATGCGGCATTGACAGCCAACTTAAGAACTGCCGATATTTATTCGGAGGGTATGGAAAAAGTGGGTACGAAAAAAATGGGAGATGCGGTAGTGAGTGCATTAAAGAGAGTGTTGTCAGTATGAGCAAATCGTACAATGTTGCCGTGGTGGGGGCTACGGGCGCGGTGGGTGAAGCCATGCTGGCTATTTTGGAGCAGCGTGGTTTTCCGGTGGGTGAGGTGTACGCCTTGGCCAGTGCCCAATCAGTAGGCAAACGTATCCCGTTTAAAGGGGGTGCTCTGAAAGTTGAAAATTTGGCCGATTTTGATTTTTCCAAGGCGCAAATCGGGCTGTTTTCCCCAGGCGCTGGTGTGTCTGCTGTTTATGCACCGAAAGCGGCACAAGCCGGTTGCGTGGTGATTGATAATACCTCGCAATTTCGTTAT
Source organism: Methylococcaceae bacterium UBA662 (assembly GCA_002299425.1). GTDB lineage: Bacteria > Pseudomonadota > Gammaproteobacteria > Methylococcales > Methylomonadaceae > Methylovulum. The sequence continues at coordinate 35,569 of DBNW01000075.1, read as the reverse complement.
GACCCGGACATCCCCTTAGTGGTACCCGAAGTCAACCCTGAAAAAATTGCCGACTATAAAAATCGGGGCATCATCGCCAACCCCAATTGCTCCACCATTCAAATGCTGGTGGCGTTAAAGCCCATTTACGATGCCGTCGGTATTGAACGTATTAATGTTTGCACTTACCAGGCCGTCTCGGGTACTGGAAAAGAAGCCATCAAAGAATTGGTTGAGCAAACGGTCCAGTTGCTAAACGGCAAACCGGTCACGCCATCTGTCTATCCAAAGCAAATAGCCTTTAATGTCTTACCGCAAATTGATGTGTTTCTTGACAATGGCTATACCAAAGAAGAAATGAAAATGGTTTGGGAAACCCGAAAAATTTTGGGCGATGAGCGCATTAGGGTCAATCCAACCGCAGTCAGGGTGCCGGTGTTCTACGGACATTCCGAAGCCGTCCATATCGAAACCCGGGATAAAATTGATATCGCCGCAGTCACAGCTCTGCTGGCGAAAGCTCCGGGTGTTAAGGTGGTGAACGAACGTCAAGACGGCGGATATCCGACGGCGGTCACAGAATCGTCAGGTCATGACGCCGTGTTTGTAGGCCGTATCCGCGAAGATATTTCCCATGACAGGGGAATAAACCTATGGATTGTTAGTGATAATGTGCGCAAGGGTGCTGCCTTAAACAGTGTGCAGATAGCAGAAGAGCTGGTAAAAAATTACATCTAGTCTAAGCTTTCCATTAATTATTGACTGTTCGCGGTAAGATGCTGTGATGAAAAAATTTAAGGAAAGTAGGGTGCGCACGTTAACCAAGACTTTAGCCGTCGCGTCTTTATTGGCGTCGGCTCACGCCTTTTCTTTAGGGATAGGCGAGATTAAATTGCATTCATCCCTTAACCAAAATTTGCATGCTGAAGTCGGCTTAACCCTCGCACCCGGAACAGACACGGATCACATTGAAGTGCGTATGGCATCCCCGGAGCAGTTTGACAAAGCCGGGGTGCCCTGGACCTATTTCTTGCCCAAAATCAAATTTCAAACCATCCAGTCAAATGGTAACGTCACGATCAAGTTAACCTCTAGGGAGGCCTTAAAAGAGCCTTTTTTAAATTTTTTGCTGGAAGTCAACTCGCCAAAAGGCAGTTTCTACCGGGAATTTACTATTCTGGTAGACCCTCCCACGCACTACGAGCCGACAGTCGCACCCCTTGAAGCGCAACCGACGCGCTACGCGTCTTCAGCCCAGCAGGATTACCCTGCACCACAAATGAGCCCACGTACCGTCAGGACGGGACGCCCTGTGATTCCGTTGGCCGACTTGGATTCCGGTAAATACGGGCCGACCCGACCAAACGATACCCTGTGGAAAATTTCCGAACGGGTCAGCCGCCAAACCGGCATTTCGATAGAACAGACCATGATGGGTTTGTATGAAGCCAACCCCAGGGCTTTTTACAAACCCAATGTGAATGCGTTGTTGGCGGGAAAGACGTTAGTCGTACCGCAGCGCGAGGTTTTTCTTAGGCTTTCGCTCCAGCAGGCCAGAGACCTGTTTCAACAACAAAATACGGCCTGGTTAAACCGAACCACTGTGCGGCCGCAGCCAGAGATGGCGGTTGCCGTAGCAGAACCGCAGCAAGTTATTGGTAACCAATTAAAACTTGTGGTGCCAACGCCGAAGGAGGAGCTGGACGCAGGTGCTGTCTCGGCAACAGCCGAATCCGGCGATAGCAAAGAAACCGAGGCGATGCAACCAAGTCAGCCTGAGACTGCGGGGGAAGCCGGGGAGCTTGCCGCCGATCGACTCATGGCTGAAAAAATTGCCACTCTTGAACGGCAATTGGCGGAAATGCAGAAGCTAATCGCCTTAAGAAACGAAGAACTTATTGCCCTACAGCGGCAGGCTCAACCGGCAGTCACGGCAGACAAAAAAGTTCCGCCCGCGCAAGCAGCCGTTGAAAAGCACATTGACCCAAAGCCAGTGCCCGCAGCACCCAAAATCAGCAAGCCCACCCCAATACAGATTCCTGCGGTCAAGCCGGACCAAGGCTGGGGTGTGGAGCATTATGTGCTGACCGGTTTAGGTGCCGGCACCCTTGCTTATGTGGGCTGGATTTTTTGGCGCAGACGAGTCCAAAACGACTGGGAATCATCGGCTGAGCCTCTGTTTGTTGGTGTTGGTGGGCAACAAATAGCAACGCAAGCGTATGAAAATTTTCCCATGCCTGGTTTGGCCGATAACAAACAAAATAGGGAGGTTTCAGGAGACAGTGAAAACTTGTTTGGCGGGGATTTTTCCGTAAACGACCTTGATGTCTTCGACATAGATCAGGGGGAAATTGACCCGGTTTCAGAAGCTGACGTGTACATGGCCTACGGCCGTTATCAACAAGCCGAGGAACTTATCAGGCTTGCCATTAAAGACCAGCCTGAAAGAGACGATTATCACCTTAAATTATTGGAAATATTCTTTACTAGCGAAAACAAGCAAGCCTTTGAAGAATATGCCCAAGAATTAATGAGCTTAGGCAAAAATGTACAAGCTGTGTTTTGGGATAGAGTGGTCGAAATGGGCAGTGAAATTTGTCCTGGTGCAGCTCTTTTTACCACGGGCTATCAAACACTGGCCAACAAGCAGTCCGTTGCGCTGGGCGATAAAGAAACGCTGGGACAGCAAGCCTCGGACAACCTGTTTGATGACACTGACTTTGATTTGGCTTCGTTCGATCACTTGTTTGGTCAAGCGGAGCAAAAAGCGTCCACAGCAGATAGCCAGCCCAGTTTTGATTCCAAAAACTTTACCGCCAGCATTTTTAATAAGGAAGGCGATTTTTCTGAGTTCGATGAACCTAAACCCAACAATCAGCCGGTAGAATTTTATTTAGCCGATCTGCCTGAAATCGAGCTTGAAAGCAACCAAGTGAACGCATCGGACCTGAATAAAACCCCTGTCCCAGACCAGGCTGGCGGCGACGCCTACCTTCATGAATTCCCTACATTCGAGGCAAATGACCAGGCCGACAGAGCGTCAAACCTTTCGCATGGGAGGGCTGTGGCCTTCAAGGACAGCAGTGCCGGACCAAACTTCGATGACGATTTTGACTTTAACACAGCGATCGAGCAGTTGCCGAATCGAGGCGATAACCCGAATGCAGCCACTAAAAACTTGGCAGACCTTGATGAAATCGAGCTACAGCTAGACCTCGCCTTGGCTTATGTGGATATGGGGGACAACCAATCTGCCAGAAGCATTGCAACCCAGGTTTTGGAAAACGGCACTCAAGAGCAGAAAATGGTTGCTAAGTCTATTCTGGAAAACGCGTGAAAAATCGCTGGTTAGCAACAAAAGGCCTTGTTAAAGGCCTTTTTTTTTGCAAAAAAATGACCGAAGAATTTTTTCTTACCGCCCACTTAGGCAGTGTTTTTTGTTTTCAGGCAGGCCAGTAAGCAGAATTTTTGTAAAATTTAAGGTTGTTTAAAGTAAGTGCACGCTGTAAATTTGCACTGACTTTAACGCCGCTTTCGAATAAATACCATTAACACCAGGGCCGTCATGATTCAGCACGTTAAAAAAAATTATGTATCCGCAATGATGCTGGCTACAGTGGTTGCGACACTGCCAGCCTGTAATAAAGAAGAAGATCCTAAAGCGCATTTAGAAAAAGGCGTTGAATACCTTCATAAAGGCGAATTTGCAAAAGCAGAATTGGAGTTAAAAACAGCCAGCCAATCCGATAAAAGTACTGCCGAGACGTACTATTATCTGGCTTTGCTGGATGAAAAAAATCGAAATTTTAAGGAGATGAAGGGAAATTTGTTTAAAGCGATAGAGCTTGACCCCACTCATATTGAAGCCAGGCTGAAGCTGGGGAATTTGCTCTTACTGTTAGGCGAGGATGCACAGGTAAGCGAACAAATTGCGTTCTTAAGCCAAAACTTCAGCAAAAACACAGACGTTAAAATACTCAAAGCTTCTTTTTTGTTCAAGCAAAACAAATTCGACGAGGCATTAGCCATCGTCGATGAGGTGTTGCAGGACGGTCCCAGCAATGCTGCCGCATTGTCTTTAAAATCAGCTCTCTATGCCAAAAAAGGGGATGTTAAAAATGCGCTTGCATTCATCGACCAGGCCATAAAATCAGACCCAAAAAACATTGCCCTGCATTTGCTTAGAATTCAGTTTCATGCTAAGGAAAAAAACGAAACGGCCATAATCAGTGATTATCAGAACTTGATAAACGAATTTCCAAAAAACAGGGACTTAAAAATAGTTTTAGTCAAAGAATTGGCGCAAATGGGAAAAGTCGACGATGCCGAGAAATTATTGAGGGAAGTGGTTGCCCTCAATGCTGAGGACCTTCAGTCGAGAATTGTCTTGCTGGAATTTATCTTGTCCAGGCATGGGTTTGGCGAGTTGCTAACCACGCAGTTTCATCACTTTGTCGATGAAAACAAAAATAAGCCCGGCATGCTTTTAGCACTGTCCCAGTGGATGGTCAGTAAGAAAAAATACGATGAGGCAAACTCGGTGCTTCAAAAAATTATACAGACGGGGGGTGATTCCAAATTTGTTCACGCAGCCCAGACACTGTTAGCAAATAATGCTTTGGCATTAAAAGATTGGGACAAAGCTTCTGCGCTTGCCGAAGAAGTTCTGGCAGATAATCCCAATTATGACGATGCCAAAATTGTAAAAGCCAAACTACTGCTTGAAAAAAAGCAGTACGATGATGCCATCAATTTGCTGGATAAAGTAAGCTGGAGTCAACCTAAGTCTGACTTGGTGCAGTTTTTGTTGGGCCAGGCTTATTTAAGCAAGGGCGAAGCGCAGAAGGCGGACGCTTTTTTTACCAAGGCGCTGGAATACAACCCCGCCAACTTAAATGCTTTTGATTACGTTTATAACAAACTGCTGCAAAAAAATGACACCCAGCAGGCAAAGGCTTTGCTCGAACAAACTATAAAGTTTGTGCCTGGAAATTTGGTTCTACTAGAAAACCTGATCAAGTTGAATTTGGCGGCAGGGGAGTTGGGCGAGGCAGAAAAAATTATCGAAACACTGTCTGGCATGAACAATACGGTAGCCCAAAATTTGGCCTTATTTTCAAAAGCCGAAATTTTAAGAAACAAAAAAGACTATCAAAAAGCCATTAGTCTGTACCAAGACCTGCTAGCAAAACTGCCTGAAAATGAAAGTGCTTTACTGGGTTTGGTGGCTTCGTACGAGCAATTAAACAAAAGGCCTGAGTCGATTTCGTACTTGAACGACCTGCTGAAAAAAAATCCCAATAACGCACCTGCCGTGGCATTGCTGGCTAATGTTTATTTGGCCGAGAATAAAAGCAATCAAGCGATAGGGTTATTGGAGCGGCTTGTGCAAAATAATCCCCAAGTCACTCAGTCATACCTGCTGTTGTCTAGGGCGCACATGATTCAAAAAAACCCTGAAGCCGCTTTGCTAGTTTTGCAGAAAGGAATTGGTCTGAATCCAGGAGATACCCGTTTGTCGCTTGCGTTGGCTTCATTTTACGAAGGCCAGCGTGATTGGGATTCAGCCGTTTTGATCTACGAAGATTTAATCAAAAGAGACCCCAATAATACTCTGGCCGTTAATAACTTGGCCTCCATTTTGGCAGACTATTATGAAAACCCTGAAAAAATTGCCAGATCTGTGGTGCTGGCGGAGCAATTTAAAAATCACCCGAATCCCAATCTAAGAGACACTTACGGTTGGGCATTGATCCAGGCCGGGCGCACTAAAGAGGGTCTGGAGGTGCTCAGGCAGGTAGTCATTGATGCACCGGATGAGGCTGTTTTTAAATACCATCTGGCTTTTGCATACCATCAAAACGGCGATTCAGGTTCGGCAATATCCGAATTGAAGCAGGCTATCGATCTTGCAAAACGCAAAGGAATGCCTGAGGTTGAAAAAAAATCGGAGCTTTTGTTAAAACAAATTACAGAGCAAGCAGGTTAGTTTTTAATTAAAACTTGGACGCAAGAGCCAATTTGGAGGGTCGTTTTGAAAATACTGGTTACAGGTGCTGCAGGCTTTATCGGATCCGCCTTAAGTATTAGGTTGCTGGAAAGAGGGGATGAGGTGGTAGGGGTTGATAACCTCAACGACTACTATGATGTCAGGTTAAAACGTTCAAGGTTGGAACGGCTGGAAAAGTATCCTGGATTTAAATTTTTTAAAACCGACCTCGTCGATGCTGTCGCAATAGAAAAATTGTTTGAATCCGGACAATTTCTTAGCGTCGCCCACCTTGCCGCACAAGCGGGCGTTAGGTATTCGCTTACCCATCCCCACGCCTACATACAAGCTAACATTGTCGGATTTATGAATGTTTTAGAGGGATGCCGAAAAACCTCGGTTGGACATTTAGTGTATGCCTCGTCAAGTTCGGTCTACGGTGCAAACACGAATATGCCATTTTCTGTACATGATAATGTTGATCATCCGGTATCGCTTTATGCGGCCAGTAAAAAAGCGAATGAATTAATGGCGCATACATACAGCCATTTGTATAAACTACCAACCACAGGTCTGCGCTTTTTTACCGTCTACGGGCCTTGGGGAAGGCCGGATATGTCCTTGTTTTTATTCACACAAAGCATTTTGCAAGGCAATCCCATAGCGGTGTTTAATTACGGGAATCACCGTCGAGATTTTACTTATGTCGATGATATTGTCGAAGGTGTTGTTAGGGTGATAGATCAACCGGCAACAGCCAACCCACTGTGGAGCGGTGACAAGCCGGACCCTGGAACCAGTCAGTCTCCTTATCGGGTTTATAACATTGGCAACAATAACCCGGTAAACCTAATGGATTTTATTAGAACACTGGAGGACTGTTTGGGAAAAGAAGCAAAAAAAAATTTATTGCCCTTGCAATTAGGTGATGTACCGGACACCTATGCCGATGTAAGCGACTTAGTAACGGACTTTGGCTATAAACCCCAAACCCCACTTAAAGAGGGCATTGGTCAATTTGTAGATTGGTATAAATCGTATTACGGTGTCGCCTAATGAATGATCATAAAAGAAAAATATCTGTTATAGGGCTGGGGTATGTAGGTTTACCGGTGGCGATTGAGTTTGGAAAAAAACAAAATGTCATCGGTTTTGATATCAATCAGGTGAGGATAAACGAGTTGCTTGAAGGCATTGAGCGGACAGGTGAAGTGTCTTTAGACGAATTAAAATCATCCAATATCGTCTTTACCTGTAATGCAAATGAATTGCAACGTGCTGATTTTCATATTGTTGCTGTTCCGACACCCATTAACCAAGCCAAGCAACCTGATCTATCCCCTTTAATTTCAGCTTCAAGGACGCTAGGCAAGCAGCTAAAAAAAGGTGATATTGTCGTTTATGAATCTACCGTTTACCCCGGAGCGACAGAAGAGGAATGTATCCCGATTTTAGAAAAAGAATCAGGCTTGGTTTGGGGCAGGGATTTTAATGTGGGCTATTCTCCAGAACGTATCAACCCTGGAGATAAAATTCACACGTTTAAAACCATCACCAAAGTCGTATCGGGTGACACGTCCGAGACGCTGGAAGTTGTTGCTGCGGTTTATAGCAGTGTGGTGTTGGCAGGGGTTCACAAAGCCGCTACGATAAAAGTAGCGGAAGCGGCAAAAGTGATTGAAAACACCCAGAGGGATTTGAATATTTCGTTAATGAACGAATTGGCCCTGATTTTTAATAAGCTGGGTATCGATACCCGCGATGTATTGATGGCGGCTTCAACCAAATGGAATTTTTTGCCTTTTGAGCCGGGTCTGGTGGGTGGTCATTGCATTGGAGTGGATCCCTACTACTTAACATACAAAGCCGCCACTCTGGGCTACACGCCGCAGGTGATACTGTCAGGCAGGAGCATTAACGATAGCATGGGTACGTTTATCGCGACCCAAACCATCAAAGAGCTGATCCGCTCTGGATACAGCGTAAAGGGCTGTGTTGCGACGATACTGGGATTTACCTTTAAAGAAAATGTCCCGGATACGCGAAACACGCGCGTGATAGACACGGTGTCTGAATTGTTGGTTTACGGTGTCCGGGTTCAAGTTTTTGATCCATTGGCCGATGCGCATGAGGTTAAAGAAGAATACCAGATTGATGTAGTAGACAATGAGGCCGCATTAGCATTGGCTCAGGTGATCGTACTGGCGGTACCCCACCAGTATTTCTTGGATAAGGGTTGGCCTTACATAAAAAACCTGTTGGAGGGTGGTGCGGGTATTGTTGTTGATGTTAAAGCCAAGCTGGATAAAACTAACACCCCTGAAGGTGTTAACTTGTGGAGACTCTAGTTTTTATTTTTCCTAGGCCATAGACAAACGGTAAAGCCCTAATGCTTAAAATGACATTACTCTGGATTGTGTTGGCTTGTGTCGTGTTACAGGTCGGCTGTAGTAAAAGGCCGCCTCAGCTTCTTGATGAGGATATAGCCGTCCTGACCGACTACACCTATATCATAGGTCCGGGTGATAGCATGAATATCTTTGTGTGGGGCAATCCTGATTTGTCTACCACGGTGACGGTAAGGCCTGATGGCAAAATTACCATTCCTTTGGCCGAGGATTTGCTGGCATCGGGTAGAACGCCGTCTCAATTGGCAAGACAAATGGAAAAAACCCTGTCAAAGTTTGTCAGGGATCCAAAAATTGTCATCATGTTACAAGGCTTTGAAGGTATTTATAGTCAGCAAGTAAGGGTTATTGGCCAATTAGCAGGTGGCGGTGGTGGTATGGGTGGCGGTGGTATGGGTATGGGCGG
>DBNW01000075.1:0-26448 GCA_002299425.1 Methylococcaceae bacterium UBA662 | reverse complement strand
ATGGGCGGTGGTATGGGTATGGGTGGCGGTGGTATGGGCGGTGGTATGGGTATGGGTGGTATGGGTATGGGTATGGGCGGTGGGTCTGGGTATTCGGCGCAATCGTTGCCGTATCGAAAAGGCATGAGCTTGCTGGATTTAATGGTACAACTCGGCGGATTAGGGCCGTTTGCAGATGGCAATAGGGCTAGCATTATCCGCACGGTCGATGGTGAGCAGCAGCGGTTTGGAATTAGAATCACAGACCTGATTGAAGAGGCTGATTTAACAGCCAACGTAAAAATCATGCCAGGAGATATTGTAATCATTCCAGAGACTTACTTTTGACAGCAAGGAAAGCGAAATTTTGCAATTAAACGGGCGTTATTTGATGTACCGGATTTTATAAAGGATTTTTCTAATCAAAGGTCTGTAAGTTTAGGATGGGTGGTTGCGGCTAATGGTTTGGCCAAAAAATGTTCTAAAGAGAGCGAGGGCTGGGCAATAATGCAAGAACAACTAACTGAAATAATTGGTTATTTAAAAGGGATTGTAAAATACAAATGGATGGGTTTGATGGTGGCCTGGGTGGTTTGTTTAGCAGGATGGCTGGTGGTGGCCGTGCTTCCAGATAAATTTACCTCAGAAGCCAAGGTTCATGTGGAAACCCGCACCATGCTTCAGCCACTATTGAGAGGGATGACCGTCCAGACCGATGTTGGGGCCTTGTTGCGTGTTATGAGGGTTTTGATGTTTACCAACACCAACATAGAAAAAATCGTTAACTTGTCGGATTTGAACAAAAATGTCAAAACCCCGGGCGAACTGGAAGATCTGATCAATCAATTAAAAAAAGACATCCAAATTGCCGGTGGTAAAGATGAAATTTTTGAAATTAAATACGAAGCCAAAGAACCCAATAAGGCAAAAAACGTGGTGCAAGCCGTGCTGACGGTTTTTTCAGAACAAACCCAGCAATCTACGCTTGAAGGTGTTGATAAAGCGCATCAGTTTATCGATGAACAAATACGCGAGCACGAAGACCGCTTAAGAAATGCCGAAAAAGCCATGGAAAATTTTAAACGGGCTAATTTAGGTCAGCTACCAGGGCAGGGCTTTGATAATATTAGTGAAATTCAAAAAATTAAAATCGAACTCGACGCAGGAAAACTGCTTTTGGATCAAGAAATTTCGAAAAGAGACACGCTAAAAAAACAATTGGATGACTCCCTAGCTTCAGATGAGGAGTGGGGCTTAGTGTCAGATACCGAGACCACGCAAACGCAAGAAGATATAAAAATTGCTGAACTGGAAAAAAAGAAAGATGACTTGCTTGTTAAATACACTGAAAACCATCCAGAAGTGGTTTATATCGATAAAACACTGGGCAAATTAAAACAAATTAACGCGGCCAAAAAATCTAAAATTTCTGCACAAGGTGTTGTTGATAATGCTGTTAAATCAAATCCTTATCTACAGACCATAAAAATTGAGATGAATGCCGTTGAGGCTAACATAGCTTCCGTGCAATCGCGAATTAAAGCCTACGAACAACAACTGCAACAATCTCAATTGCATTTAGATTCAAAGCTTTCAGTGGAAACGCAGCTGTACAACCTAAACCGTGACTATCAATCCGTCAAAAAAAATTACGAGCAGCTTCTAGCGAGTCGTGAAACGGCTAACTTGTCCAAAAAAGCCGACGATCAAGTTCAAGCCTTGAAGTTCAAAATCTCAGATCCTCCCAATCTGCCGTTAAAACCCTCGTCTCCAAACCGGGTGCTGTTATTTTCGTTGGTATTCATCGGTGGCATTGGAGTTGGCGTTATGACGGCTCTAGGTCTTTATCTGCTTAGGCCAACCGTCATGTCTTTGTCTCAGCTAAGAAGTATCACCGGCTTTCCAATTTTAGGGACGGTCACTTTAAGGACCAGTCCGCTGCAAAATAAAAAAACCAAACAAGATCTTCTCGTGTTCAGTGCTGCCTTCTTCGGACTCTTGACAACGTATGCCGGTTTTCTTGTATTGACATTGCTGGAACTTAAGCCCGAATTTTTAGCACGCCTCGTCTAAGGCTTTTCAATACTTCAATTAAGGACAATATGGGTATCATTGACAAGGCGTTCTTCAAAGCAACCAGCAAGGAAACGGGCTTCCGTGCGCATGAAATTGAAAATGTCAGTCAGGAAATAAGCCCCCCTCCTGAAGAAAAACAACTTGATACCGAGGTAAGCGGTACGCCTGTTGATCCGTTACTCGAAAAGAACAAGCAAAACCGATTTGAAATCAACTGGGAGCGGTTGGCAGAAATGGGTTTTTTGACACCCAAAGATACCAATACCCGTTTGGTTGAAGAAATGAGGAATATCAAAAGGCCGTTGCTGGAAAATGCCTTCGGTGCGGCCAGCAGTGGGATAAAGAGACCCAATTTAGTATTAGTGACCAGCAGCGTCCCTGGCGAAGGAAAAACTTTTAACGCAATAAACCTGGCCATTAGCATCACACACGAGCGCGACAAAAACGTCTTGTTGATTGATGCCGATGTGGCAAGGCCTTCAATTTCAAAAACGCTAGGCATAAATGCCACATACGGCCTGATTGATTATCTGGAAAGAACCGACATTCGCTATACCGACATAGAATTGAGCACAAATCTTCCAGGTTTGAGTATTATCGCAGCGGGTAAGCTGCACAGGTATTCCACAGAGCTGTTGTCCAGTAAAAAAATGGCTGATTTTGCCGCTGAACTAAGCAGCCGTTACCCGGACAGGATTGTCATTTTCGACTCCCCGCCACTGCTGGCAGCAACCCAAGCCGATGTGCTCGCTAAGCTGGTCGGTCAAGTGGTGTTTGTGGTTGAGGCAGAACAAACCTTGCAAAACATGGTTAAAATGTCGGTTGACAAACTGTCGTCTTGCGATGTAGTGCTGGTGGTACTCAATAAAACGTTTCTTGGGCCTATGGGCGGCTATTACGGGTACGGGTACGGGTATGGGTACGGTCATTATGGCCGTCAATCATCAGTTATCCACGAAACCCCGAACCATGAAAAACAGTGAAAAATTATTTGCCTTGCTGCTTCGATTGGCCTTGGTCGGGTGCAGTAAGCTGTGTTATGGCGTTAGTTGGCAAGTAACCCCGTTTCTTCAAGCCGAGCAAATTTTTTCCGACAACATCACCCTTGAAGGTGCTGAAGACCGGCAAAGCGCGTTTGTAAGCGCCTTGAATCCGGGCGTTTCACTGTTTGGGCAATCAGCTAAGTCATTGTTTAATTTAAACTATAGAATGCAAAATCTGTACAACGCCAGGGGCGACGGCGGTGTTAGCGTATTCAACCAGCTACAGGCTAACCAAAGCTTGATGCTCATACCCCAGCGTTTTTTTATTAATACCCGTGGCTCATTAAGCCAACAAAATACAGACAACCGGCGCATTGCCAATGACAACATTGCAGGTGCTGGAGGCCGGGTCGATGTGGGTACTTTTGGCATTACGCCAACCTGGCGTACACGCTTTGGTAATTATGCTAACGGATTGCTCCAAGTCAATTTTGATACCCTGAGCTCTGGGGCAGATCAAAGCGTTTTTTCTGATTCCATTAATGTGGGCCAGCAAGTTTTTTTAAACAGTGGGCCTGAGTTCCGGCGGGTTAGTTGGGGTTTGTCGTTCATCAATACCAATAATTTTCGGGCAGCCGATGAAAACAACGTGGGTTTCCAAAACACCAACGGCACCGTGAATGTGTTCATTAACAGGCAATTTAGCCTGATTGCCCAAGGTGGACACGCCAACAACAGCTTTCAAGCCGCACGCAGTTTAACCAATGGTTTTTTCTATACCTTAGGTGCTCAATGGCACCCGAGCCATTATTACAGTATTTCGGCAGGCTACGGCAACAACCGTTTTGTCACCGTCAACCTGTCCCCGAATAGAAGGCTTAACTGGGTGACGACATTCAGGGACAACGAAGTGGGCCTGAACACGGGACAAACCTGGCAGACTTTTTTGGCCTACCGTAAACAAAGATCCAATTTGGTTTTGCGCCACGACAACGACACCACCACCACCCAAGCTATTTTGATGCAACAACATTCGGTGACGGTGGATTTAAATCCCGACCCGCTCGTCAACCAGCCGGTGCGGTTGTTATTTAACATTCCCACTTTGACAGATGAAGTGATAGAAAGAAAATTGTGGAATTTGTCGTTTTCCTATCTCACAGGGAAAAGTATTTTTGGTGTCAGCGGCTTTTTAGAAAACCGCACTTTTCTGTTATCTCCTGACAATAATGAGATAGTGAGCGGGGTCAACGGTTTTTGGAATTGGCAGTTTGCTCCTAGAACAACCGCTTTTTTTTCACCCGGCTGGCAATTCATTGACAGAGAAAGGGGGAACACTACAGATAACCGCTATGATGTTGCCATCGGCATGAACCGCGTCATCACCAACCGACTCACCGGCAGGCTAGAATACCGCCATTTGAACCAAATATCAGGCAATGCCGACAACACATTCCAAGAAAATCGTGCCACCGCTAGCTTGTTTGTGAGTTTTTGAGAATGTATGACGGTTTTTATAAGCTCAGTAAAAGACCGTTTCAGCTTAACGCTGACACAGAATTTTACTTTGACAGCAGCGTGCACCAAAAAGCCATGATGTACATGCGTTATGGCTTGACCCAGGGCGAAGGTTTTATTGTCATTACCGGTAAACCGGGAACCGGAAAAACCCTTCTGGTAAAACAGTTGGTTGGCATATTGAACAAGTCCAAAGTGGTTTTAGCGGTCATTGTTTCATCGCAACTGAATGCCGATGATTTGCTAAAAACCATTACCTCGGCGTTTAAGCTTAACTTTAAAGGCTTGGATAAGGCCAGTTTATTGGTCGGTTTGGAACGCTTTTTTATCGATCAGGCGATGCAGGGGAAAAAAGTATTGCTGGTTGTCGATGAGGCGCAAAACCTATCCAATGAAGCCTTAGAAGAGTTACGCATGTTGTCTAACTTCGAGATGGCTGGAAAGTCGCTGTTCCAAACGTTTCTCGTAGGCCAAAACCAGTTGCTGGAAAAACTGTTCCTGCCAGAAATGGAACAATTAAAACAACGGATAGTGGCAACATGCCAAATTAAGCCGTTCGATGGACAGGAAACCAAAGCCTACATTCTGTTCCGCCTACACAAAGCAGGTTGGCAGCAAAGACCGCAGTTTAGCGACAGTGCATTCCCCTTGATTTCCGCTTACTCCGAAGGAATACCAAGAAAAATCAACGCTTTATGTGACAGGGTTTTGCTGTTTGGCTACGTTTCTGAATTGCAAGTCATTGATGCCCCTGTCATTCAACAGGTGATTGCCGACATTGAAGAAGAGCGGTTTCTTGCCGATGTTGACCCAAACCACGCCCAGGCTACCGACTTGGTTCCGGTTAAGGAAGGCTTAGAGCAGCGGGTGCTGGTTTTAGAAAAACTCTTGCGTGATATTCACGAGGTTTTAGGCAGGGCATCAACCGTTTAACCGCTTAAAATCCTAAGCGACTGTGAAGTTTTTTGTCTATTAAGCGGCTTTATCGTTAACGTTTGGGGAATTTTGTGAGCAAAAAAAACGCCATGACCGTCGATGTCGAGGACTATTTTCAAGTATCGGCGTTTGAACCTTACATCAGCAGGCAGCAATGGGATTCCTTGCCGCACCGGGTGGCGGCAAACACCAACCGCATCCTTGATTTGTTCGCTGAACGGGGCGTCAAAGCCACTTTTTTCACCCTAGGTTGGGTGGCTGAACGGTACCCTAAACTAATCGAACGCATCGTCGCTGAAGGCCATGAATTGGCCTGTCACGGCTATGAGCATATTCGCGTCACCGAGCAAACGCCGGAGCAGTTTCGCGCCGACATTAGAAAAAGCAAGCACCTACTCGAAGACTTAGGCGGTGTTAAAGTTAAAGGCTACCGTGCCGCCAGTTATTCCATCAATGCCAACAATTTGTGGGCGTTAGGCGTGTTGCAGGAAGAGGGTTTCCTTTATAGCTCAAGCATCTATCCAGTCCGGCACGACTTGTACGGCATCCCGGACGCCCCACGTTTCCCCTACCGGCCATTGCCCGGTTGCGATTTTACCGAAATCCCCATCACCACGTTACGGCTGGGAAACAGCAACCGGCCCTGCGGCGGCGGCGGATTTTTTCGGCTGTATCCTTATTTTTTCTCGCGCTGGGCATTGCAACACGTTAACCGGCGCGAACAGCAGCCCTGCATTTTTTATTTCCACCCTTGGGAAATCGACCCCGATCAGCCGCGCCAAACGGGCATTGCTTGGAAGACCCACCTGCGCCATTATTTGAACCTGGATAAAATGGAACACCGCCTTGACCGGCTGCTGCACGACTTTGCCTGGGACACCGTGGAAACTGTTTTTTTGACGCCGATGAGGGAGCAATCATGATAAAGGTGCTGGAAGCCGCTGATTACGGCTTGTGGGATGACTTTGTACAAAACTGCCCCGAAGCCACTTTTTTTCACCTGTCTGGTTGGAAAACCGTGCTTGAACGCGCGTTTGGCCACCGCTGCCATTATCTTTATGCCGAGCAGGACGGCGTAGTCACCGGCATTTTTCCGTTGGTGCATGTCAACAGCCGGTTGTTCGGTAACAATCTGGTGTCCACCGCCTTTTGTGTCTACGGCGGCATAGTGGCGTCCAACCTGCAAAGCCATGCCGAACTGGATGCTAAAGCCTGCCAATTGGCCGAGGAGCTGGGCGTAGACAGCCTGGAAATTCGCAATCGGCAACGGCAAAATACTGCCCGGCCCTATAAAGATTTGTATGTGACGTTCCGCAAACAACTCGAACCCGAGATCGAAAAAAACCTGCTGGCCATCCCCAGAAAACAAAGGGCTATGGTCAGGAAAGGCATCGAGGCGGGTTTGACCAGCACCGTCGATGCCGGCGTTGACCGCTTGTACCGGGCCTATTCCGAGAGCGTCCGCAATTTGGGCACGCCCGTGTTTTCAAAAAAATACTTCCAAACGCTGAAAGACGTTTTTAACGACCGGTGTGAAGTGGTTAGCATCGAGCATGAAGGCCGCTTGATCGCCAGCGTCATGAATTTTTATTTCCGCAATGAAGTGCTGCCGTATTACGGCGGCGGCACCGAGTTGGCGCGGGACTTGAAAGGCAACGACTTTATGTATTGGGAAGTGATGCGCAGGGCGGTGGAAAAAGGCGTGACGGTGTTTGACTACGGGCGCAGCAAAGTGGGCACCGGCTCCTACAGCTTCAAGAAAAACTGGGGTTTCACGCCGGAGCCATTGTATTACGAATACCATTTGGTCAAGGCCGAAGCCATGCCCGACATTAACCCGTTAAACCCCAAATACCAACGCTTCATCGCCGCTTGGAAACGCTTGCCGTTGCCGGTCAGCCAGTTTATCGGCCCGTTCTTATCCAAAGATTTAGGCTGACGCATGGAAAACCTGCTGTTTTTGGCCCACCGCATCCCGTACCCGCCCAATAAAGGCGACAAAATCCGCTCTTACCATTTCTTGAAACATCTCGCCGGGCGTTACCGGGTGTTTTTGGGCACGTTCATCGACGACCCGGCCGACCGCCAGCACACCGCCCAGACCGACGCCTTATGCGCGGGGACTTGCTATCACGACTTAAACCGGTCCTGGGCCAAGGCCAAAAGCCTTAAAGGCCTGTTGACGGGCCAAGCGCTGAGTGTGCCGTATTACCAAAGCCCGGCGTTGCAAGCGTGGGTTCGGGACACCATCGCCCGGCACAACATCAAGAAAGTGTTGGTGTTTTCCGGGGCAATGGCGCAGTTTGTCGAACACTGGGACCCGCTGGACGTGGTGGTCGATTTCGTCGATGTCGATTCCGACAAGTGGCGGCAATACGCCGAAAAAAAGCACGGCCTGGCGCGTTGGGTGTATGCCCGTGAAGCCAAAAAATTATTGGCCTTTGAACAAAGCATCGCCCAAAAAGCGAACAGAAGCTTGTTTGTATCGGCGCAGGAGGCCGATTTGTTCAGGCGCTTGGCCGCCGTGGAATCCGGCAAAATCGATTCCGTCAACAACGGCGTGGATACGGATTATTTCGACCCCGGTCAGGTTTTTGCCTGCCCGTTTCCGGCCCGGGAACGCGCCATTGTCTTCACCGGTGCTATGGATTACTGGGCCAATGCCGATGCCGTGGTGTGGTTTGCCAGGCAAGTCATGCCGTTGCTGTGGCAACGTTGTTCCGGGGCCACGTTTTATATTGTCGGCGGCAAACCCACCCAAGAAGTCCGGCAGTTGGCGGATAACCCGCGCATTACCGTCACCGGCGCGGTGCCGGATGTCCGCCCCTACTTGGCCCATGCTCACTTCGCCGTGGCCCCGCTGCGGATCGCCCGTGGCATACAGAACAAAGTGCTGGAGGCGATGGCGATGGCCAAGCAGGTGCTGGCCACGCCAGCGGCCATGGAAGGCATCGGGCATGACGGCAGTTTGGCGGTTTCGGTCAGCGACCAAGCCGAGCAATGGGCCGGGATCATGGCCGATTGGTTGGCGCAAGACCACTTGCCCGCCGCACAAAACCGCGCTTTCATCCAAAGCTATTTTAGCTGGCAAGAAAATGTCCGCAGGCTGTGCGGGTTTTTGGACGGCCCATAACAGCCCGGCTCCTTAGAGCGTGTGCCGCCTCTTTGCCGACCTAAGTTAAGTTGTCACCGAGCTGTTTACCCTTTACTTCTACCAAAAAGGTTACACCATGTGCGGTATTGTCGGTATTTTTGATGTGACAGGGCAGCGGCCTATTGACCGTAAAGTACTGAACCAAATGAACGAAAGCCAGTTTCATCGCGGTCCTGATGAAGGTGGGTTGCATATCGAGCCGGGTTTAGGATTAGGGCATCGGCGGCTGTCAATTATCGACCTGAGCGGTGGCCAACAGCCGATGGTGAGCCGGGATGGCAATGCTGTTTTGACCTACAATGGCGAGATCTATAACTTCATGGACTTGCGCCAAGAGTTGGAAGCCCTAGGCTACCGCTTTGCCAGCCACTGCGACACCGAAGTCATCCTGTACGCCTGGCAGGCTTGGGGCGAGGCTTGTGTAGACAGGTTGCGCGGCATGTTCGCTTTTGCCATTTGGGATCGATCTCAGCAAACGCTGTTTTTGGCGCGTGACCGCTTAGGGATTAAGCCGCTGTTTTATGCGCTGTTGCCGGACGGCCAGTTTGTGTTCAGTTCGGAGCTAAAAGCCCTTAAGCAGCACCCGGGATTGCCTAAAGTTCTGGACCCGAGCGCGATTGAAGACTATTTTGGCTTCGGTTACATACCCGAGCCAAAAACCGTCTACCAAAACGTCTACAAACTCGAACCCGGTTTTTGCTTGGTATTGCCGCGTGGCAGCATTGAATGCCGCCCGCGCCGATACTGGAATGTGCAGTTTGCGCCGCAGCCGTTTGCCAGCGAGCAGGCGGTGGCCGAGGAGTTGATCGTGCGCCTGCGCGAGGCGGTAGCCATGTGCATGGTCGCCGACGTGCCGCTGGGTGCGTTTTTATCCGGCGGCGTGGATTCCAGCGCGGTGGTGGCAATGATGGCGGGTGCGTCACCGGCACCGGTGAACACCTGTTCGATTGCCTTTGGCGACCCGGCTTTTAACGAAGCGCACTTTGCAGCGCAAGTGGCCGCTCGCTACCGCACCGACCACCGTACCGAGTACGTCGGCTCCGACGATTACGGCCTGATCCGGCACTTAGCCGGGATGTACGATGAACCGTATGCCGACAGCTCGGCTTTGCCTACCTACCGCGTCTGTGAGCTGGCGAAAAAACAAGTCACCGTGGTGCTGTCGGGTGATGGCGGCGATGAAAACGTGGCCGGTTACAGTCGCTACCGCTGGCATTACCATGAGGATAAAATGCGTTCCTGGCTCCCCGACGGCCTTAGGGTTCCGTTGTTCAGTGCCTTAGGGCGGATGTACCCTAAGGCTGAGGGGGCACCGAAGCTGTTCCGTGCTAAATCCACGTTAGCGTCCATAGGCCGCGATTCGTTGTCCGGTTATTTCCACAGTGTGTCCTTGGTTAGCAACGAATTGCGCGGCAAACTGTTCAGCCAACGGCTCAAAAACGAGCTGCAAGGCTATGAAGCGGTGGAGGTTTTCCGGCGCCACGCGGCGGATGCCCCCACCGATTCGCCTTTGTCGCTGGTGCAATACCTGGACATGAAAACTTATTTGCCCGGCGACATCCTCACAAAAGTAGACCGTGCCAGCATGGCCCATGCTCTGGAAGTGCGCGTGCCGCTGTTAGACCACAAACTGGTGGAGTGGCTGGCTACCTTGCCGCCGGAGTTGAAGCTGAAAGGCCGTGAAGGCAAATACATATTCAAAAAAGCTCTTGAGCCGTATTTGCCCGCCGACATTTTGTACCGCCCGAAAATGGGCTTTGCCGTACCCCTTAACCAATGGTTTAAAGGCGCATTAAAACAACCCGTGCGTGCTGCCTTGCTGGGCGAAACCCTGGCCGATTGCGGTTTGTTCAACACCGATTTCATCCAGCAGATGCTAGACCAGAACCAAAGCGGCCAGCACGATTACGCCGCGCCGATTTGGTCGCTGCTGATGTTTGAGGCCTTCTTAGAACAGGCCTGAGCGGCCAGCACTGCCCGTTAAGACGGCTGTCTTAAAGAACGCCTTTTTCCGTCACCGGCACCACCGTATAGCCGATTTTAGAACCCGCCAGCTCCCGTTTAAGCGCCCCTAAAAAATGCGGCAAACCGCCAGCGTCCAGATACAGTTGAAAACGCAGGTGTTTTTGTTTGCCGGTTACTTGTTCAGCCAATGACAAGCGGTGGTGTTCATGGTGGTGTACATAGACGGTGTGGCTGCGGAACCCGTGTGCAAATTCTTGCAAAAGCAGAAAATCGATGACAGTCTCCGCCAATCTGGGCGCGACATCCAGTGTTAACAGGTAGTCTTGATCAACACTCATAAGGCCGCCTTCTGCAACGCGGCACTGCCGTGGCGGGACAAACCAAAGCGCAGGTACAGCATCGGCAACAAAAACAAGGTTAATAAAGTCGCCGACAGCAAGCCGCCGATGACCACGATGGCCAAGGGTTTTTGAATTTCAGAACCCGGACCGGTAGCGAACAGCAGCGGCACCAGACCGAAGGCGGCGATGCTCGCGGTCATCAGCACCGGCCGCAAGCGCCGTGACGAACCCAGCCGCACCACCTCGGTACTCTCTAGGCCGGTGGCAGCCAATTGATTAAAATAGCTCACCATCACCACGCCGTTGAGTACGGCAATACCCAACAAAGCGATAAAGCCAATTGAAGCCGGCACCGACAGGTATTCGCCCGACCACCACAGCGCGAACACGCCGCCCACCAAGGCCAAGGGAATGTTTGACAACACCAGCACCGCCTGCCGAACGGACCCTAAGGTGGAAAATAGCAGCAAAAAAATCAGCCCCAAAGAAATAGGTACAACCACCAACAAGGTGGCAGCGGCGCGTTGTTGGTTCTCGAACTGGCCGCCAAATTCTACCGTGTAGCCGGCGGGTACGGTGAGTGTTTTGGCGACCAACTGCCGGGCCTCGGCGACAAAGCCGACCAAATCCCGGCCTTGAACAGTGCAGCGTACCGCACTAAAGCGTTGCCCGCGTTCGCGCTGTACCGACACCACGCCTTCCGTTTCGGCCAGGTGGGCGACTGCGCTGAGCGGGATGTGGCCGCCATCAGCCAAGGCAATTTGCAGGCTGCCGATATTGGCGGCGTTGCTGTCGCCGCGCAACAGTAGCGGTGTGCGCTTGATGCCTTCTTGGACTACGCCCAAATTCAAGCCTTCAATTTGCGCCCGCAGTGTGTCTTGGACGCGGTCGCTGTCTAAGCCGAAACGACCGGCGGCGGTTTTGTCGAGGGTTAGTTGCAGAAACTGCATGCCCTCGTTTTGGCTGACCAGGACATCGCTGGAACCTGCCATGCTACGCAGCAACTCGGCGATTTCACGCGCTTTTTGGTTGAGTACCGGCAAGTCAGGGCCGAACAGCTTAACGGCCAGGTCGCCGCGGACGCCGGTGAGCATTTCTGAAACCCGCATTTCGATGGGTTGGGTGAAGCCGAAGGCGATGCCGGGTGTCTGCGCCATCACCGTGCGAATGGTTTCCAGTAGCTGTGCCTTGTCCCGTGCCTGCCATTGATCTTTCGGTTTTAGCACCAGAAACGTGTCTGACTCGTTTAGGCCCATCGGGTCTAAGCCCAGCTCATCGGAGCCTACCCGGGACACTACCGCGCTGATTTCTGGGATCTTGGCCAGCAGGTTTTTTTGCACCTGTCCGTCCAATGCCACCGATTGCGCCAAGGTGATGGACGGCAGTTTCTCCAGTTGCACAATGAGGTCGCCCTCGTCCAGGACGGGCATGAACGTGCTGCCGATGCGGGTAGCCGCCCAGACCGTTAAGGCCAATAATAGCGCCGTGCCAAAAAACACCCGGCGACTGTGGTTAAGGCACCAGGCTAAGGCAGGCGAGTAAGCTTGTTGCACTACGCGAGGCAGCCAAGGCTCTTGGTGCGGGACGTTTTTTAGCCAGTAAGAGGCGGCGACCGGAATGACCGTCAATGCCAACAGCAGCGAGCCGCTTAAGGCGAAGACGATGGTTAATGCCACCGGGGTGAACAACTTGCCTTCCAATCCGTGCAAGGTTAAAAGCGGCAAAAACACGGTGATGATGATTAAAACGCCGGCGCAGACCGGTGCCGCCACTTCGCAGGTAGCGCGGTAAATCACATGAAGGCGCGGCAACCGGTGCGCTGTTGTCGTTTGTGCCAGGTGACGGGTGATGTTTTCGGTGACGACCACAGCAGCATCTACCAACATGCCGATGGCGATGGCCAACCCGCCCAGGCTCATCAGATTGGCTGACATACCGAATTGGTGCATCAAAATGAAAGTGAACAAAGCCGACAAAGGCAACACCAAGGCCACCACAATGGCGGCGCGCAGATGGCCAAAAAACAGCAGCAACAACACCAGAACCAGAACCACCGCTTGGGCTAGGGCTTCGATAACGGTGTCTATGGCTTTTTCCACCAGATCGGCGCGGTTATAAAACACCCGGACCTGTACGCCTTCGGGAAAGCTTTGGCTGATTTCCGCTAATTTCTGCTCAATTCCGACGATGGTTTGCCGAGCATTAGCACCGCGCAGACCCAGCACCAGACCGGTGACCACTTCGCCTTGGCCGTTTTTGCTGACCGCGCCGTAGCGGGTGAGGGCGCCAATTTTGACTTCGGCGATGTCGCCTACCGTGACCGGAACACCGCTTCGGCTGTCGACCACAATGCGGCGCACATCGGCTAGGGTTTTGATACGGCCTTCGGTGCGTACAATCAACGCTTCCTCGCCCTCCGTTAAACGCCCGGCACCGTCGTTGCGGTTGTTGCTTTGCAGGGCCTGTATCAGGCGCTGCATGCTAATGCCACGGGCCGTCAGACGGGTATTGTCGGGGATGACTTCAAAACTTCTGACCAAACCGCCGAGCGCGTTAACATCGGCCACTCCAGCGACAGTACGCAACGCGGGACGGATAGCCCAATCTAGCAAACTGCGCCGCTCCATCAGGCTGAGGTTGCCGCCCTCCACGGTGAACATGAACAATTCTCCCAACGGCGTGGTCAGCGGCGCGATGCCGCCTTGTACGCCGGGCGGCAACTCGGCCCAAATGGCGTTCAAACGTTCGGCGATTTGCTGGCGCGCCCAGTAAATGTCGGTGCCTTCGGCAAAATCAACGGTGATGTCGGTGAGTGCGTACTTGGCCATCGAGCGCAGCATGGCTTGGTTCGGGATGCCCAGCAGTTCGATTTCAATGGGTACCGTGATCCGCGCTTCCACTTCTTCCGGGGTCATGCCGGGGGCTTGGACGATAATTTTGACCTGGGTAGGGGAAACCTCAGGAAAGGCGTCGATGGGGATATTTTTAAACGCCAGGTAACCTGTGCCCGCCAACAGCAGCACAACCACCAGCAGCAACAGCCGCTGGCTTAAGGCCAGCCGAATCAGTGCAGCCATCATTCTCCGCCTCCTAAGCCCAGCCAGTTGGCTTTTAAGGCCGCTGTACCGGTGAGGGCGATTGTTTCCTGACCGGTGAA
The DNA here is from genome assembly GCA_002299425.1 of Methylococcaceae bacterium UBA662. Classification (GTDB taxonomy): domain Bacteria; phylum Pseudomonadota; class Gammaproteobacteria; order Methylococcales; family Methylomonadaceae; genus Methylovulum. Next base: position 12,339 of record DBNW01000075.1, on the reverse strand, counting down.
AGCTCCCTGAAAAGTGGTGTATTCGTCGTGTTTGCCGATGACGGTGATGGCCGTTACCAAAAATCCGGTGGGGGTGTGTACAAACACATACGCACGGCCTTCATGGTGGGCGATGGCCGTGTTCGGTGCACGCAAAGCCAAGCCGTCTTGCTGATTGAAGAGCAAGACGTTCAGTCGTTGACCGGGTTTGATGATTTGCCCCGCGTTGTTTACCGATGCCCGTACCTGAACTGCTTGGGTGTCTGGGTTAACCGTTTGCCCTAATAGCGTGAGTTTGGCTGTCACTGGCAATGCTGTCTGGGGGGCGTCTACGCTTGACGGCGGCGGCGAGGGGGGGATCACTTGCACGGCATTGCCTAAAGTGAGTTCACCTAGACGCTCTGGCGGGACGTTGATCTCCAGCCAAAGTTCGGTTAAATCCGCGATGCGGTACAAGGGTGCTAGGTTGTCCACCCGCCCGCCCGCTACGGCTATCTGCTCCATTACCACCCCAGAGATAGGCGTAAGAATGGGCAGCCGGCCCGATAACTGATGCGTGTGTGCAAGCCGCTGGATTGCCGAGTCAGTCATGCCGGCTAGTGCCAACAATTGCCGGTGTTCGTTGGCACTGTAGGTGCTGGCCTGGTAGAGACTGCGGCTTTCCTGCCAACGGCGCTGAGCGATGATGCCTTCTGCAAACAATTTTTTGTCGCGCTCGTAAGCCAATTGCTGCACCTGCAGCGCGCTGTTGGCGTGCAAATAGCGTTGCTGTAGGCTCAGTAGCTCAGGGCTGTCCAGCTCAGCCACTACCTGGCCTTTTTTGACGCTGTCTCCGGCGGCAACACGCACTGTTCTGACCCAGCCGGCTTGGGTTGCACTGACTCGGTATTCGCCGCTAGGTGGGATTACCACCGTAGCGGGCGCGTACAACAGTGGGGTTTGCTCGGTGCTGGCCGGTTTGCCCAGACGGATGCCTAAACTGGCGATTTGTGACGGAGACAGCGCGATAGCGTGGTGGTCGGCCCAAACGCAAACCGGCAAAAAAATGGCGAGCAATAACCCGATCTTGTTAGGGTTCATGGCATGATACCTACGGCTTGGTTGTAAAAGGCTAGGTCGCGTTGCAGCATCACGGCGTGTTCCTTGGCGTTCAAGCGTGCCTGCTCGGTGCGGGCATGGAATTTCAACCAGTCTATCAGGCCGATTTCGCCGGCTTCAAACGCCTTATCCATCATGGCTAAGTGTTGTTCCGCTGTGTTTTTGAGGTTTTCGGCTATCTCCATTTCAATCCTGTCGATTTCAAGGTTGTGTGTGGCCTCGTGGTAGGCTTGTTCTAAATTGCGGTACAAAAACTCCCGATCGGCATACAGGCGGTTCAATTCGACCGTAGCGGCGGCCAGTTTCGGGGCTAGGTGGACCGCACCGCCAAAGGGCATGTTGACCATAATGTTGAAACTTTCGGTGTTGTTGCTGCGCGGGTCGATGCCGCTGGGGCGGTCGCTGTTGATGCCTAAGGTGAGTTGGGTGGGTCCTGAGCCTTCTCGTTTTAGCGCATTCAGTTGCCCTTGTTGGCGTTCGATTTGAATGTTTATCGCTAAAAGAGCCGGGTGGTTGGCTTGAATGTCTTGAAGCGCTGTGCGCTGTTCTTGAAAATTGGCGGGTATTTTTGTGGTTTGGGTAATGGTTTGGTAACGTTTTTTCGCGTGCATCCATTCGGCTTCTGCCAAGACAGCACTTGAGTGTTTTTGCAACAGCTCGCTGTGTGCCAGCAACTGATCGGCAAACGGCAAGTCGCCTAAAACTACCCGGCGCTGAATTTTAACCAGCAGTTTTTCATAAGTCTGCACTTGTATCTGCGCTTGTTCGTGGCGGACGGCTTCTAAAGCCATGTCCCATAACGCCATTCTGACCAAACCGGCGACCCGCAGGCGCATCGCTTGGGCTTGTTGGTCGGCACTGAGCTGCGAAAGCTGCGCCAGCTTTTGCTCGGCGCTGCGTTGCCCAGCATTCCATAACGGCATTTCTACGGTGGCATCTGCATGGTGCAGGGTGCCACTGGTGGCCTCCTGAAAGCGCAAGGCCGCTTTAGGTGCGGCTGAAAACCAGCTTTCACTGCGACGGCTGAGGGCGGCAGCTTCTTCTTCTAGGGCGGTTAACCAAGTACTGTCAGGGTAATGGGCTACCGTTTGCTCAACCAATGCCCGCAAGGTCAGCTCTGCATCGGTTTCAACCGGATCGTTGTGCAGCATGGCGGGGATTTTATAGGTCATGGCCAGTGGCGGCTGTGCCGTGGCCACGCTGGGTAAAAAAATGCCGACTGTGCCAATGAATAGCAACAGCAAATAACGGCGGGCCGCGTACCTGCCGTCGACAGAGGCGATGCCTGAGAACATGATGGCTCAATGCGGCCGTGGCCGCTGTATAGGGGAACAGGGTGCGTCTAGGGTAGTGCTTATGGCTACAGCAAACGCCGGTCGGTGGTTACGATAAGGGCTTAATCGAAACACACCCTGTCTGTGTCGGAGGGTGCTCAGGATGAGCTTATCGTGGCGGCGCGGTGCGTTGGAGGTGCTCTAGGTGCCTGTGAGTGGGTGTGCCAGGTGGGGGTTGAGGGGGCAGGCGGTGGGTAGCCGCTGACGGGACGGTGGGGTGGTTTGAGGACTGGGCTTAGACGGTCGTTAAAACTGAACCAGAGGGTGTCGAGGAGAACCAGAGCCATGCGGTTGCCGGTTTCCATACCCGGGTCGATGCCGATAGCCAGTTCTCTGTCGTGTGTTGGGTTTTCTGCCAAACACGCCAAGCTTTGGGTGTCGGCGGCGTGGTTTTCAAGGCCTGGGAGGTGCAGGGAAGCGGGGGCGGCAGGGTAACGGTAATCGACATGGGCGTGGACTAAAGGCGCAATGCTTTGGATCAGCACTAACAGCAAGAGCCAGAATGCGCGGCAGGTAGGCGCCCTAGTGCGCGAACGGCAGTCTACCATTTCGACCAGCGCAGTCGGTTGGCGTTGCTAACCACGGTCACTGATGACAGTGCCATGGCTGCGCCGGCGATCATGGGATTTAACAAGACGCCGAACCAAGGGTACAGCACGCCGGCTGCGACCGGGATGCTGAGGGTGTTGTAGAGAAAAGCACCGAGCAGGTTTTGTTGGATGTTGGCCACGGTGGCTTTAGACAGGGCGATGGTTTCGGGTACTTTCAAAAGCGAGCCTTGCAGGATGACCACATCGGCACTTTCCAGCGCTACATCGGTGCCGGTGCCGATGGCTAGGCCTACGTCGGCTTGGGCCAGTGCCGGGGCGTCGTTGATGCCGTCGCCGACCATGCCGACCACCTCGCCTTGCTGTTGCAGGGCTTTGACCACTTCGGCTTTGTCTTGTGGCAGCACCTGAGCGTGGACTTCGCTGATGCCGACTTGTTCGGCGATGGCCTTAGCGGTAATGGGGTTGTCGCCGGTTACTAGGATGACCCGGATGCCCCGGTTTTTTAGTTTCTCGACAGCGGCGAGCGAATCGTGCTTGACCGGGTCGGTGACGGCGATCAGGCCGGCTACCTGGCCTGCAACGGCCAGCAACATCGGGGTTTGCCCGCGTGCAGATAAAGCTTTAAGCGCGTCTGCGTAGCAGGAGGTGTCTACCGCTGCCCGGTGCAGCAAGGTTTCATTGCCGAACAGCAGCGTTTGCCCCTGCCAGTGGGCGCTGATTCCTAAGCCGATGATGGCTTTGAAATCGGTTATGTTTTCTAACGCCAAGCCTTGCGTTTCGGCGGCGCTAAGGATGGCCGAGGCGAGTGGGTGTTCGGAGTTTTTTTCAAGGCTTGCGGCCAAGCGCAACACCGCCGCTTCGGTAAAGTCGCCGTGGCTTTGTACGCTGGCGACCACCGGTCTGCCTTCAGTCACGGTGCCGGTTTTATCGAGAATCAGACAGGTCAATTTGCCGGCGGTCTGCAAGGCGTCGCCGTTGCGAATTAAAATGCCGGCTTGGGCTGCCCGGCCCACCGCTACCATCACAGACATGGGCGTCGCCAGGCCTAGCGCACAGGGACAGGCGATCACCAGCACGGTCATGGAGGTCACGAAGGCATAGCCCAGTGCCGGTTCTGGCCCAAAGGCGTACCACAAAACGAAGGTCAATGCCGAGAGGGCGACTACTGCGGGTACAAACACGGCGGAAATTTGATCGGCTAAGCGGGCAATGCTGGGTTTACTGGCTTGTGCGCGTTGCACACTTTTGATGATTTGCGCTAGCGCGGTGTCGCGGCCGATGCGCGTGGCGGTGAACAGAAAACTGCCGGATTGGTTGAGGGTTCCGGCGGCAACGGAGCTGCCTTGGGTTTTTTCCACGGGCAGTGGCTCGCCGGTGAGCATGGACTCATCGACTGCCGAATGGCCTTCTAAGACGACACCATCAACGGCAATTTTTTCTCCCGGCCGCACTCTTAGGGTTTCGCCTAAGCCCACTGTTTCAATGGGCACGTCTATTTCCTCGCCCTCGCGCACCACCCGGGCAGTGCGCGGTTGCAGGCCGATCAATTGCCGGATAGCGCTGGAGGTTTTGCCGCGTGCGCGGATTTCCAGTGCGGAGCCTAGGTTGATGAATGCTAAAATCACCACGGCAGCCTCAAAATAAGCGTGTTTTGCCAGCGGCGGCAGTGCTTGGTAGTAGTCGATGACGATGCACGAATACAGCCAGGCCGACCCGGTGCCTAAGGCGATTAAGGTGTCCATGTTGGCCTGCCTGAGCGTGAAGGCCTTAAAAGCACCGCTGTAAAAATGCCCGCCGGAATACGCCATAATGGCTAAGGTAAGCAGTGCCGTTTGTGGCCAGAACCATTGTCCGGCCGCTGACCCGATGTGCGGCAACCCACCGAAGTGTTCTAGCACCATTAAAAACGCACCGAATGCACCGGCCACTGCCGCCTTCCGCAGCAGTTTAAAATACCGCTGCTGTTCCAGAGCTTCTTGGACGGTCGGGTCTTCTAGGCCGACCATCAGCGCTGCGGTATAGCCGGCTTGTTGCACCGCTTGCAGTAAGCGTTCAGGCTCGACCCGGCCTTGCACGGTCGCCGAATGGTCAGCGAAATTGACCGTGGCCGATTGCACACCGGGCACTGCCGTTAAGGTGCTTTCAACCGCGCTCACGCAACCGGCGCAGCGCATGCCTAAAATAGACAGCCGTACAGATTCTAGCGGAGTATCCGTCGCCATGTGTTAACTCGCCCGTGGGTTAAGCGTGGACTACGGTAAAGCCGGCTTCGGCGATGGCCGCCGCGATGGCGTCAGGGTGGGTCAAGGCTGCGTCAAACACCAGACGAACCGAGCCTTCTTTGCTGGAGGCTACTGCCTCGGTAATGCCGGCAAGGGCCGTTAATTTGGTTGTGATGAGGGTTTCGCAGCCGCCGCATTTCATACCGGCAACTTTCAGTACAAGGGATTCGGTCATGTTTGTTCTCCAAATTAGGCTGGGCTATGCGGTTTTCGGTTTTATTAAAAACTGCGGGTACAATGCTGGGGTTTTCTGCAACAGGAGCCACCGCATTCCGCCTAGGCGGGTGGCTGGCGTTATGCGTTGAACAGCCCTGTTGCTTCTTGGTACGATAACAACCTAAACCCTGGTTAGCAATGCCTTATGGAATTAAAAAACACACAAAACCAAGCGATCGCCTTAGCGGGCGTCGCTCAAGCGGCGGTCTTAGTGCAGCAGTTGGCGACTACGGGTACGGCGGACAGCGGCGCACTAGCAGCAAGTATCGGCAGCATTTTAAAAATTGATTCCGACAGCGTTATTGACGTGTACGGCGGTTTAGCCGGTCTTAGCGTAGGGCTGGCCCAGCTCAACCAACAAATGCTCAGTTACAAAAATGTCAAGCCTGACCAAGCCCGTTATGCGGCTACCCTGGTGTTTTTGGAAAACCCGTTGAGCCAACGCAAAGATTTACTGAAAATCATCGAAACGGGGGTCTGCAAGGCTCAGGCGCAAGCTGAAAGTTTCGGCCTGATGCATGAAAACGTGTTATCTGGACTTGCCGAAGTGTATGTGCGGACGGTCAGTACCTTGCAGCCTAAAATCATGGTTAATGGCCTGCCTAACCATTTGTCACGGCTTGAAACAGCCGATACTATCCGGGCTTGCTTGTTAGCGGGTATGCGGTCGGTGATTTTGTGGCGGCAATGTGGCGGTAGGCGCTGGAAGCTGTTGTTCCAGCGCACTAAAATTCAACAAGAACTGGAACGTTTAATAGCCGGATTGGCTTGAACATGGCCGATTTAGTACAGGTATCCGGGTTATCGCGGTATTACGGCAAGCAGTGCGCCGTCCGGGATGTTAGTTTTTCCCTGGCCTGCGGGCAAGTCGCCGGCTTGTTAGGCGTTAACGGTGCTGGCAAAACTACCCTGCTGCAAATGTTGGCCGGAAACCTCGCCCCCAGTGCCGGACGAATTGTAATCAACGGTTTTGATTTGCTTCAGCAGCCGATAGCCGCCAAACGGCATTTAGGCTATTTGCCCGATACGCCACCTTTGTATCTGGGTTTGACAGTGACCGAATTTTTGCGTTTTTGCACCCAATTGCAGGGCATGGAACGCCTGGCAAGCAAAAAGGCCATTGCCCGTGTGCTCGACCAATGCGGCTTGACAGCGGTTGCAAAGCGCTTGTTGGGGCATCTTTCTAAGGGCTACCAGCAGCGGGTCGGCATTGCCCAGACTTTATTACACAACCCTAAAGTGCTGGTTTTAGATGAGCCTACGGTTGGCCTAGACCCGTTGCAAATCCGCGAGATTCGGGAATTAATCCGCACCCTGGGGCAGGAGCGCGGCATTATCTGGTCTACCCATGTACTCACCGAAGTGGCAGCATTGTGCAGTCATGTGCACATCATTCATCAGGGGGCGTTCGTGTTCAGTGACTGCATCGCCCATCTAAATAGCCGTACCGAAGCTTCAGCTTTATGGGTGGCCACCGCCCATCCTATGAACAGTGCTGTGCTGTTGGCCATTCCTGGCGTGGTTGCTGTTGAACAGCTAACGGATGTGCGGCTGAAAGTTCACCACCAAGCGGCACTCAATCCCAGTCTGAAAATTGCTGAGACCGTTGCCGCAGCCGGTTGGGAACTGCTGGAGTTAACCCCCGTTTACCCCTCAATTGAAGAAATTTTTATCAACGTGACTGGAACCCAACCCTTATGAAAGCGGCCTTGCCGATTGCCGCCCAAGAGTTGCGGCTGTTGTTTTTATCGCCGCTAGCCTGGGTGATTTTGGCCGTTTTGCAGCTCATTTTGGCCTATTTGTTTTTAAATCAAGTGCAGATTTTTATCAGTTTACAGCCTAAGTTGTTAGCCTTAGATCAGGCTCCTGGCCTGACCGATGCCGTTGTTCCGGCTTTGTTTGGCAACGCCGGCATTATTTTGTTGCTGGTGACACCTTTATTGACTATGCGCAGCATCTGCGAAGAACGCCGCAATAAAACCCTGCCGCTGCTGTTGTCTGCCCCGGTATCGCTAACTGAGCTGGTGCTGGGCAAATTTCTGGGTGTGTTGGCTTTGTTAGGGTTGGTTGTGGTGTTGGTGACATTGATGCCGTTGGCGTTGCTGGTTGGCGGAAGCTTGGATTTTGGCAAGCTGTTTGCCAATGTTTTGGCGTTGATGTTGTTGGTGGCTGCGTTTGCAGCGTTGGGGGTTTATTTGTCCTGCATCAGTCCACACCCGGCGGTGGCGGCGGTATCCACTTTTGGAGCACTGATGCTGCTGTGGTTGTTGGGTTGGGGTACGGCACTGGGTGATGCGCCGGATGCTTGGTTGGCGCAGTGGTCGCTGCTTAGGCATTTTCAAGGCCTGCAAAGCGGTCTGTTGGACACTGCCAACCTCAGCTATTTTTTGGCATTTTGCCTGCTTTTTTTGTGGCTTAGTGTGCGTCATTTGGCGGCCGAGCGGTTGCCGGGATGAACGTGAACTTACGGCAACGGCATTGTTTGATCACCTGGGCTGGAGTCTTGCTGCTGCTGGCGATGGCCTGGCCGGGGCTGCGCTATGCGTGGCAATTCGACCTGACCGACAGAGCCAGCAACCGTTTGTCGCCGGCGACCATTAAGCTGCTTGAAGCGTTGCCGGACCCGGTGCAAATCACCGCTTACATTGGCCGGGCGCAGTCGCTGCGGCTGCAAATTGGCCAGTTACTGGCCCGTTACCAGCGCCATAAGGCCAACTTCAGTTACCGGTTTGTGGATCCGGCCAGTCAGCCGGAACGGGTCCGCGAGCTGGAAATCGGGCCGCAGGGTGCGGTTCTGGTGGAGTACCAGGGTCGTAGCCAGAAAATCAATTTTCTGGACGAGTCGGCCTTGACCAACGCGCTGTTTCAGTTAAGCCATGCCCAGCAGCGCTGGATCAGTTTTTTGACCGGGCACGGCGAACGCGCTGCCTCAGGCGTTGCTAATTTCGATTACGGCCGCTTTGGCCAAGCCTTAGCGCAGCGCAATATCACGGCGGTTGACTTAAATTTAGCCTTAACGGCGGCGGTGCCGGAGAATTCCCGGCTTTTGGCCATCGCCGGGCCACGCGCCGCCTTGCTGCCGGCAGAAATTAAAACCATTAAAAATTATCTGGACCGGGGCGGCAACCTGTTGCTGTTGACGGATCCAGAAAACCGCTATTTAGCACCTTTGTTGCAACACCTAGGCATCGTGCAATTGCCAGGAATGCTCGCCGACAAAGGCGGCAAGCTGTTTGGCCTAGACGACTTGAGCATTATCATCGCTACCACCTACCCAGACCACCCGATTTTCCGGGGTATGCAGATGATCACGGTTTACCCCGGCGTAGCAGTTTTGGCAGCAGGCCAAGACAAAGGCTTTAAGGCTCAACCTGTTTGGCTAAGCACGGATACCAGTTGGCGGGAAACCGGCCCGAGCAAAGACGCGCCGGTGTTGGACAAATCCGAGCAAAAAGGCCCTTTGCCTTTCGGTTGGGCCTTGACCCGCACCGTCAACGGCCACGAACAACGCCTACTGGTGCTAGGTGACGGTGATTTTATCGCCAACGCTTACCTAGATAATGTCGGCAACTTGGACATGGGGTTTCGGGCCGTTAACTGGTTAATCCAGGATGACAACGCGATCGACATTCCGGTAAAAGTGGCTACTGATAAAACCTTGCAGTTGTCCTCATCGGCTGTCGCTTGGATGGGTTTTGGTTTTTTATTGGCGTTGCCAACGCTGTTTATGTTGGGCGGGGTGTGGGTGTGGTGGGTTCGTCGGCAAAAATAGTCGGTTAGCAAAAACCGAGGCGGGCAGCACGAACCCTGCCAGCATTGCCCGTTGTAGGCCGTTTTACCAAAGCGGATCGCTAACAAGGCGAACGCCGAATGTCCACCATTGTTCGCTGTCTTCTGCCAAGGTTGAGCCTAAGGTGCCATCAAACTGCACGCGCTCGTTGGGAATGTAGCGAAAGCCAATTTGACTTGCCCCGGTGCGTAACAGCGGGTCGTAGGGGTCGCCATGATAAATTTCTCCGACCGCGTGCCAATTGCCGATAGCGCGTGCTTGAAAGCCGAAGCCTCCGGTGGTTGTGGTCAGCCACTGGGTTTTTATGTCGGTTGTTTTAACGCCTACATTGACGTGCAGCAGCAAATCGTCATCGAGCAAGGCTTGTGTGGCCATCAGGTAACCAAAGGTGCCTACGCCTTGCGGTGTCAGAGCGCCTTCCCCGATCGGTGGCAGCACACCCGCCGCAAACGCTACGCCTGGCCAAGCCCCCGATTTTGCCTCGCGTGCCAGCGCTTTAAATTGGAAAAGCGGGCCTGTAATGCTGTAACCACTGCCTGGGCCGCTGAAAGCACCGCCGTGGGCGAATCCGGTGGTAATTTCAAGCCAATCGGTGGGGCCTACTGCACCGAGTACGTTGTGAATCGTCTCATAGTGGCTGCCAACCAGCCAGGTCTCGATTTGACCTAAGTGCCGTCCGACCACGCGGGCATCGTCGGTGACAAACGGGCGGATGGCATAGGCCTGATGCGGGGTTAGCGCGCAGACAAAAGCCATCAGCACCACAGCAGTAAAGCCGTGCTTCATGGTTAACTCCTGATTTTTAGCTTGGAAAGACAGGCACTGCGTACTGCGGGGTGCTGCCCGTTTAGGTTTCTTCCAACAGCGAGACAATGCCAGAAAGGTCGCGTAACTGGCGGCTTTTAACCCCGCGGCTGTCCATAACCAAGTCGCTTTCAACGGCCAGTTCGCGCTGGTTAAGGTTTTTGCGTTGCGCGATGGTTACGAACGAGGGGTGAAGTTTTTTTCTGCGCGCGAGCATGTCGATGGGCGTCTCTAGCCGATGGAACAGCATCAGCAGATGGTAGGCCGAGCCCTCGATGCCGGACAGTCGGCTGGCACCGGCTAAGGCGTGCAGTTGTTGTTCGATGGTGTGGTGTTGCGGGTGGAAAATGCACCAGCCGTGTTGTTCCAGTAGCGTCTCAAGCTGCGCTTCATTAGCATAACCGGCCATAAGATTTCTTTGTCGAGCCTGCGATCGTGACAACCATAGCTTAGAGCCTGTGCGGCCCGCATGCGGGTGCAGCGTAGCTAAAAAATCGGCGTGTTCGGGCGAGAAAAAATCACTGATGACAAACCCCGGGTTGGGCACAATAACCTCATGCAGCAAGGTGGGTTGGTCAATAAAAACGTGCCGGTTGTGAACGCCGATTTGATTAAACAGTGCGACCTGCCACGAAGACAGCGGGCGCTCCGGCGTAAGCCAGAGCAGCGGCGTGTCCGGGAACAGCCGGCACACCGACAAACGCGACAGCGATTCGAGTAAAAAATGACCAAAATGGGACAGTAGGTAACCGCCGAAAATCACCTGTTGCTGAATGCTGGCTTGTGGCTCGCTTGGCTTGGGCGGAAAAATAACCGGTTTTGCATGCCGAAACAGCAACGATTCGGGCAAGCAGCCCTGTGCGCCCACTAAGCCTGCGGTATTGTCAGGCAGCTTAGGGTAGGCGACTAGCTGGGTGTGAAGGGCAAAAGGGGTGGTTTTAAGCATGAGATTTAACCGGTGAGTCAATAACAAGGCTTCTGGCAGGCACCGCGACAATGCCGATACAGCCCTGCCGTTTTGCCGTGTTTGCGCGTTTGGGGTGGTTGCTGTTTGCTGTTAAAAAAGGCAAAGATGCGGCTAAATTAACGCTAAAAAGCCGTTCTGGCAAGCCTAAGCGGCGTAGCTTGGGTGACACAGCGCGTAACCGAACAGACAGCAGCAATACCCGACAACCGCCTTAGGAGCACTCAGGCGGTTTTTTTGTGGGTGGGCGTTGGCTTGGATGGGTTGGCCAACCCCCGTTACGGCTTAGCACACAAAGTTCCGGTCGCTGCCATTGATGCCTGACTGGCTAAAGTCGGTAACGGTATCGGGCAGCGTCCAGTTCAGGCTGCCGGTGTTGCCGTTGTTAAAACCGGCCGGTTCGGTGTAAAAAAACGTGGTTTAGCTGAGCGCCGGGGGTGAAAAACCCCCAGTCCCGAAGGGCTGAGGGTTGTTAGGGGCTTGCCTTAAAGGGCGTGTTAAGGGCTTACTAAAAGATAAAATCGCTGGCCGTTAGTGAAATGGAGCCGGTTAGGGTGATGGCGAACTCAGCACCAGAGGTGCCTGCTGTGTTGCCTTCGATGAGGGTGTTGCCGTCGCTTGCTACTGCCCGCACTTGGCCTGCGGCAGTAAATCTGGTTGTGATGAAGCTGCCGGTGATGCCGGCACCGAAGATGCCTCTTAGGTCGATTCTATCGATGCCGCCAGCACCGGAACTGCTAAAGTCGGTGACGGTGTCGGGGGTGGCGGTCGGGGTCTGGTTTACAGCACTGAACACGAAGGTGTCGTTGCCGGCACCGCCGGTTAAGGTGTCTCGGCCATCACCGCCGTTTAGGGTGTCGTTGCCGGCACCGCCGTTTAAGGTGTCGTTGCCGTCGCCGCCGTTTAAAGTGTCGTTGCCGTCATTGCCGGTTAGGGTGTTGTTGCCGCTGTTGCCGGTGAGGTTGTTGGGCAGGGTATTGCCGGTGCCGTCGATGTTGGTCGTGCCGGTTAGGGTGAGGTGTTCGACGTTAGCGGGTACGGTGTAAGTGACGCTGGACTCCACTAAGTCGGTGCCTTGCCCAGATACTTCGGTGACGGTGTCGCCGGTAGCGTCGACCACATAAGTGTCGTTGCCGGCACCGCCGGTTAGGGCGTCGGTGCCATCACCGCCGTTTAGGGTGTCGTTGCCGGCACCGCCGTTTAAGGTGTCGTTGCCGTCATTGCCGGTTAGGGTGTTGTTGCCGGTATTGCCGGTGAGGTTGTTGGGCAGGGCATTGCCGGTGCCGTTGATGGCGGCGGTGCCGGTTAGGGTGAGGTGTTC
>DBNW01000053.1:142819-202352 GCA_002299425.1 Methylococcaceae bacterium UBA662 | reverse complement strand
CCGGTTTTTATTGACCATTACAATAGCCTGAAGTCATGATCTATGGGCCTCTTAAGGGTGTTTCTTGAGAGGTTTGAACTACTACACTTAATTCGCATTTAACGTTGGAGTTATGCCTGTTTGTCGATTAAGAAAATGAACTCTCGGTTTGGCTCTTCCACATCCCTCAGCCATTCATTCGTCCACTTCATGTCCGCCATCACATTTTTTTTGTAATCAAGCGCTAGGGTTTTAATTAGCTTCCCGTGACGATTCAATATGTCGTTAAGCTCTTTCGCTGTTGCCTTTCCACCTGAGCTATAAGAAAGGGCGACATATTTTGCATTGACGTTTTGAATGAGTTTTTCAATTGCTTTTACGGCAATAAAATGACCGTCGTTATCTTTTCGGAATTCTTCAAAAACTGTGGCAGCCACCCGATCCGAGGTATCTTCTCTACGAAGTGCCGCGCCAAAAACGGGGGGATTATCATTTTTGCAAATAGTTGCCCATAAATGATAATACGCCGCGTAACGCACCCTTGATGGGGGCATTTTTTCATTATTGGAACCGTAAGGCGGGTCAAAATACGCGAAGTCAACCGCAACATTTTTCATGGAGTCGAATACGTCACCTTTTAGAACGGTATTTTCTTCCGTGTTCTCAAAAATTTTTGGCACCTTAAGTCGCATCGCCTTATAAGAGCGTGAAGACCAATCCTTTAGATAAGAAGTGAAATGCCCAAGCGTGCTGTCAACCTCATCCATTGCAAGGATCAAACTGGTTAATGCAATTGACTTTTCTATTTCTGGCAAACACAGCGCATCAATTTCATCTCGTATTCCATCAAGTTTTCTGGTGTTGTGTGCTTGCCAAGGCTTTTTCGTGCCGTTTGGCTGTATTGCACTGCCTGAAAAATCATGTCCGCCATAATTTTCAGTAAACCAACCGTCATAGCCTTTGATTGAGTTCAAATGTTCTATCAGTTCGTTATATTCGGATGCCTTTTTCTTGTTTTTTAAGTAGCACAAACCGAATGCATACGACCACTCAGAAATATCGTTGCTTGTGACTTTGAACCCAGACTTTGCTAACGCCTGCGATACGCGCGTGGTTCCCGAGAACCCATCGAAAACGGTAGTGACTTCTAGGTGATCAAACAACGATAAAATATGTGGAATCAGTTTCAGCTTTGATCCTGCGTACTTAACCCCTTGAGTATCTGGAGCATTAAGTATGACGCCATCGAACAAGGGCAATGTTGAATTACGCATTTATTCCGTTCGCCTGTTTTAACCGGGCTATATCGCTTTTAATTTCTTTAAGCGCGGTTTCATGCCCTGTGGCACTGGACACCAGCGCATGTGAAAATAGCTTAACTAAAACCACGTTATGGGAATAATCGACCCAGCCGTTTGTGACGCTGTCAAAAAATGGGGTTGCATTTTTTGTATTTGTCCAAAGCCCACGCTGCAAGGCGTTAGCCGTAGCGTTCCCATACCTTAATTCGCAGATGTAGCAATCATTTTTATCGAAGAATCTGTATGCAGGATGCTTGCGACCAGCGCCCTCAGTTTCTTTTCTTATGTACGTAGTTTCGTTCCTTGCGCGTTCTGCGTCGAAAACCAGAATGTTACAACGCTGCTTTTTTTCATCGTAAATTAAAGGAAAAACGTTAATTTCGCTGAAACAAGAAAACGCCTCATTTTCAAATATTGCGGCTATCTGCGCTTTAGCGGTAATAAGCTCACCAATACCCTCTAGCAGAGGATACATCTGGAAAGTCTTGTCCGTGGATAATTGGAGCGGGCCGTCGCCATAAGCTTTAAGACTTATGGGAAATTTTTCGTTCGTTATCTCATTCTCAACGATTATGTCCTCTTCCTTTGACTTGGCTCGGTAAAGGTCTTTTCCAACGTGAATTGATTTGAAGTCATACATGTATTGGTTGATAAACTCCGAAATGGCAATTTCTGCAAGATCTCCATGCGTTTTGTTGCCAATAAGGCGCATTGTGAAAATATTGCTCAGTGTCATGGTTATAAGGGCCGGATGTTTCTTGATCAGCAGTCCGAACCGTTTTGTAAAATCTTTGTATGCGTCTTTACTCACAATTGCCTCATTGGTTTTTTTGTCTTTGCTGTCCCGGTGGCCCGCAATGGGGGGCTTGCAGCAGGGTTTGCGATACCGGTTTATCCCTGTACGATCCGCTGAGACCAATCGACGGGCAACCGCATGAGTTCTTATCCCCTTGAGTTTGTATGCCCACAGGATACCCCGGATTTTGGGGGCTTCTACAGCCTTAACGGTCTGATTTTCCGCCTGATTTTTCCACAACCCGAACCGATTCGATCACCATACCCCGGTCTACCGCCTTGCACATGTCATAAACCGTTAGCAAGGCGATTTGAGTTGCCGCTAAGGCCTCCATTTCTACCCCGGTCTGGCCAGCGGTTTTTACCGTAACCTGGCACCGTACTCGGTTTTGCTCGGGTTCCAGGTTAAAATCAACGCGGACATGGCTAATGGACAAGGGGTGGCACAGCGGTATCAAGTCAGCGGTTTTTTTAGCCGCCATAATGCCGGCAATTCTGGCGATACCCAGTACATCGCCTTTAGCGTGGCCGCCTTCGGCCACCAGCTTGAACGTCTCGGCCTGCATGGTGATGCAGCCTTCGGCCACCGCCCGCCTGTCGGTGACGGCCTTGTGAGCGACATCAACCATATGAGCGGCGCCGGTTTCATTGAAGTGGGTTAGTTTGCTCATTTTTAAGTGGGTGTAATTTTTAAGGAGCTGTGCATTATCGGACGGTTCCCTTTGAATAGGAATGGTTATGTCAATTACGGTGCGCTATTTTGCCAGCCTGAAAGAAAATTTAGGACGTGGTGAAGACGAGATCGATTATGCCGAGGGGCTGACGGTTAAAATAGCTTGGGACACATTGCATCAAGGTCGGCCTTTGCCCAGTAATGTGCTGGCAGCCGTCAATATGGAGTACGCTCGTTTAGACACAGCCGTTAAAGACGGCGACGAACTGGCTTTTTTTCCACCCGTGACAGGAGGCTGACGATGATTGTAAAAATTGCTAAAACGGCTTTCAATCCCTGGCAAGCATTGCAACACCACCAGGACAGTTTGCCAAACTCTGGGCAATACGGCGCAGCCAGTATTTTTGTTGGTACCGTGCGGGATTTTAACCAGGGTGACTCGGTGCTGGAGATGTGTTTGGAGTATTACCCAGGCATGACGGAACGGCAGTTGGAAGCTATCGTCGCCGAAGCCTGCCAACAGTGGCGGGTATTGAGCTGCTTGGTCATACACCGGGTGGGTGTGCTGTTGCCTAATGACACCGTGGTGCTGGTGGCGGTGTGGGCGGCGCACCGGGGAGAGGCTTTTGACGCCTGTCGCTACATTATGGAAACCTTAAAATCCAGAGCACCGTTTTGGAAAAAAGAACAATTGGCTTCCGGGCAGGCACGTTGGGTTGCCGGCCATTCACCCATCGAAGAACGCCTGCCGGTACCTTAAAATGCCGCAGTGTTGATGCGGGCTGAAATTTCTTGCCATAACCGGCAGTAGGCTCGGGTCGAGGGGCTGTTTTTGCTGTAGACGGCTAACGGCAGCCGCTCTATTCCCATCCGCTCAATGTCGCTGGCGTAAGGGATTGCCGTGTTTAGAAAATGGGCATGGTCTTCAGCCAACACGTGCATGCTGTCACGGTGCATTTTTTTGCGGCGGTCCACCATAGAGAAAAATGGCAGCAGCATCAGTTTGTCTAGTCCGTCATTGTCGCTGATGAATTTTTTTAATTGTTCCAGGGTACGCATTGATAACGTGGTCGGAACAGTCGGCGACAACACGACATCGGCGGCAAAAAAAACCGCTTCCGAGAGCAAGGAGATGTTTGGCGGGCAATCAAGAAAAATAAAATCGTAGTGTTCAGACAAGGGTTTGAGGCACTTTTTTAATGACTTGTCTGGCTTTTTTTGGCCGTCCAGTATCAAATCGAGATGGCGATAGGAAAAATCGGCGGGCAATAAATCCAAGTGGATAAAGTCGGTGCCTTTTATCAGATCGTCGAGTTCATGTTTGCCCTTGATTAAATCCTTGCCACCGCCTTTTATCTTAGGCTTGATACGCAAATAAAAACTGCTCGCGCCTTGCGGGTCCAGATCCCAGATGAGCGTCCGAAACCCGGATGCGGCGGCGTTATAGGCCAAGTTGACAGCGGCTGCGGTTTTACCCACACCCCCTTTAATGCTGTATAACGCCATTACTTTCATGGGTTTCTTTTTACTAAAGCCATCAGGGTTGTTACATCAAGGGCAGCAGTGAGTCTAGCAAGTTGCCGTTAGTGGCGAGTATATTGCTTGGAAAAATCCCAGGATTGCCTTGAAAGTCTGTTACTGTGCCGCCGGCCTCTTGCACAATCAGCGCACCGGCGGCGATGTCGTACCAGTTAAGCTCCTGCTCCCAAAAAGCATCGACTTGGCCGTCGGCCACCAAGCACAAATCCAGTGCCGCCGAACCAAAGCGGCGTTGCCCGGAGGTTTTTTGAGCGATGCGGGCAAAACGCGGCAAATTGTTGTCGGGCAGATACTGCCGTAAACAGGCAAAACCGGTAGCTACCATAGAATTTTCTAGGCTGGTTTCAGGCGACACGCTAATCGGTTGGCCGTTTTTAAAGGCCCCCCGGCCGTGCTCCGCGCCATAGTAGTCATCAAGAGCAGGTGCGTAAACGGCACCTAAGCAAAGCTGGCCTTCGACTTCCAATGCCACGCTAACCGCCCAAAAATACTGGCCTTTAGCAAACGAGTGGGTGCCATCAATTGGGTCTACAATCCAGCGCGAGCGTTGGTTATCGGTTTGGCCGCTTTCTTCGCCCCAGAAGCCGTACTCCGGGCAGTGTTCAGCCAATTGTTTTTTTAAGAAGCCCTCTACCTCAAGGTCAGCGGCGGTGACAAAATCGCGCGGGCTTTTTTTATGGACTTCCAGTTGCCGTAGGTTTTTAAAGTGGCTTAGGGCAATCGCCCCAGCCTGTCGGACGGTTTGCTCAAGAGCAGTGGAATGAATGGGCATGATGAATCCTGATGCGGGATGAGTGCTGATTATACACCCGCAAGAGCGCACAGGGGTGGGACTGTGTGGCAAGTACACCTTCTTCGGTCTGTTTCACACAAGCTTAACAATTCCCTTGCAGTAACCTGGCTTATAATTTCGAGCAAATACCCACCTGTTTTTTCGGAGTTTTTGTGATCGAACGCATGGTCAAGCACTACACGATAATGGCTATAGTCGGCAATACCGTCACTGTTAATGTCGCCAGTTTGGGGCGGCAGCAATCGGTCACTGTCTGTTTTGGTGATTTGGCCATGATTGAGGATGCCGATGGCATTGGGTTTTTGGCGCAGGTGGTCAAAATGACCGGGGATCGGGTCGAGCTGCAAGTGTTTACTGGAACACACGGCTTATCTGCTCAGGCTTCGGTGCGATTTTTAGGATACCCCATGCAAGCCACTTATTCGGCGAATATTTTAGGGCGTATCTTCAATGGCGCGGGCGAGGCGATGGATGGCGGTTCAAAGCTGGAATACGATGCCAAAATTAACATCGGCGGGCCATCGGCTAACCCCATGCAGCGGGTGCTGGCCTCAAAGATGATTCGCACCGACGTGCCCATGATTGATGTCTTCAATTGCCTGGTTGAAAGCCAAAAAATTCCCATTTTTTCAGTAGCCGGCGAACCCTACAACCCGTTTTTGGCGCGCATTGGCATACAGGCCGACGCCGATATTGTCGTGTTCGCAGGCCTAGGTTTGATTTTCGACGACTTCCATTACTTCCGCAGCCAATTTGAACAAGCCGGGGTGTTTGCCCGTACCGTGATGTACTGCAACATGGCTTCCGATCCTATCGTCGAGCGGCTGCTGGTGCCGGACATGGCCTTGGCGGTGGCCGAGCGTTTTGCCGTGGACGCAGGCAAGCGGGTGCTGGTGCTTATGACCGACATGACCGCCTACGCCGACGCGTTAAAAGAAGTCGCCGTATCGATGGAACACGTTCCCTCTAACCGGGGTTACACCGGGGACTTGTACTCGCAACTGGCGCGCCGCTATGAAAAAGCCTGTGATTACAAAGGTGCCGGATCGGTGACGATTTTGGCGGTGACCACCATGCCGGGTGATGACATTACCCACCCGGTGCCGGATAACACCGGTTACATCACCGAAGGCCAGTTTTATCTGCACGGCGGCCTGTTGGACCCGTTCGGTTCGCTGTCCCGGTTAAAGCAGCATGTCATCGGCAAAGTCACCCGCGAGGACCACGCCCAGATTATGAACACGATGATCCGCTTTTATGCCGGTGCTCAGGAAGCCGAGCAAAAATTGGCGATGGCCTTTGAGCTGTCGGCTTATGACGAGCAATTGTTGAAATTTGGTAAGTCGTTCCGTGAGCGTTTCATGGATATTAACGTCTCCATACCCCTTGAAAAAGCCCTGGATTTAAGCTGGCAAACCCTGGCTGAATGTTTCACCGAGGCGCAATTGTTGATGAAACAATCCCTGATTGATACCTATTTCCCCAAACGCACGCATGACCAAACAACTCTTCAGTAAGGCCGCTCTGCATCAGGAAGCGGCCCTGCTTAAACGCTACCAGCAATTTTTGCCGTCGTTGGAGCTTAAACGCCAGCATTTGCTTGCCGAAACTTACAAGGCGGCGGCTCGCGTTAAACAAACAGAAAGCCAGATTGAGGCAGTCCGTGGCTTAATCCGCACACAACTGCCGATGCTAGCGGATCATCGAATCGATTTAGACGGTTTAGTGTCCTTAGGCGAGGTGTCCATCGGCGATGAAAATATCGTCGGCGTTCATATTCCTGTGTTGATAGGGGCAGATATTTTGGCGAGTCCGTATTCGTATTTCGCTAAACCGCATTGGGTCGATACCGCAGTGACGGTCATGAAAGAAATGATCGAGCTTAGGCTGATGCTAAAAATCAACCAACGTCGGCTAGAAATTTTGCAAGCCGCCGTCAAAAAAGTGACCCAGCGGGTGAATTTCTTCGACAAAATCTTGATCCCAAGGGCCAAAAAAAACATCAATAGCATCAAGATTTTTTTGTCAGACAGCGAGCGGGCCGCCGTGGTCAGGGCTAAGTTAACCAAGCAAAAACGTAGGGATAAAACACCCCATGTCTATCGTTAAGCTAAAAAAAATCACCCTGTGCGGAGTGTCGGACGAAAAATCAGCCCACTTAGCCGGACTCCAACAACTAGGTCTGCTGCACCTGCTTCCTTGTGGCCCTGGTGTTCATCACACGGGGGCGCGGTTTACTCAGTCAAAACTGGCGCATCAGGCGGTGCAAGCACTAAAATTTTTGGCGCAATGCCCACACAAACGACACCAAATGACCGAGGCCGATGATTTTGATATGGAGGGTTTAGTCAGCCGCGTTTTAGCGTTGAAGCAAAAAATCAGGCAATGTTCTGATAGCCACGATGCCTTGGCCAAGCGCATCAAAGAGGTTGAACCCTGGGGAAACTTTGCTTTTCCTGAAAGCGGCTTAGACCATCTGAAGCTCTGGTTTTACCGGGTGCCGAAACCCGCCATGAAAAAATTGACCGGGGCTGATTTTATCTGGCAAGTGGTTTATAAGGACAACCTGTTCGATTATGTGGTGGTGGTTGCCGAGCGCGAACCGGCTGCCGCGCACATGCCGGTCGCCCGCACCCATACCGGAGCCATCCCTTTGGCACACTTAAAAAAAGAATTGAACGACACCACTCTGGCTCTGGAAGATTTGCAGGCGGAGCGGGAATCCTTGACCCGCTGGATGGGTTTGTTGGCCGCCAACCTAAACCAAGCCCACGATGAGGCGGATTTAAAAAACGCCCACGCCTTGTGCCAGGATCGGGACGGCGTGTTTGTGTTGCAAGCATGGGTGGCGGCGCAGGACTTGCCGGTCATTCAGCAATTTGCCGAACAAAAAAATGTGGCCTTGCTCAGCGTCGATGCCCAACCTACGGATAAACCCCCTACCTTGCTGGAAAACCCGCCGCGTTTATCAGGCGGCCAAGATCTGGTCAATTTTTACCAAACCCCGAATTATTTCGATTGGGACCCCTCGCCGGTGGTGTTTTTTTCCTTCGCGTTGTTTTTTGCCATGATCGTCTCCGATGCCGGTTATGGGGCGTTCTTTGGTCTGTTGTTGGCGGCCAAATGGCGGGCCATGGGGCGGTCACAAAGGGGCAAGCGGTTGCGGGCGCTGGCATTGACGGTGGTGTTTTTTACCAGCGTTTGGGGGCTGTTGATTGGCAGCTATTTTGGTTACACGCCAGGGCCTAACGATGGCATTTTTGCGCAAATCCGCATCCTTGATATGAACAATTTTGATGTGATGATGCGCCTGTCGGTTATTGTGGGCGTCTGCCATCTGGCCTTGGCCAATGCCATTAGGGCTTATCAACGCAGGCATAGCGTCCAGGCTTGGTCAGATAGTGGTTGGTTGTTGCTGGTAGTGTCAGGGTATGTGGCCTTCTCGATGCCGTTAACGCCGCTGGAAAAACCGGCTTATGGCGTGATGGCTGCCGGTGGCCTGTTGGTGTTGCTATGCAGCAGCGAACGCCCGTTGCGCCACCCGGTGGACTGGCTGTGGCGGCTGTTGGAGGGCTTAAAAAATCTCACTGAGATCACCAACCTGTTCGGCAATGTCTTAAGCTACCTGCGTCTGTTTGCTCTGGGCGTGGCCGGGGCGTCTTTGGCCTTGACCTTCAACCAATTGGCCCTGCAAGCCTATCAGGCCATGCCGGGGTTTGGCGTGTTGCTTAGCATCCTTATTTTGCTGATTGGCCACACCCTAAACATCTTGCTTTGTTTGATGAGCGGCGTGGTGCATGGCCTGCGGCTTAATTTTATCGAATTTTACCATTGGAGCGTTTCAGATGAAGGCTACCCATTTAAAGCATTTGCCAAAAAAGGAGCGGATTTATGAATGAAATCATCATGATTTTGGGCTGGATGGGATTGTATGCGCCGATGGTCTTAGGTGCCTTAGGCAGCACAGTCGGTTGCGCCATTGCTGGGCAAGCGGCAATCGGCGCGATGCTCGATACCGAAAGCGGCTATGGCCGTTACATCGGCGTTTCTGCCATGCCCTCGTCGATGGCGATTTACGGTATCGTGGTCATGTTCACCTTGACCCGGCCTATGACGCTTGAAGTGGCCCCGGGCATTTTTAGCATTGGCGTGTTGTCTGGGGTGGCTTTAATGTTGACGGCCATATACCAAGGCCAATGCTGCGCCAGTGCCATTCTCGCGGCTAAGTCTAAGCCGGAAATTTTTAGCTTGTCCGTGGTGCCGGCCGCGTTTGTCGAAGGCTTTGCCGTGTTCGTGTTCATTTTCGCGTTGGTGGCCAGTGGCGGCATTCCACAAGCGTGACGGAGTTGCAATGAAAAATCACAGTACAGAACTGGCCTCATCAGGGGTTGAAGCCCTGATTGACCGGCTGCAACAACAGGGCATTGTCGCCGGCCAAGAAAAAGCGGAAAAAATAGTCGCCGATGCCGAAAAACGGGCCGCGTGGATTATCCAAGAGGCCACGCTGGAAGCGGGGTTGTTGGTTAACAAGGCCAAGGCCGAGGCCGAGGCCCTTAAGGCCGCCGGGGAAGATGCGTTAAAGCTGGCTGCCCGTGACAGCTTTATCGAATTGCGCGATTTTTTATTGGGTCGGTTCAGAAATGAAATCATGCAACTGATTAAAAAACGCCTGTCCAAAAAAAATTTTTTGGCAAAACTGATTTTGGTTTTGGCGGGTAAAATCAAGGAAAAATCGGGGTTGGAGCGGCAAAAATCTATCGTGATTGAGTTGCCCGAAAGCCTTTTTGATAAAGACGACCTGCATAAAAACCCCGAACAATTGCAATCTGGCGCGTTGAGCTGTTTTGTCGCCGATGTCACCGCAGGCCTGTTGCAAGAGGGCGTCACTTTTGCGCTTTCCAAGCAGTTAGACAGTGGCTTGTCCATTAAGCTGAAGGACGAAGAGGTCGTCATTGACTTCAGCGACGAAGCCGTCGGGGCCTTGTTGCTCGGTCATCTGCAACCCCGCTTCCGAGCCTTGCTAGAGGGTATGGTCAGGTGATGGGGCTTAAGGGCTATGGCTATGCCATGCTGATGGCCAGCTTACCTGCGCATCCGGTCGATTTATTCTCGGCCAGCCAAACCCCGTTGTCTAGAATTCGTTTAGATGCACGCTTAAAACAACTGGCTGAAAAGGATGCGCTGGATTTGATGCGTATCGAAGAATTGTTGCAGTGGTCGCAGATAATGGCGGCCGATGACCGCTTTATCGTTGAAAAAAGCGGCGAGGTGATCGCCGCCATTGAAGACCGTTTTTTGCGCGATTTGATAACGTGGCGGTTGGAGTTGCGTAGCGTGGTGGTCGCACTCAGGAAACGCCAGGCGGGTTTTATCTCGGATGCACGCACCCCTTTTGTCGGTATTGGACAATGGTCTGGGCACATCCAAAAAAATTGGCAAAAGCCCGATTTTGGCCTTGGGTTAAGGCTGCCGTGGTTAGTACAGGCCAACCAATTATTGGCGTCAGGCCAGGTGTACCGGCTGGAGAAGCTGCTGCTGGGTGTCGTCTGGCAACATTACGCTGCAGTCGGCAGCCAGCACTACTTTGATTTTCCGGCGGTGGTGGTTTATGTCCTGCGCTGGGACATCACCAACCGTTGGGCCCATTACCATGCGGAAGCTGCCGTCAAACGCTTTGACAGTTTAATAGATAGGGCTTTGGCAGAATTTGTTTTTTAGCGCACCGCCGGGACGGGTGCGCGGACACTCGCGGGTGAGATTGCCGTGTCGCCAACCCCGCACCTGTTTGCAAACAGAGGCCATTTTTTTCAGTACATCGCCGGAATAAACCCATGGATTTAACACCCACCGCCCGCGTTATTGCCGTCCAAGACGACATGGTCTCAATAGAGACGATGGATGGTAGTAAAACCCCGTTGATAAAAAACGAAGTGGTCCATATTTTGCCCAAACGATCCGGGACTGCTTATCAGGAACGGCTGAAGGCTGAAATCCTGCGTATCAACGGTCGCACCGCCGACGCGCAAGTGTTTGAAAGCACACAAGGCCTGTCAATCGGCGATCTGGTGGAACAAAGCGGGGAAATGCTGTCGGTGACGTTAGGGCCGGGGCTTTTAGGGCAAGTTTATGACGGCTTGCAAAACCCGCTGGACAAACTGGCGGTACAACACGGTTATTTTTTGCCCCGTGGCGTGGCTTACCCGGCACTGGATAGCAATTTTTTGTGGCCGTTCTCGCCTACGGTTCGCAGCGGCGACAAGTTATCAGCCGGGGCGGTGCTAGGAACCGTCCAAGAACGTGGCTTCACCCATAAAATCATGCTGCCTTTTGCTTTGGCCGGATTAGCCGAAATTACCTGGATACAAGCCGGTGCTGTCAAAGTGCATGAGGCCGTTGCCAGGATTCGTTTGGAAAACGGTACTGAACAAAGTCTGACCTTAATGCAGCGTTGGCCAGTGCGCCGTAGTTTGCCGGCACAGTTGTTAAAAACCGGTCTTGCCACACGCTGCTATCCCAATACCCCGTTGATAACTCAGTTGCGCCTGATTGATACTTTTTTTCCCATCGCCAAAGGCGGCACTGCTTGTATCCCAGGGCCATTCGGGGCGGGCAAGACGGTGCTGCAAAATTTGATTTCCCGCAACTGTGATGTCGATATTGTCATTGTCGTGGCCTGTGGCGAGCGGGCCGGGGAGATTGTCGAAACCATCACCGAATTTCCGCAACTGACCGATCCTAAAACCGGCGGCTCGCTGATGGACCGCACCATCATCATCTGCAACACATCATCCATGCCGGTGGCCGCCCGCGAGGCCTCGATTTACACGGGTATTACTCTGGGTGAGTATTACCGCCAGATGGGTTTGCATGTGTTGCTGCTGGCCGATTCCACCTCGCGCTGGGCCCAGGCCATGCGCGAAACTTCCGGGCGGCTGGAGGAAATCCCCGGTGAGGAGGCGTTTCCTGCTTACTTGGATTCCGCCATCAAGACCGTTTACGAACGGGCGGGCGTCATCAAAACCGCCGACGGTTCCGAAGGCAGCTTGACCCTAATCGGCACGGTCTCGCCGGCGGGCGGCAATTTTGAAGAACCGGTCACCCAAGCCACATTGGGCACCGTCAAAACATTTCTTGGCTTAAGTGCCGAGCGTGCCTACAAACGCTTTTACCCGGCGGTTGACCCGTTGTTGTCGTGGTCGCGTTATCGGGAGCAATTGCACGATTGGTATGAGAAAAATCTTGGCCTAGGTTGGATGGCCGGAGTTAAGGACATGTTGGCCTTACTGAAACGCGGCCATGCCATTTACCAAATGATACAAGTGGCCGGCGAGGAAGGCGTCACTTTGGAAGATTATGTCGTGTATCAGCAGACCCAATTTTTAGATGGGGTGTACTTGCAACAAGATGCCTTCGATGCCGTCGATGTCGCTGTACCCCTCAGCCGACAACAAGCCAGTTTTGAAAAAATACGGCAAATAATCCAGACGCCGTACCGATTTGTCAATCAGGAAGAGGCGCGTGATTTTTTTATGCGCCTGACCGGCTTGTTTAAAAACGCGAACTATGCGGAAACAGAGTCGGCCGAGTACGCCGCCGTAATAGCAAAAATAGACCAACTGCATAACGAGTGGAAGCACTAAACCGAGTCTGCGGTGGGCGGTGCAAGGCAGCTTACGGGGTGCGTTAAAATGCTTCCAGTTGTTTTGCAAACGCAGCGAACTCATTGGCCCAAGGCTGGCTTTGGTATCCCCAATCACCGGTTGCTAGCAGATTTCGACCCAGCGAAAACTCAGATTTTGCCCGAATCCGGCTAGTCTCGCTGCCTTCTGCCCATAAAGCCTGGGCATAAAAGAGCCGGTTCATGGGGTGGTTCGGATAGTCCGAAGCGGCTTTTTCCAGTAATTCAAGTGCCCGGTCAAGGTCGCCTATGCCGTCTGGCCAAGCCGGTGCTTTTAGGTACAGCGCACCGAGTAGGCGCAGCGGGCCGCCTTGGTCAAGGTACGGGCTTAAGTGGGCCGCCCGTCGCATTGCGCGTTCCAGCCGGGGCAGGCTAGATATGGCCAGGAGCAGGTTGTCGCGTACCAGCAAGCCCAGGTTGGCCGCCAAGTAGTAGTGTACGGCACCGTCGTTTTCGCCGCTTTTTGCCAAAGCGGCTTCGGCCCATTCGACCCCTTTCGCGGCGTAGTGTCGACGTTGTACCGGGTCTGCTGCGCGTTCGGCCAAGTGCAGGTAAAGGCGGCTGCCCAGGGCGGTCACTGGCAACAACGGGTCTGACGGGTTACCCAGCACCGCCAGCGCGCAGGTTAGTGCGTCGCTTGTGCTGAGCGGGCCTAGGGTATTTTGCCCGTCAGTCAGGGCGGCGGCATTTTGCTTAGGACAGGGCGGTGAGGCAGGTTGCCCCGGCCCGTGGTGCAGTCGGGTGCAGCCGGCCAGCACGATCCAAAGTGCGACGGTGGCGCAAAACTGTATTCCGTACACGGCGTTACCGCCCTTCAGACCACAGTCTGTTGACGGCTGCAAACACAGCCGCGTCTACTTGCTGGAAAGCTTCGATCCCGAACAGTCCGCATAATTGCTTGCCTTCGGCATTAGCGCACAGTCCTTCTAGGGCTTTGCCGAACTGTTCGCGCTCGGCCACCGTTGTCGTCGCACTGTTGGCCACCACACCCATGAGCGGGATTGCCTCGGAAGTAAAGATCACTTCCAGCGGGTTTTTTAGCGGCAGCGAGGCCAGCCCGGCGAATTGCTGTTCGTTTAAAATCACAGCATCGAGTTCACTTTTGTCTAGGGCGCGCAAGGCTCGGATGGCCTGGTTTGAATTTTTGATCACAAAAAAACGAGCCGGGTCATAGTGGCCAGAAAACACCACCCTGCCGATGAATTGCGGTTCTTCTAGGACGGTGCCGCCTAGGGTTTTGCCTGCCAGTTCATCCAGGTTTTGGAAGCTGTCTTTGCGTGCGATGACCCGGTAGCGTTGGCTGGTTTGGCCGTTTATTTTTGGTTGCGCTACGGGCAGGAGCTGGTGCAGGTCACGCAATTCTAAATAAAGCCCTAGGGAGGTAATGGCGAATTTTGGTTTTTTTTCCGCCATGTGCTGCCTGCATTCCTCCGCTTTCGTGGTGAAGGTGCTAGTGAAGTGGTGTTCTGGCCATTGCCCAGCCTGTTCTAAAGCCCGTAGCATGGCCCCTATCGCTTTATTGGCGTCATGGGCAGTGACCGCACCGCCCGGATAGCAGACCACCACTGTTTTTGGGGCAGCCGTGGCAAGGGCGGTGGTGGTGGCTAAAAGGCCGATAAGAGCAAGGCAAATTTTTCGCATTTTTCGCATTAGGGGTTTCTCTCAGGATAAATAAGTTGTCCGATGGCTGGAGCCACAAGCAACGTGGCGGCAAGACAGCACAACAGGCCGATGCTGATACTGATGCCCAGCGAGGCCACGCCCTGGTAACGGGCCAAGGCAATGGCGCCAAGGCCGGCTAGCTCGGTACCCGCTGCTAGGACAATGACCTTGCCGGCAGTCAGGGTGACTTCGCGTGGGCTGTGATTTTTCAGCTCCTGCCAGCGGTAATTGAACCATACCCCGTAATCGACCGCTAAGGCTATCACTAAGGGCAGGGCGACAATGTTGGCATAGTTGTAACGGATACCGCCCCAGGCCATCAACCCCAACATCCAACCGCCGCCAATCAACAGGGGCAACACCGCCAAAGTAAACCCCCGGATACTGCGCGTGGCCAGCATCACCCAAAGCAGGCAAAGCACTAAAGCCAATTGGGTGCCACGGGTAAAACTGGCCACAGCCGCCTTAGCGAAGGCGTGATGGGTGGTGGGGAAGCCGGTCGCCTCAGGCGAAATACGGTAAGTTTCTTGGATCAGTTGCTCCAGGTTGTCGGGGTCGTAAACCGTATTTTTGGGGAACGCGTAGATGGCGATGCTGCCATCGTCGGCAAAAAAACGTTTGCGCAGCACCGGGGGCAGGCGTTCCGGGGTTAGCGGTTGGGTTTGCTGCCAGGTGGTGATGATGTCCAGGCCGACCTCCCCCCCGGCCAGCAAGGCCCTAAAAAAATCCGCGCTGCGTAACAGACCGTGCTCGCTATCCTCAGCCAGTTGTGCCGAGATGGCGGTCATTTGCCTGCGGATTTCTTCCAGGCTTGCCACCCAACGGGCATGGCCGGCCGAAAAAGCTTGTTCTTGGGCGTTGTCTATGGCGGGAATGGCATTGGCCAGCACCGCTTGTAGCAAGGCATACGATTTTGCCGATACCCCTGTTTGTTTGAGTTCGGCGATATGACCGGCGTACTGTGCGTTTGAGAGCGATGCGCTGATATCTAGGGCCTTGCGGAAACGTGCGTCAGCGTCTTCAGGAAACAGCCCGGCCAGCGATTGTACTTGGGCAATGGACGGTTGCTTGGCGGCTTCTTGG
This sequence comes from Methylococcaceae bacterium UBA662, assembly GCA_002299425.1. Lineage (GTDB taxonomy): Bacteria > Pseudomonadota > Gammaproteobacteria > Methylococcales > Methylomonadaceae > Methylovulum. The sequence continues at coordinate 186,849 of DBNW01000053.1, read as the reverse complement.
CTGATCCGTCTGGCATCGGCCAAATCCCGGGCGATAAATACGATGGCTTCGGCTTGGAAGTCGCTTTCCGCTACCATGCGCCGTTGGTAATAGGCCGCCTGCGAGTCTTTAGGCAGCATGGCCAGTACATCATGATCAAAGGGGATGGCCAGGCCTTTGACGGCGCCGAACCCGGCACTACCGAGTGCTAACAGCAGCAGCGACACCGCTACGGGCAACGGGAATCGCTCTGGCCACGTCTGCTGTTTGGTTGCGGCGGGGGCACGCGGTGCGGGCAACGTCGGCGGCATCAGGGCATACAGTGCCGGCTGGACTATCCAGGTGTTGAGCAGAATCATCAAAACGCCTTTGGCGGCGACGACGCCCAGTTCGGCAAAGCCGGGAAAGTCAACCGTGGCCAGGGCACTGAAAATCAGCAAGGAGGCCCCCCCTGCGGTCAGCACGGCTCCGAAAGAAGAGCCGATGCCGTCTCCGATGGCCATCACCAAGGGCTTGCCTGCCCGGCGTTCCTCGGCAATACGCGAGGAAGTAAAAATGCCGTAATCCGCGCCTAAGCCGAACAGAATAGCAATGAATGCAGCCGTGATGAGGGTCAGGTGGCCGACGGTGATCAGGGCTAGGCCTAAGCTCCACAGCACGCCAAGCCCCATCGGAATGAAGATGAGTCCGGCCCAACGCAGGCTGCGTACCACCAGCAGAATCAGTGCGGCAACCAAGCTGGCCGAGGTTAACAGCACCAGAAAGATGTCTTGGCGGATGTTTGTGTATTCTTCGTACTCGATGGCCGGCAATCCGGTGAGGCCGACGGTGGGCGCCATTCGGCCGGCTGCTTGGGCCTGTGCGGATAAATCAGCCGACACCTGCCTGACTTTGGTAACAAAGGGACCTAGGTTTTCAAAATTGTCGGTGGGGCGGCTTGGGTGAACAAACAAAAACAGCATACGGCCATCACGCGAGGCAAAATGACCGCCCGCCACGGCGGTGCCGTTTTTGGCCAGCAGGCGCTGCCAGTCTAGGTTTTTAGGCGGTGTTTCTAAGGTTAGCCAGCGTTGCCATTCTGCGAAAAAAAAACCGGCCAGTTTAAGATGGCTTTCAGCATTGGCTAGATCTGTGCCGTCAGCTCCGAACGCAGTGGGTTGTTGGCTCCATTGCAACGCCTGTTGCAGGGTCGCTTCCAGGCCTGTTGGGCTGAACAAAGCGGCATTTTTGAGATGGGCCAGCTTGTCCAGTTCGGCCATTGGCATTAACAGGTAAGCATGCTGGAGAAAAAATGCCGGATCGAGGCGAGCGGTAGCCTGATCAATTTCCGGTTCGGCTTCCAGTTGTTTGGCCAGATCGTCAGCAAAAGCTTCCAGCTCATGGCGCGGCGCACCTTCTAAGACGACAATCAAATCCGAGCCGGCACCGAAGTTTTCTAGAAAACGGTTGAATCTTTGTGCAACTTCGGTGTTCTGGGGCAGCAGTGCTTGGCGCGATGTGTAAACCGGCAGTTGCACCGTCGCCCAGCCGGCTAAGAGCGAGATCACCAAGGCCACTGCCAAAACCCATCCCGGGTTTCTGGCAAAGCATTGCGCGGCTCTGCTGGCATAAAAGGACATGCTCATGGGCTTTAGGTTATCTCATGGGCCAGACAATCAAGCGGGGCGGGTGTGTTGCGCTCCAAGTAGTTTTGCCACTTGCGCGCAGTCAAGCGCTGGAACAGCGGCACCACCGGGTTAAGCTCTATGGGCGGGGCGTCCCAGTGGGCTTCGTAGCCTACTTGTTCGGCTTCCAGGGCCATGCCGTCTTCTGCCAGAATGGGCCGGAATACTAACGGCTTGGCAATGTTCAACACCAGTTGGGTCAGCCATTTAGGGGTTTTTATGGCCGTCAGGGGAATTTTTAGGGCGTCGAAGTAAAACAGGAAAAATACGCGGGTGGTGCGTTCGTCGATGGGCAGCAGGAACGACCAATTTTTGATGCTATCGCCGGTGTTGGTCCATTGGTAGGGGTATTGGTAGCACAGCTCTATGGCGCGGGTGTTAACCCGGTTGCGATCGACGAAAATCCCGGAAATGCGGCCACCCGCCAGGTAGGTGTCGTACGTTAAGTACACCCTGTCTTCGTCCGCCTCGTGGTGGGTCAGTGTGGCACCGGTGAAGGGCTGGTATTTGCGGTGCAGAAAGGCGTGGGAAAAATCGCAGATGTTGTCCATCACCATAGAATGATGGGTGCGCCAGGTCAAATCAGTGGCAAAATGAGCCCAGGGATCAGTGCCTGACAGTTCGGGTATTTCAGGAATCCGGTGCTCGCCAGCCAGTTCCGGGTCGCCGGGGAACAGCCAGATTAGGCCATAACGGACTTGCACGGGGTAAGTCTTGACCTGTCTTTTGATCAGCGGCTTGCCAAAGTTATCGTGGGAATAGTCTTCCAGCCGGCCATCCCTGTTAAAAGACCAGCCATGATAGGCGCAGCGCAGGCTGCATTTGTCCACCGCGCCATGCGATAACTTTAGCTGGCGGTGTGGGCAGCGGTTCTGCATGGCCGCCAGCACACTGTCTTCACCTCGGTACAGAGCAATGGAAGTGTTCCAGAAAATCACTTCACGCACCTGGCCTTTTTTGACTGCACTGGCGTATTCCACAGCGTACCAGCGGTCCGGGTCCAGACCGGCGGCGCGAGCCTTTTGCCGGGAATTTTTAGCTTCCGCGAAAGTGGGCGGAGGCAATCGGGTCTGTGCTTTGCTCATATTAGTGGCACCGGTTCGGTGTTAGCGGGGAGTTAAGGGTTACTGCACAGGGACAATCAGGCCACGGCGGACAAAATCGTCGTAGGCGGCCTGCACCGCTTGGCGCAATGAGCTAGGTTGGTAGCCCAGCTCTTGTTGAGCCTTATCGTGACCGGCTTGGCGCCGCATCTGCAATAAGCGCACGGCGCCCGGGGTAAAGCGCCGGGGCCGGTTGGGGAATGCCTGATACCAGGTTTTGTCGGCTACTTCGGCTAAGGCCGCCATTAATACCGGTGGCAAGCGCAGCGCGGGCAGCGGTCGGCGGGTGACTTGCTGAAACAATGCCAGTAAATCATCCACGCTGGCATAGGCCGTGCTGAAAATGTATTTTTGCCCAGAGCGACCGTGGCGCATGGCCAAAATGTGGCCTTCGGCAATATCCTGGCTGGATACAAACTCAAAGCCGCCGGGAATGTAGGCCCGCAAAGCACCGTGAGCAAAATCAATCAGCACCCGACCCAACCGCGAGGGTGCGTAGTCGTGCGGGCCGATGATGGCACAGGAACTGGCAACCACTACGTTAAGGCCGTTAGCATGGGCTTTTAGGCATTCGTGTTCAACCAGGTGCTTGGTAAAGCCGTAAGGCAGGTGGCGGTCGAACGGGTAAAACGGCATATCTTCGTGGCTGGGACGGCCGGGTTGGTAGCCGGTGGCACTCAAAGACCCGGACACCACTACTTTGTCGACGCCGTGGCGTTCCGCCGCCTTCAGGATATGCACGGTGCCTAGAACGTTGGTGTCAAAAAGATCGCGTTTATGAGCCGTGTTACCCGCTACGGTGGATACCAACGCCGCACAATGGTAAATTCGGGTGCAACCGGAGACGGCAGCAGCTACCGCGCTGCCATCGCGCAGGTCGGCGTAGACCCGCTCCAGCTCCAGCCCGTCTAAAGCACTGTTGTCACGCTGGCCGCGCAGCATCACCCGCACCTGCTCGCCTGCGTTGAGCAGGTGCCGGATTAAATTAGCACCAAGGTGGCCGGTGGCCCCGGTGACCAAAGATTTTCCTGTGTTCATGAATATCATCCAGAGTTGAGCCAGGCTTGGCAGGCGGGGGCATGGACTGCCGGTGGCTGTCTGCGGCTTAGCCCGTTGCCGAGCGACCGGGTTTTAAGATTTGTTTTGCGTTTTAACGTAACTAAAATCAGTAAACGTTTTTAATCTACCCCAATAAGGGAAAGCAATGCTCATCTGCGACAGTTCGTTTTGGGTTAACGGTTTAATGATAGTGAAGGCATCTGACAACAGCCTTACGGCCTTCGGTAAATTCAAGACGTTGCTTTGAACCAAATTCCAGGCCCCAAACAGGGCTAGGAAGCAGAACTGTTTGAGCAATGAAAAATGATTTCTGTTGAGACCGGCCAAAATGGCGATGGACTCCTGCGCGTTGGTGCCGCCGCACTGCAAGTAGTTGAACACGGCCGTTTTCAGTAAATCGTTGGACATCACCGCATAAAGCGCATTGGCGAGGATGTTTAAATTGGTGTTGGCGCTTTGCCTGTCTCGGTAATAGGCTTCAATTTTTTTGTGGATAAGATCCGTGTCGTTGAAATCGGACATGGCCAATAAATGCCCGCTTAAAATCTGAATATCTGAAAATACGGCGGTCAAGCCTCCTCCGGTCAGCGGGTGGCGCATGTTCAGCGCATCACCGAGCATGACTGCGCCTTTGCGGATGATGGGCTTGGCCGGCATGTAATGGTTGGGCATTACCTTGAAACGGCCTTCATGCAGGGCTTTTTGATAGCTGTCCAGCATCGGTTCGGGAATAAACGGCGTGACATTGGTGTCTAGGTGCTGTTGCAGCAGTGCCCGTTTCGGCAATTGTTCACCCGGAAAATCGATGAGCAGCCTGACTTCGTTGTTGGAAATCGGGTAGCAAATAAAAGGTGTTGGACCGGATAAAAACACATGCCCATGCCGTGGGAATGGCATGGTGCAGTGGTTTAGGATTAAACCGATGAAGTACGATGTCACGGTTTTGTGGTTGTTGCTTAGGTGCGCCCTGAAATTGGAAAAAAAACCGTCGCTGGTGATAGTTAAGGGCGCATAAAGGGGGCGAACTTGGGATGTGGCGGCATCACGGTAGCTTAGGCCAATGATTTCATTCCGGTTATTTTCAAGTAACTTCAATGCTTTACCGTGAATTTGCGTAACCGATGTGTGAGCCAGCGCACTAGCCCTGATTTGCTGCAAAAACCGGCCATTGTGCAGGCCCATGCCGTTGTAGCCGGCCGGGTACGGTATCGTGCACTGTTCTTTGTCTTTTAACAGCGCATAGCCTTCCACCGGCTGAGCGTCGAAGCCATCCAGTAACTGCCCAAGCCCCATTTGTGCCAGCGACAACACCGCTCCAGGCTGCAACAATTCGCCAACTATGCGCTTTTTTTCCTTAAAGCATTGATCAATTAAGGCAATTTTAATGCCTCGGGGGGCAAGGTAGGCGGCAATGGTCGCCCCTGCCATACCCGCGCCGATGATGCAAATATCGAATTCAGATTTCATGTTGCGCTACTTGTGACAAAAACTTAGGGCTGCTGCATGGGTGGTTTAGTCAGGTCTCGACATATTTTTTAACGTATCGCCCCAGGGCCCAGATAGGAAAAATGTTCCTATAATTGGCGTAAGTTATCATACAGTTGTAGTTAAAAACCCCGGAAATGCGTTCTTGTAACCAATCACCTAGCTCAGTTTGTCTGTTCAGAACTAGCAGGACACCCCGCTCAATGGTGTGGGTGTCTTCAAAATCGGCGGCCATCAGTGCCAACAAAGCCCAGGCGGTATTGACCACTTGCGATTGCGCCGCTTCGGTATAAACCTGTTTGGCGCAGGATTCATAGGTTTCGCCCCAACCGCCGTCAACTTTTTGCTTTTGGACTAAAAATTGGCAGGCAGCGTGGATGCGTGTTTTAAGCACGCTGGCATCGCCATAACCGTCGCTTAAAGCTTGGCTTAAGGTCTCGACGCCAAACCAAGTGGCGTAAGTAAAACACACCCCCCAGCCGCCGTACCAGGAGCCATCAAGCCGCTGTTGTTTCAGGATAAAGCTTATGCCAGCCGTAATGGCTTTGCCCAGGTCAGCGGTTTTGTAGGCCGGGTAACTGCGCTGCATTTCAAGCAAGGCTTGTACGCAGGCCGCGCTGCATTCAGTCCAGGAATAATCGGCCATTATATCGGCAAATATTTCGGACGGATTAAGCTGTTCTAGCCATTTTGGCGCGCGCGTCACTTCATAGGTAGCCCAGCCGCCGTCGGGGTTTTGGTAAGACAAAATCACATCAACAGCGTGTTGAATGCGTTCCTCACCAATCGAGGGTTTTATCAGGCCACAGTTATGCAGTGCCAAGAGGGCACTGAGACCTTCAGCGGTACAGTCGGCTACCGGCCAGCCATTCTCCGCTGTGGAAAAGGGCCAACTGCCGATCATCGGATGCCGAAAATACTGGGCATGGCTTGGATGCTCGGATTTTATTTGTGCAGCATCGATGAACGCATAGCCTTTAACCAGTGTTTCCGGGAACTGTCGGCCCAAACTGCTTTCCAGCATGGCGCGGGTGGCGAAAGCGGTATCCCAAAGCTGCGAGCCGTTGTAGCCGCTCATTTTCATGCCGTCTTCGGCCACCCACAGATAATCAAACCAGCGTGTTACATGGTTTTGGAATGGTTCTGAATCTGCCCCGTACACATGCCAGATGCTGATGGAATTGATCGCCTGGTTGACCGGGCCTAAATTGATGTAAGCGGTCTGCTGGTCTTCCGCGTTCAAATAAGCCACGATGAAATCCAAAGCTTTTGTTCGCAGCCAAGCGCATTTGATTTTTTCATAGGTGTTGGTGAAAAAATTTAGCCACTTCAATACCGGCGATGGTTGGCTGTAAACGTCTTTTTCACACACCGCACTGCGTTGCTTAGGCCAGTCAATCGAGTTGAAATCCTGGATATAAATTTCTTCGCGTAGGGACCGGATGAAATCATTTTCCGGGGCCTTAATCCTCTGGCCATAACAATAAGCCATCGGCAAATAGACCATGCGGCTATGGCACCAGTAACGCCAGGGGTGTACGGGTAGCCAGCGGGGCAACAGCCACATTTCCGGGAACAGACTATGGCAGCCGTTCCAATCGTAGCAATTTAAAAGGGCCAGATAAAATTTGCCCCAGGAAGGGATGCCGGTGGCACCGCCGTTGTCTTTGATCCATGCCCTGGCTTTTATCAAATTTTTATGGTTTTTATCGACCCCCAAAATCCGCAATGACACATAGTTTAAGACCGTGCCGAGCAGGGTCGATGGGCCTTCTATGTGCAGGCCCCAGCCGCCATCCGGGTTTTGGTGGTTGCCCACATAAAGTTTCATCATTTCCTGATGCGCTTTGGGAAACGGCGTATTGGAAAGGTAAGAGGCAATTAACAAGCCAGGCAACAAAAATAGCGGGCCGCCGTAATCCCCCGGCCAATGCCCGTCCTCGCTTTGTAGGAAGGAAAAATAGTTGATCCCTTTGATAACGGCGGCGACGATTTTTTGCTGGCCGGGATGGTCAGGGCAGGGGATTTGCCCGCTGAATGCTTGGTAGCGTGCGTTTATGGCCGTATGCCTGAAGACTTGGTCGCCGGAATTAGGGTTTTCGGATGGGTCAAACCGAAAATCCTCCGTGAGCCGGGCGATTTCTCCAGCATCCACGGCGTCGGCATTTTCTAAATGCCGGTCGATGTGGGACGCATGGGCTTGATAAGCCCAAACGTGCCGGCCGTGCTCAGTGAGCAGCCGCCAATTTTTCCAGCTGGGTTTTACGGCCAACACAGAATTCATAAGCGAGTTGAAGTAGCGTTAGTGTGCGGGTATGCAGAAAGCGATAAAACAGCCGCCGCTGTCTGCTTTATTTGGCCCATAAAACAATCCCAAGTAAGGCTATCAGGCCTTTGATTTTCTTAAATAAACTGGGTGGATTGCGTAACCTTTCATGGCCGGGCAACAAACGCCCCTTGGCCAGTTGGCTTAATTTTCTTTTTACGGCGGGGTCCAGTTTGCCGTCAGCGGCCAATTCAAAAAACAGGGCTTTCACGTTACCCAAATCAAAAAAATCCCGTTGCCATTCCCATTGATAATGGCCGCCATAACGAAACCAAGAACCGCCAATGCCGGCCACTTCATAAGGACTGCCGTCTTCGCGCAGCGCGGGCGATACCTGCCGCCAAAGGCCAATCACCTCACCCAGTTGTTCATCGATTAAAATGCGGTGGTAGGGATAACGCCACTCTTCAAAACCTGCCATTTGCACACCCAGTGCCCAGTTTTCTATTTCTTCGCGGCTGCGGGCGACAAATTCCTCATTAGGCCCGATATTCCAGCGGTATTCGGCATTGTCGGTGTACAGGGGGCCTAAGTGTTTCGCCCAGTTGCCTTCCTGTTCGGCATTGCGGTTAGCTACCAGCCAACGCGCCACCATTGCTTCAAGTTCTGCCCTAGGGTATGCGGCCATGTTTGCCTCTTTATTCAATGGATTTCGATGTTGATTGCCTGCGTGGGGCAGTATTTTTCCGCTTGCCGGGCCTTGGTCAGTAACGCTACGGATGGGGTTTCTTGCAACAGGGCCAAGTTGCCGGCTTCGTCCAGATGAAACAGCTCCGGTGCTTCGGCCATGCAAGTGGCATGGCCTTGGCACAACTCCCGGTCGATGGTGATGTGGAAATGCCGTTCCTCTGTGCCGTCTTGAACAGGATGGCTTTCTGTTGCTTGCGTAACCGGTTTATCGATAGCTTGGCGTTTGATATAACGAATTCGACAGGGCGATGCCGGTTGCACCACCATTTGGGTGAAATCGTCTTGGTAGCTGTCCTGCTCGTTGACCAGTTCAAAGGTGTAGCGGCGCAACAGAATGCAAAAAATAGCCTTGAGCTGCAACAGGGCGAAGGCGTTACCGCTGCATTTGTGCTTGCCGCCGCCAAAAGCGATCCAACTGAACGGCTTAGCGTCTTCTTGGCGGTTTTCGGTGTAACGGTCGGGGTCGAAGTGTTCCGGGTCTGGAAAAACATCGGCGATGCGGTGAGACACCCGTGGCGACGTGCAAACGTATTTCCCAGCTTTGACCGTGTAGCCTTTAAAATGAAAGTCTTGCACCACTTTGCGGATTAAAAAAATCAACGGCGGGTGCAGGCGCAAGACTTCTTTAATGACATTTTCCAACGCCGGGATTGCGCGTAACGACTGGAAAGTGACTTCGCCGTCAGCACCAAAATGCGTATCCAATTCGGCTAAGACCGCGCGCAGCGCATCAGGTCTACGCGCCAGTTCCAGCAAAGTCCAGGCCGCCGTACCCGCAGTAGTGTGGTGACCGGCGAAGAGAGTGCCAATTAACATGCCGGTTATCTCATGCGCGGATAGCGGGCTGCCATCGTCATAGCGCGCCTCAATGAGCATTTGAAAGGCATCCTCGCTCTTTTCCGTTTGTTGCGCCCGTTTAGCGATGATGCCGGTGACCAATTCCTGCAACCGGACGCGCGCCCGGTCACGGCGGCGGAACACCGGCAACGGCAGATAGGGAAAAACAAACGCCAGCGGATTGACACCTTTTTCAAGGTCGTGGTAGATGTGGGCGAATTCCTCATTCAGCTCGTAGCGAAATTCCTTGCCTAGCAAGCAATGGCTGGAGGTGTAGATGGTGAGTTCCTTCATGAACGCTAGTAAATCAATCTCACCTGTTTCGCCCCAAGTGGCCGTCATGTGTTCGACTTCCTGGACGATGACCTGGGCATAGCCGCGCATCGGTTTGTCGCGCAGCACCGGCATCAGCATTTTCAATTGCTGGTCTTTTTTATGTGGCGGCGCATCGAACACTACGCCCTTGCCAAAGATGGGCGTCATGATTTTGTAAGCTTGGCTTTGGTCCAGCTGGTTGTCGGGGGCGCGGAAAAACGCGGCGTTGGCCTCTGGGCCTGTTAACAACACCATTTTTTGATGGAACATCCTAAATTCGCCGATTTCGCCCAAAGTTCGCCGCAGTTTCATCATATAAGCAAATGGGTTTTTGCCAAATTCAAGCATATTGCCCAACAACGGCAGGGTACCGGGCATTTTGGGCGGCTCTTTGCCCAGTGCAGCATTTTTTCCGATAGGGGTAGGTAACATTCAAGAACTCTTAAATTTGGCGCAGCAGACGTTGTTTCATAGCAACGAATTAGCGTATTAACACAACAATAAAACTTTTTAGCAACAATTATCGCGGATTAGCTTATTAACACAATAATAAAACTTTTTAGCAACCATTATCGAAGATGAGGAAAATCTCACTGCCTACAAGGCGAAAAGTTGTTCCGTAGGGATTGTTATCTCGGGAACAGCGATCAAGAGCAACGCCTCGGTATTGGACTGAAGCTAAATGCCAGCCCATAAATTCACATCCCTGTGACTGGGTTTCGGCTTCCCTGCCGGAATGATAAGCTTTTTCAGGCCGGCCGAATGGGAGCATCTAGCGACGACCAGGCTTGCGTTTAGGTTATCCCTGCACGACTTTTAGCACCGCTTGCAGCATGGCGTTAGCATCGCCGAACAACATGCGGGTGTTGTCCATGACGAACAGCGGGTTGCCGACCCCCGCATAACCGGAGGCCATGCTGCGCTTGAGGACGACAGTGGTCTCACCTTTCCAGCATTCCAGCACCGGCATTCCAGCAATCGGGCTGTTCGGGTCGTTGAGTGCCGACGGGTTGACGATGTCGTTAGCACCGATGACGATGGAGACATCCACATTCGGGAAATCGTCGTTAATTTCGTCCATTTCAAACACGATGTCGTAGGGGACTTTGGCCTCGGCCAGTAATACGTTCATGTGACCGGGCATACGGCCTGCTACCGGGTGGATGCCGAAGCGGACAGTCTTGCCCTTTGCACGCAGGAGCTGCGTGATTTCATAAACGGTATGCTGGGCTTGCGCTACGGCCATGCCATAGCCGGGGATAATCATGATGTTTTTTGCCGATAGCAGCAGCGTAGCGGTTTCTCCGGCATCAATTGGCTGCACGTCGCCCTCGATGGCGGCGGCCTTGCCGCCCGAACCCGTGCCGAAGCCGCCGGCGATGACGCTGATGAAGTTGCGGTTCATGGCATGGCACATGATGTAGCTTAGAATGGCGCCGCTGCTGCCGACCAGAGCACCGGTGACGATTAGCAAATCGTTGCCGAGCATAAAGCCCGTAGCCGCTGCCGCCCAGCCGGAGTAACTGTTTAACATGGACACCACCACTGGCATGTCGGCACCGCCAATGGCCATGACCATGTGTATGCCAAACAGTAAGGCGATGACGGTCATAATCAGCAAAGACTGGGAGCCGCCTTTGTCCAGAAACAGCCAAGGCAACGCGCCCGTTCCTGTCTCGACCTGATCCAAAAACAAGAACCCCAGCGCGACCACCGCCACCAACAGACCGAGGTTGATCTGGTGCCGACCCGGCAGCAATATCGGCTTGCCCGTGATTTTTTCGCTGAGCTTGCCGAAGGCAATCACGGAGCCAGAGAACGTCACCGCGCCAATCAGAACGCCCGCGTAGATTTCTGCTTCATGAATGGTTTTTTCCATGCCTTGAAAATGAACACTGCTGTCCATGAAATTGGCATAACCCACCAGCACGGCGGCCAGACCAACCAAACTGTGCATAATGGCGACCAGTTCCGGCATTTGCGTCATGGCGACTTTTTTGGCGGCCAACGCACCGATGCTGCCGCCGACCAGGATGGCCACTACCAAGTAGCCGTAGGCGGTGACGGATTCCATCAGGCTGGTGGCGATGATGGCGATGGCCATGCCCGCCATGCCAAAATAATTGCCCCGGCGCGCCGATTCTGGGTTGCTAAGCCCGCTCAAGCTCAAAATAAACAAGATGATGGCGATGATGTAGGACATGGTGACTAAACTAGGGGACATGAGTGTTTCTCCGGTTATTTTCTGAACATGCCTAGCATACGACGGGTTACCCAAAAACCGCCGACGATGTTGATGGCGGCGATGAGTACGGCGAACACAGCCAGCCAAACCACCAAAGCGGAAGGGGCGGAGAGTTGCAAAATGGCACCAATGACGATAATGCCGCTGATGGCGTTAGTGACGCTCATCAAAGGTGTGTGTAAGGCCGGGGTAACGTTCCAGATGACTTGGTAGCCGACGAAACAAGCCAGCACAAACACCGTGAAATGCGCCATGAACGATTGTGGCAAGATACTGCCAAGACCCAATAGAGCCGCCGCCGCGATAACCAGTACCGTCCAACGGGTGGCGGCGTCGGCTTTGCTGCGGTGCTGCTCGGTTGCCTTGCTTGCGCTGGGTATGGTTTTGGGCTGAGCGGGGGCGGCGACTTGTGTCGGCGGCGGGGCGGGCCAGATGATTTTGCCGTCGTTAATGACGGTGGTGCCGCGAATCACTTCGTCGTCTAGGTTGATATTAATGACGCCGTCTTTCTTGGGGCATAAATCAGTCAGCAAATGCCGTAGATTGGTGGCGTAGAGTTGGCTGGATTGATTGGCCAGGCGGCTGGGCAGGTCGGTGTAGCCGATGAGCGTGACGTTGTGTTTGACCACGATTTTGTTCGGCTCGGTCAATTCACAGTTGCCGCCTTGCTCGGCCGCTAAATCGACGATCACGCTGCCGGGTTTCATCGACTCAATCATCTCGGCGGTAATCAGTTTAGGAGCAGGTCGGCCGGGGATTAACGCGGTGGTGACGATGATGTCGACCTCTTTGGCTTGTTGGGCAAATAACGCCATTTCCGCAGCGATAAATTCCGGCGACATAGTTTTGGCATAGCCGCCGCTGCCGGAGCCGTCTTCTTTAAAATCCAGCAGCAAAAACTCGGCACCCATGCTTTCGACCTGCTCTTTCACTTCCGGGCGGGTGTCGAAGGCGCGGACGATAGCACCTAAGCTTCTAGCCGTGCCTACAGCGGACAGGCCGGCGACGCCGGCACCAATCACCAATACTTTAGCGGGCGGCACCTTGCCAGCGGCGGTGATTTGGCCGGTAAAAAAACGTCCGAACGCCTGCGCCGCCTCGACGATAGCGCGGTAGCCGGCGATATTCGCCATTGAACTGAGCGCGTCCATTTTTTGCGCCCTGGATAGGCGCGGTACGCAGTCCATGGCCAACACGGTGGCGTTTTTGGCCGCCAGTGCATCCATGAGCTGCGGGTTTTGAGCGGGCCAGATAAAACAGATCAAACAGCGGTTTTTAGGCATTAAGCCCATTTCATCAATGTTGAATTTCGGCCATTTTAAGGGCGGGCGCACTTTCAAAATGATGTCAGACTGCTGCCATACTTGCTCTGCAGTGTCCAACACCTGCACGCCAGCGGCACGATAGGCGTCATCGCTGATGGTGGCTTTGGTGCCGGCACCGCTTTCGATACAGACAGAAAAGCCTAGCTTAATGAGTTGAGCAGCGGCTTCGGGTGTGGTGGCCACCCGTTTTTCCCCTGCGGCGACTTCCTTTGGTATACCCAGTTTCATACAGTCTCCTCATTGATTTTTAGTTTGGTACGGCACGGTTGCCGGAGCCTTGAGGATAGAGTAATGGTCTTGTATTTTCAATTAAAAGCTGATGCGTACCTTGCGCAGCACATTGGTTTAAATTGGCGTTAAACCAGCCGACAAAAAGATCTTACCGGTTTATAGAGTGTTTCTTATGAATGCTCGGCCTCGAGACCGCGACAATGTCAATTTTTTAAATTTATGTTTAAGTGGCAATAGGTTGTTTTTTATTTTTGCTTAGTACTGCAAAAAAAGCATTGCGGCTGTCCGCTTAAACCCATCAACAAGGGCTTTTTAAAAAACTTTTACCCATCACGATGCTGTTGTTTAGTTTGAGGAAAGCCAATGGGTGTGGTGTAATGCGAGCGTTTTAACTTCATGTGCGCCGCTCGTTTTACTACCACAAAAAACAGCGGATTGTTTCGCAACAATTCTTAGGGAGAGTGGGCCCAACTATGCAATTTACAATTAAAAAAGGTTTGGATCTGCCGATTTCCGGCATTCCCGAGCAGGTCATTTACAACGGCAACCCGGTTACTTCAGTGGCTGTTCTTGGAAGCGATTACATGGGCATGAAGCCGACCATGCTGGTTGCGGAGGGCGACCGGGTCAAATTGGGCCAAGTGCTGTTTGAGGATAAAAAAAATCCGGGTTGTGTTTTTACATCCCCGGGTGCGGGTGTGGTCAAAGCCGTTCATCGCGGCGAGAAACGGGTTCTGCAATCGGTCGTGATTGAACTGGACGGTTCGGATGAAGTGGCTTTCGCCAGCTATCCGGAAACCGAATTGACGGCTTTATCTGCCGTGCAGGTTAAGGAAAATCTGGTGGCCTCAGGCCTTTGGACGGCGTTAAAGGCACGGCCTTACGGCAAAATACCGCCTTTGGACGGCAAGCCCAGTTCTTTGTTTGTGACGGCGATGGACACCAACCCCCTAGCGGCCGACCCGGTCGTGGTCATCAAAGAACGAAGCCAAGATTTTATCAATGGCTTAAAAGTGATCAGCCAGTTGACCGATGGCCAAACCTATGTCTGTAAAGCTTCCGGCGCAGACGTTTCGGTGGGCGACGCTCCGGTCACGGTCGCCCAGTTTTCAGGCCCTCATCCGGCAGGTCTCCCTAGCACCCATATCCATTTCGTAGACCCGGTAAACATCAATAAATTTGTTTGGTATCTGGATTACCAAGCGGTCATGGCTATCGGTGCCCTGTTCACTACAGGGCGTCTAAATATTGAAAAAATCATTTCCCTAGCCGGACCTACCGTCAATGAACCACGACTGTTACGCACCCGTGTTGGTGCCAATATCGATGAGTTAGTGGCCGGGCAATTACAAGAGCAAGTTGAGAGCCGAGTCATTTCCGGCTCCGTGTTGTACGGGCATCATGCCGCCGATTGGGCGGCGTTTCTTGGTCGCTACAGCAATCAAATTTCCGCTTTGGAAGAAGGCCGCGCCCGTGAACTGTTTGGTTGGATTGTGCCGGGGAAAAACAAATATTCAGCCCTTGATGTCTATTTATCCAGCCGGGATAGAAAAACCGACCGCAAATTTCCATTGACGACCACCAAAAACGGCAGTAACCGCGCCATCGTCCCGGTGGGCGTTTATGAAACCGTCATGCCTATGGACATTTTGCCGACCCCGTTGCTGAAAGCCTTAGTGGTCGGTGACAGCGACCAGGCCCAATTGTTGGGCTGCCTGGAACTGGACGAGGAAGATATGGCGTTGTTGACTTTTGTCGACCCAGGAAAACATGATTTTGGCCCCGTACTCAGGGCAAACTTAACCAAAATTGAGAAGGAAGGATAATGTCGGCCAGACAATTTTTAGACAGCATTGAGCCGTACTTTACCAAAGGCGGCAAGTACGAAAAGTACTACGGTCTCTATGAGATGGTGGACACGTTTATTTACACGCCGAGTGATGTAACCCGTGGCGGCACCCATGTTCGTGACGGCATCGACCTTAAGCGCACCATGACGTTCGTGGTCATCGCCACGTTTTTCTGTGTGTTGATGGCGATGTACAACACCGGTTATCAAGCCAACTTGGCAATGGAGGCGATGGGACTGGAAAAGATAGACAATTGGCGCAGCATCCCGATGACGGTGTTCGGTTACAACCCGATGAACCCGTTGTCCAACATCGTGCACGGTGCTTTGTATTTTCTGCCGATTTACCTGGTTACCATTGCCGTAGGCGGCGTTTGGGAAGTGTTGTTCGCTACCGTCCGTGGCCACGAGGTAAACGAAGGCTTCTTGGTTTCCTCGATGCTGTACGCTTTGATCATGCCGCCGGACATGCCGTTATGGCAAGTGGCCTTGGGCATATCATTCGGCGTGGTCATTGGCAAAGAAGTCTTTGGCGGGACGGGTAAAAACTTTCTGAACCCGGCACTGACGGGCCGGGCGTTTTTGTATTTTGCCTATCCGGCCTCCATTTCCGGCGATTCCGTTTGGGTGGCCGTGGACGGATACACCGCCGCTACGCCGTTAGGGTTGGCCGCCAATGGCGGCTTGGCCGCAGTCACCGAGCATTACAGTTGGATGCAAACCTTTTTTGGTTTTGAACCCGGCTGTCTGGGCGAGACGTCGGTTTTGGCCATTATGATCGGCGCGGCGTTCTTGTTGTACACCCGGGTCGCCTCCTACCGCATCATGGCGGGCGTGTTCCTGGGTATGGTGGCCACTTCCTTGCTGTTCAATGGCATAGGCAGTGACACCAACCCGATGTTTGCAGTGCCGTGGTATTGGCATTTAACCCTAGGCGGCTTTGCTTTCGGCATGGTCTATATGGCCACCGACCCGGTCAGTGCCGCGATGACCAATACCGGCCGCTGGGTTTTCGGTGCTTTGGTGGGGGCCATGACAGTACTGATCCGCGTGGTCAACCCGGCCTTCCCTGAGGGTATTATGCTGGCGATTCTGTTCTCCAACATGTTCGCACCCATCATGGACTATTTTGTCGTTCAGGCCAACATCAGCAGGAGGATGAAGCGCCATGCCCAATGAAAACAAAACGTGCCGGCACATGGCCTCGTTGTGTGCCCAGCTTGAAAAATATGAAATTTACCTAAAAGCCAAAGCTTATGCGGAAAGGGTGTTGGCGTTGGGCAACGACAGCCTGGAAAAAACCATTGTCATCGCCGTTTCCTTGTGCCTGGTGTGCGCGGTGTTGGTGTCATTCGCCGCTGTTGCGTTAAAACCCTTGCAAATCAACAACAAGCAGCAGGATATGAAAAAGAATATCCTAGAGGTGGCCGGTTTGTTGGAAGAAGGCGGCAACATAGACCGGGCTTTTGATGAAAAAATCGAGGCCAAAATCGTCGATTTGGCGACCGGTGACTACGTCGACAGCATCAACGTCGCCGAGTACGACCAACGCAAGGCGGCCAAAGACCCGGTGCTAAGCGTGGCCATCCCGAAGAATCAAGACATTGCCCATATTCGGGTAAAAGCCAAGTACGCCAAGGTTTATTTGGTCAAGGAAAATGGCGCGATAAAGTCCATCATCCTGCCCGTCAATGGTTACGGTTTGTGGTCCACCATGTACGGTTTCCTGTCCTTGGACGCCGACGGCCAGACCGTGCAAAGCATCAACTTCTATGACCAAGCGGAAACTCCCGGCTTAGGCGGTGAGGTGGTCAATCCTAACTGGCGGGCACTGTGGAAAGGCAAAAAAGTCTATGCCGAAACCGACCAGCCGAGTTTGGAAAAAGGCTTGATCGAAGAGGCCGACATCGGTGAAGTTGCGTTGAGCTTGGTTAAAGGTACGGTAGATTCAGGTAAGCCAGGCGCGCAATACCAGGTCGACGGTTTGGCGGGTGCGTCCCTGACCAGCACCGGCGTCACCCATTTAATCCATTACTGGATGGGCAAAGAGGGATTTGCGCCCTATCTGGCAAAAGTTAGAACGGTTAAAGGAGCACAATCATGAGCGCAATTTTAAATGAAGCGAATAAAAAAGTATTAATTGAACCCCTGGTCAACAACAACCCCATCACCTTGCAGGTATTGGGCATTTGTTCGGCTTTGGCGGTCACTTCGCAGATGTCAACCTCGCTGATCATGTCGTTGGCGCTGACCCTGGTGACGGCTTGTTCCAGCGCCGCCATCAGTGCCATCAGGAACCATATCCCCGGCAGCATCCGCATCATCGTACAAATGACCATCATCGCTTCATTGGTGATTGTGGTGGATCAAATCCTAAAAGCCTTCGCTTACGACATCAGCAAACAATTGTCGGTGTTTGTGGGTTTGATTATCACCAACTGCATCGTCATGGGCCGGGCCGAGGGCTACGCCATGAAAACCCCGCCGCTGGCCAGCTTCATGGACGGTATCGGTAACGGCTTAGGCTACAGCTTGATCTTGATTTCAGTGGCGTTTTTTCGCGAACTGTTGGGTTCAGGCAAACTGTTGGGCATCGAAATCCTGCCGTTGGTTAAAGACGGCGGCTGGTACCAGCCCAACGGCTTGATGCTGCTGCCGCCTAGCGCATTTTTTATCATCGGCCTGATTATTTGGGCGGTGCGCGAGTGGAAGCCGGTGCAACGCGAAACGGTGGAATTCAAAATCATGGCCAGTGCCCACGGTGACGGAGGGCATCACTAATGGAAGCGTATATCAGCCTGTTTATCAAAGCGGTTTTCATTGAAAACCTGGCACTGTCCTTTTTTTTGGGCATGTGCACTTTCATCGCAGTATCGAAAAAAATCTCCACGGCAATGGGCTTAGGCATTGCCGTGATGATGGTGCAACTGATCACCGTACCCGCCAATAACCTGATTTACCATGCCTTGCTTAAAGAAGACGCCTTGTCCTGGATCGGCTTGACCGGTGTGGACTTGAGCTTTTTGGCACTGTTGAGTTGCATCGGCGTGATCGCGGCCTTGGTGCAAATTTTGGAGATGATCCTAGACAAATTCTTTCCGGCCTTGTATCACGCGCTGGGCATTTTCCTGCCGTTGATCACCGTGAACTGCGCGATTTTGGCCGGCAGCTTGTTCATGATCGAGCGCGACTACAATTTTTCCGAAAGCGTCACTTACGGGGTCGGCAGCGGATTTGGCTGGGCCTTGGCGATTACTGTCATGGCCGGGGTGCGCGAAAAACTCAAATACAGTGATATACCCGCATCGTTGCAGGGGCTGGGCATCACCTTCATCACGGCGGGCCTGATGTCGTTGGGCTTCATGGCTTTCTCCGGCATCCAACTATAGGAAAGGTAACGACATGCTTGAAATTCTTTTAGGGATTATTCTTTTTACCGGGATTGTCATTGCCTTGGTGTTTGTCATTATTGGCGCGAAAAGCAAGCTGGTGGCCGAAGGCGATGTGGAAATTGTTATCAATGAAGAGAAGAAAATCCATGTGCCGGTCGGTGCAAAATTATTGACCGCGTTGGCCGACAGCGGCATGTTCGTGTCTTCCGCCTGTGGCGGCGGCGGAACTTGCGGCCAATGCAAGGTCAAGGTCAAATCCGGTGGCGGCGAAATTTTGGCGACCGAATTAAGCCACATCACCAAACGCGAGGCCGCCGAAGGTGAACGCTTAGCCTGCCAGGTTTCGGTCAAGCACGACATGGATATTGAAGTCGAAGATGCCGTGTTTGGTGTCAAGAAGTGGGAATGCACGGTCAAATCCAACCACAACGTGGCCACCTTCATCAAGGAATTGGTGCTGGACTTGCCCGAGGGCGAGGCTATTAATTATCGCGCCGGCGGTTACATCCAAATCGAATGCCCGCCCCATGTAGTCAAATACAGTGATTTCGGCGTGGAAGAACGTTTCCGGGAAGATTGGGACAAACACAGTTTATGGCGTTATGTCTCGGATGTTAAAGAACCGACCTTGCGGGCCTATTCGATGGCCTCCTATCCTGAAGAAAGGGAAATCATGCTGAACGTGCGGATTGCCACGCCGCCGCCGCGCGCGCCTGAAAGCGTGCCGCCCGGCATTATGTCATCCTATATTTTTGGTTTAAAACCGGGTGATAAATGTATCGTGTCCGGCCCTTATGGCGAATTTTATGCCAAAGAAACCGATGCGGAAATGGTCTTTATTGGTGGCGGTGCGGGCATGGCGCCGATGCGCTCGCATATTTTTGACCAACTGCGCCGGTTGAAATCAAAACGCAAAATTACGTTCTGGTATGGGGCAAGAAGCAAACGCGAAATGTTCTATGTGGAAGACTTCGATATGCTGGCCAGGGAGAACGACAATTTTGAATGGCATGTGGCATTGTCCGACCCGTTGCCGGAAGACCACTGGGAAGGCTATACCGGGTTCATCCACAACGTGGTTTATGAAAACTACTTAAAAAACCACCCGGCACCTGAAGATTGTGAGTTTTACATGTGCGGGCCGCCGATGATGAATACGGCGGTCATTAAAATGCTGCTCGACAACGGCGTCGAGCCTGAAAGCATCATGTTGGATGATTTCGGCGGCTAAGCCGATGTCATTGCTCTGTGGTGCCACCCTCGCTTTAGGCGAGATAATCGCCTAGAGGTGGGGTGCTTTCTGTTTAAGCTTTCATTAAGAGGGTGGCATGATAAAAAAACTGGCTGTGTGTGCAATTTTAGTTGGTCTGGCTGTCCCCGGTCCGGTGTCAGCAAAAACCATGTTGCGTTGTGGCCGGGAATTGGTCACCACCGGTGACTACCAAGCGGAAGTCTACGACAAATGCGGCCAACCCGAATCCATTGAAACCCATAGTGAGTACGTCAGCCAAGCCACCAATGCCAGAATACATAGCCGAAACTTTAGCAGCGGCATAGGGCAGCAACGTATTCGAGAAATAAAAGTTGAAGAATGGATTTATAATTTCGGCCGCAGACATTTAATGCACTATTTGCGCTTTGAAAATGGTCGGCTGACTTACATCGAATCACTCGGTCGTGGCAATTGATTGCGTACTGCCGGTAGCAACGAAATACAGTGGGGTAAAACCGTGAATTATTTTTTAGTAACCTTTGCTTTTATGCTGGTGGTGGTAGCCGTTATGGCGGTCGGTGTCGTGTTTGGTCGGCGCGCCATTAAAGGCTCTTGCGGCGGAGTCAACAAAGGCGAATGCGTGTGTGTCGAAAAATGTGAAGCGAGGAAAAAGTTAGAAGCCGAAGGCCATGCCGGGTAGTGGGGTTGGTTTGACTTTTTATTGGCATGATTACGAGACTTTTGGCATCGATCCTCAACGGGATAGGCCGGCGCAATTTGCCGGTGTCCGAACCGACGCAGATTTTAATGCCGTTGCAGAGCCTTTAGTCATTTACTGCCAAGTCCCTTTAGATTACCTGCCGCAACCCGAATCCTGCCTGATAACAGGCATTACCCCACAAATGAGCAACCAAAAAGGGCTGCCAGAAGCCGAGTTTATCGGCTTAATCAATCAACAATTGGCGCAACCTAATACCTGCGGCATCGGTTACAACAACATTCGTTTCGACGATGAAGTGACCCGTAACTGCTTATACCGAAACTTTTATGACCCCTATGCACGGGAATGGCAAAATGGCAACTCACGCTGGGATTTGCTCGATGTCATTCGGGCAGCTAGAGCACTTAGGCCTGACGGCATTCATTGGCCGGTCGACAACGACGGGTTGCCTACCTTACGACTGGATCAACTCACCGTTGCTAATGGGATAGCCCATGAATCGGCCCATGACGCCCTTGCTGATGTCTACGCAACCATTTCGATGGCAAAATGCCTAAGGCAAGCACAGCCGAAGTTGTACCAATTTTTGTTGGCACACAGAGGCAAACAGGAAGCCTTGCGGTTATTGCGATTAGGTAGCTTGCAACCGGTTGTCCATGTTTCAGGCAGATACCCGACAGTTAAGAAAAATTTAGCCGTAGTAGTCGCGCTTTGCAAACACCCGATAAACAACAATGGCGTTATTGTTTACGATTTGTCTGTTGACCCGGAACCAATGCTGGCTTTGACGGTAGAAGAGGTCAGAGCGAGGGTTTTTACTGCCCGCCGAGATTTGCCGGCTGGGGTAGAGCGGTTGCCTTTAAAAACCATCCACACCAACAAATGCCCGGTTTTAGCCCCGGATTCTGTAGTGACTGCCGAAGACGCCGAGCGTTTGGGCATCGACTGGGCGGCTTGCCTGAAAAACTTACAGAAAATTAAATTGGCAGCGAATCTGCCCGAAAAAATAGCCGCCGTTCATTCAGAGCCTCTTAAACATACAGAAAAATCACAAGATCCTGATTTAGCCCTGTACAGCGGTGGTTTCTTCTCAGACGACGACAAACCGGCTATGGCGATGGTACGCTCGGCCAACCCCGAGCAATTATCTAAATTGCAAGCCAATTTCTCCGACCCACGCCTGCCCGAATTATTCTTTAGGTACAAAGCGCGCAATTACCCCAGCACATTAACTGATGAACAGTCATGCCGCTGGAAAGCCTATTGCCGCGCCTTTTTGGACGCTGAAAAAGGCCATGCAACCATTAATTTCCAGGATTATTTTTCTACTCTCGACCAATTAGAAAACCAATCCGTAGAGTTAATCAGCTCCTTGCGCGAGTTTGGCGAACAAAAATTCCGGTGGTTACACAGCTAATGAATGTCCGTTTGCATGAGGATTCAAGCTACTCTACCTAAGAGCCCTAGTTGTTTTTTGGCGCATCCTAGAGAAAAAACCCCAGTTTTTGTCTCTGGTTTGATGCCTGCCGTTGGTGCCCAAAGCAGGTATGTTGTCGCTGCTGCAGGCTTTCCGGCCATCACTGAATGGTCGCCTTTCTTACCAAAAATACTAAAGACTAAACAACAACGATTTTAAATAAAACGTTACGCCGAATAAAATTACGCCCGCCCTCTAAACTGGAGAATTTTCATGACTGCATTTGATCCATCAGCAAACCCATCCGTGCCTGTACCGTTAGGTGTGGATGAAATTAACAGGATTGATGCCTTCTGGTGCGCCTGCAACTATTTGGCCGCCGGCATGATTTACCTGCGCGATAACCCGTTGTTGAAAGAACCGCTTAAGCCCGAACACATTAAAAGCCGGCTGCTAGGCCACTGGGGTTCCAGTCCCGGATTAAGCTTTGTGTACGTCCACATGAACCGCCTGATTAACAAATACGGTCTGGACGCTATTTTTTTGGCGGGGCCAGGCCACGGTGCACCGGGCGTATTAGCACCCGTCTATCTTGAAGGCACTTATACTGAAATTTACCCCAACAAGAGCGAAGATGAAGAGGGCATGCTGAAATTCTTTACGGAATTTTCATTCCCCGGCGGTATAGGCAGCCATTGCACTCCAGAAACGCCCGGCTCCATCCACGAGGGCGGTGAATTGGGTTACAGCCTTTCCCATGCCTACGGGGCTGCGCTTGACAACCCGGACTTAATTGTCACCGTGGTAGTGGGTGATGGCGAAGCGGAAACCGGGCCGTTGGCCGCCTCCTGGCATTCCAACAAGTTTCTTAATCCGATACGCGACGGTGCGGTGTTGCCGGTATTGCACTTGAACGGCTATAAAATTAACAATCCGACACTGTTGTCGCGCATACCTCATACAGAGTTAGAAAACTTGTTTAAAGGCTACGGGTACACGCCTTATTTTGTCGAGGGTGATGACCCTAAAACAATGCACCAATTGATGGCGGGTGTGCTTGAACAGTGCATCGTGGAGATCCGCAAAGTTCAAGAGCAAGCCCGTCGCACCGGCATCGCTAATCGGCCGCTCTGGCCTATGATAGTTCTGCGCAGCCCCAAAGGCTGGACGTGCCCTAAAGAAGTCGATGGCCGCAAGATGGAAGGTTTTTGGCGTTCGCATCAAGTACCTTTGTCCAACTTGAAAAACAACCCTGCCCATCTGCAACAATTGGAAGACTGGCTACGCAGCTACAAACCCGAAACGTTATTTGACAACGACGGCACATTACTCCCGGAACTCAAAGCCCTCGCACCCAAAGGCATACAGCGCATGAGCGCGAACCCACATGCCAACGGTGGCCTGTTGCGAAAAATGCTCAAACTGCCTGATTTCAGGGATTATGCGTTGGCTCTGGAAGCACCTGGCAAAGTAACGGCCGAAAACACCCGTCCGCTCGGCAAATTCCTGCGCGACATCATGGCTGGCAATATGGCCAATTTCCGCGTCTTCGGCCCGGATGAAAACACTTCCAATAAGCTTGATGATATTTACCAAGCCAGCAAAAAAACCTGGCTGGCCGATTATTTGCCGGAAGATGCCGATGGCGGCGAACTATCCCCTGATGGCCGGGTGATGGAAATACTGTCCGAACACACCTTAGAGGGTTGGCTTGAGGGCTATTTGCTGACCGGTCGCCACGGCTTTTTTTCCACCTACGAGGCGTTCGTGCATGTGATTGATTCCATGTTCAACCAGCACGCGAAATGGTTGGCGATGTGCCAAGATGTGCCTTGGCGCGCCTCGGTGTCCTCGTTGAATTTATTGATCACTTCCACCGTATGGCGGCAAGACCACAACGGCTTTACTCATCAAGATCCGGGTTTTTTGGATGTGGTAGTCAACAAAAGCCCGCTAGTGACCCGCATTTACCTGCCACCCGATGTCAATTGCTTGTTGTCTGTGGCTAACCATTGCCTGAAAAGCAGCAATTACATTAACGTCATCGTCTCCGACAAACAAAAACACGTGCAATACTTGGATATGGATTCGGCCATCAAGCATTGCACCAAAGGCATAGGCATTTGGGACTGGGCCAGCAACGACGAGGGCGGGGAGCCGGACTTAGTAATGGTCAGCGCGGGCGACATCCCCACCAAGGAAGCCTTGGCTGCTACCGTTTTATTACGCGAGAGCTTCCCGCAATTAAAAATTCGTTTCATCAATGTCGTCGACCTTTATAAACTGGTACCAGCAGGCGAGCATCCACACGGATTGACCGACCGTGACTTTGACAGTCTGTTTACCTTAGATAAACCCATTATTTTTAACTTTCACGGCTACCCGTGGTTAATCCATCGACTGGCCTACAGCCGTCACAACCACAAAAACCTGCATGTCCGTGGCTACAAAGAAAAAGGCAGCATCAACACACCGCTGGAACTGGCCATTGAAAACGAAATTGACCGCTTCAGCCTAGCTATAGATGCCATTGACCGTATCCCCAGCCTGCAAGTCGCTGGCGCACATGCCAAAGAAAAACTCAGGGGTTTGCAAATTGAATGCCGTAATTACGCCCATCAGCATGGCATAGACAGGCCCGAAGAAGATCAATGGTGCTGGCCTTATTAAAAGCAGTCGCGGTCGGTAGCCCGTGCCACGACCGGCATTTTTTGTCCGGGTTTCTGCAAGAAACCCGGCAAGCTTTGTCCGAGAATAAGGGCCATTCGATTAAACTGGCTTTCCCCAAAATAGCAGCCGTGATCACCCTATGCTGACGGCTTTTCGTTGCCTGTATCTGCGTCCGGGTGTTAAAAAGGTACAGAAATGTCGATTATTCAAGGCTAAAACTGGCCAGTCTTAGCTTTCAGTTGCTAACCTCATTTTTTTTCTTATTAAAAACCACTTAGCCTGGCCATTGCCATTTTTAATCCATTTAAAAAAACCATTGCTGTCGTCGGTGTTAAGCACTGACACCGCAACCTTCAAAGCACCGTTTGCAGCAAATTTATGAGCACCCATTTGCACCCGTTACAACGTTTACGCCAACTTGCTCAATTTGAACACAAGGACATCAGTACTTTACTGATTTATGGCGTAGGTATTGGCCTGATGTCGTTGGCTATGCCTGTGGCGGTACAGGCCTTGGTCAATTCGATTGCCTTTGGTGATTTGTTCCAGCCTTTGCTGGTGCTGACCTTGATGTTGCTGGTATTGCTTAGCTTCAGCAATACCATGGTAGCTTTGCAATTCTATGTGGTAGAAATGATGGAGCGGCGGGGGTTTGTACGTTTGTTTGGCATATCTGCCAAACACCTGCAAAACGCCACCAATGAGGCGCGCCGCGAGCACTATTTGCCGGAACTGGCCAACCGGTTTTTAGACGTTATCTCTTTAAAAAAAGCCGCGGCGACACTGTTACTGGAGACTGTCGGCTATGTGTTACAAACGTTAATAGGCATGATTCTGCTGGCGTTCTACCATCCTATGTTGATGGCTTTTGACATGTTTTTGATCATCTCAATTTTGTTTATCTTGCTGGTTCTTGGCAAGGGCGGCGCACAGAAAGCCATGGAACAATCTAGGGCCAAATACACGGCCATGGCCTGGCTGGAATCCTTATCCGTCAATTTGGTTTTGGGCAGGGGGAAGAGTGAGAAAAAATTTCTAGAAAAACGCACCGAACAAGTGGCACTTGAATACTTGAATACCTGCGAACGCTATTTTCGCGTTGTGGCACAGCAAAATAACGGGGCCTTGGTGCTACACACCCTGGCTAACACTCTGCTGCTAGCGATGGGCGGGTGGATGGTAATAGAAATGCAGCTCAGTTTGGGGCAATTGATAGCCGCTGAACTGGTGGTTAGTGCCATGGTGTACGGATTGGCTCGGCTGGGCAAAACCATGGATAACTACTACACCTTACTGGCCAGTATGGACAAACTGGGCTATCTGCTGGACTTACCGCAAGAAGTCCAGCACAAGACCAGTCCGACACCATCAGACCGGCCTTGCCATCTGGTTTTGCACGGCGTGTCTTTGCCAAACCAGCCTTTAACCGACTGGTTAAAGAAAGTCAACATTGAATTTGTTCCAGGCGACCGGGTGGTCATTACGGGTGGATCAAATTATGGCAGCTTGCTGGATATTTTGTACGGCTTTGAGCACCCAGCCAGCGGCTATGTGAGCCTTGACGGGAAAGACATGCGCGATCTTAATTTGGGCGAGTTGCGGGACAACATTCGTTTGGTGCGCAATGAAGAACCCTATGAAGCCAGCATTTTAGATAACCTGTGTGTTGGTCGGGATTTAGATTTGTCAACCGTTCGCAACTGTTTAATGCAAGTAGGGCTGTTAGATACGATTGTAAGTTTACCGGACGGTCTGCATCACCAACTGAGTATCGACGGCGCACCGCTGACGGAGGAACAATGCCTGCGCCTGACCCTGGCTAGGGCCATGCTGGCCAAGCCTAGGCTGTTGTTGCTTGATGGCGTCCTCGACATCGTAACCGATTACTACCTCAAAAGGGTTTTAAACGGCTTGTTCGCCGAGGATGCGCCGTGGACTCTAGTCGTCATCAGCCAACACCCTGATGTCATCGCCCGCTGCACACGGCAGGCCCGCATTGTTGAAGGTGTTTGGCAAGAAGACGGGTTTCAGTCATGAGTGCGGGAGGCGGTGGCGAGGAACACGATGTTTATGCGCACCTGACTTTAAAAAAGGCCTTAGCACGGACAGAAACCTGGCCCTGGGCGCAGTGGTTCGCGAGAATGCTGGGCGTGGTGTTGGTTTTGTTAGTGATAGGTTTTATGGTGACGCCTTGGCAACAAAACATTCGCGGAGTCGGACGGGTGGTGGCTTATGTGCCGGCCGAGCGCCAACAAGTCATTAGTACCCCGGTTGAGGGCCGCGTATCCCGCTGGTATATCCGAGAGGGTGCGGTGGTCAAAGCCGGCGATGTGCTGGCAGAAGTGGCGGACAATGACCCCTTTTTGTTGCAGCGTTTGTATGCCGAACAACAAACCTTATTGGCTAGAAAAATAGCCGTTGACCACCGCGTACAGACGCAGCAGGAACAACTCTTGATGGCCGAGCAAGCCAGGCCGCAGGCCCTAAACGCGGCTAAGTCAAGAGTGGAGATGGCCAAGGAACGGAAACTGGCTGCCGAGCAGTCCGTTATTGCAGGCCAAGCAGCGCAGAAGACCGCCGCCCTCAACCTGTCCCGGCAACAGATTTTGCGTGACAAAGGCTTAGCCTCAGTGCGGACTTTTGAATTATCGGAACTGGAAATGGCTCAGCGCGACACCGAATTAGGTCGGGCCAAGGCTGTTTTTCAAGCGTCTGCCAGTGAAGTGGCGGCATTTCAGGCCGATGCCGATAGGCTAGCGGCAGATACAGCCGCATCCGTGCAAAAAGCCCAGGCCGAGCTGAGTAAGGCCATCGAAG
Organism: Methylococcaceae bacterium UBA662; assembly: GCA_002299425.1. Classification (GTDB taxonomy): domain Bacteria; phylum Pseudomonadota; class Gammaproteobacteria; order Methylococcales; family Methylomonadaceae; genus Methylovulum. Next base: position 159,511 of record DBNW01000053.1, on the reverse strand, counting down.
AGCAAAATTACGTCAAGGCGGATTTATTGAAGCTGCAAACCAGCATGGCTCGTCAGCAAAATCAAGTGGTTGTTTCCCCAAAAAATGGCACAGTGCTGCGCTTGTTAGCTAACCCTGGAGCTGAGTTGCTTAAACCAGGCCAAGCTCTGGCGGTTTTAGTCCCCGATACAGACCAACGAGCGGTGGAATTGTGGGTCGACGGCAACGATTTGCCGTTGATTGTCACATACAGCCGCGTCCGCTTGCAATTTGAAGGCTACCCGGCGATTCAATTTGCCGGTTGGCCGGAGCTATCCATTGGTTCGTTTGGCGGGCGCGTGGTATTAATTGATGCCACAGACGACGGTATGGGGCGTTTTCGCGTAGTGGTGACGCCAGACCCTGATGACATTCCCTGGCCCGAGGTTCGGTTTTTGCGTCAAGGGGTGCGTGCCAACGGTTGGGTGTTGTTGGGAAGAGTCACCTTAGGTTATGAACTATGGCGCATTTTCAACGGCTTTCCACCTTTGATACTGCCAGAGCCGAGATTGTCGGATATATCAAAAGACGGTAGCAAGCAATCTGGAATGGAAGAGGGAAAATACTAATGGGAAAACTTGTGCTCGTGGTGCTCGGATTTTGGCTGCCCTGTTTTGCCAGCGGCCAGTCAGAACCGCGCACCTTGACTTTGGCACACGTGCTGATGGCGGCAGAAGAGGCATTTCCCACCTTATTGGCGGTTGAGCAGCGGCGGCTGGCGGCTGAAGGCGAATTAACCACCGCAGAGGGCGGTTTTGATACCGTTGTGAAGTCGCAAAACCGTTGGTCTATCATCGGCTTGTATGAAAATCAAAATTACGACGTAGGCGTGGAACAGCCCACTGCTTTGTGGGGGGCTAGGTTTTTCGGCGGTTGGCGCCGTGGCGCAGGAGACTTCCCCGTCTACGACGGCAAAACCGTCACCGGCACTGACGGTGAAATGCGGGTAGGGGTGAGTGTGCCGTTGTGGCGGGACCGCAGCATAGACCGCCGCCGGGCTACTCTTCAGCAGGCCGAACTGGGGCAGCTCATCGCTGGGCATGATGTTGATCTGGCGAAATTGGATGTTCGGCGGCAGGCTTCCTACCGCTATTGGGACTGGATTTTAGCCGGGCAGCGTCTGGCCATCACCGAACGCCTGTTGCTGGTTGCCGAGCAACGCGACAGCGGCATCCGCGAGCGGGTCGCGGCCGGGGATTTGCCAGAATTTGAAGCCCTAGACAACCAGCGCGCTATTATCGAACGCCGGGAACGGAAGGTTGCCGCACAACGTTGGCTAGAGCAGGCGGCCATCCAATTGTCGTTGTATTGGCGGGGCCGCGACGGCGAGCCGCAGATGCCAAAACCGGAACAGTTGCCGCTAGATTTTCCAGAACACCTGCCTCAGTTTCCCTTGACCTATTCCGAGGCCTTGGAAACGGCTATGGCAAACCGGCCAGAACTGCAACGCATCGGCCTGCAAAGCAAGCAAATGGACACTGAGCTGGAATTGCAAAAAAACCAAATGAACCCGGGTGTCGAAATGGCTGTCATGGGGGCGCAAGACTTCGGCAGCGGTAAACCAGGATTAAACCGGAACGAATTTTACCTAGGCTTAAACCTTGATGTGCCGTTGCAGCAGAGAGTCGCTACAGGCCGCAGCCAAGCGGCAGGCGCAAACTTGCAACGGCTGAAGTGGGAGCGCACTTTTTTGGAAGACCGGATTGCCGCTGAAACTCAAGACGTTTTTTCAGCCCTGACTGCCGCCCAGCAACGTTTGGAACTCACCAAAAAGCAACGGCAGGCCGCTAAACTGCTGGAAGAGGGCGAGCGTTCCCGATTCGATTTAGGTGAAAGTAACCTGTTGTTTGTTAACTTACGCGAGCTGGCCAGCGGCGATGCCGAACTGATGGCGGCAGAAGTGACTAACACGTTGTTTAGGGCCTATGCCGATTACCAAGCGGTGCTGGCTTTAGAAGGCCAATAAAAACCGTTCAATCAACGCTAAGAACACACCGCACATGCCGCCTTTTTTTCAGCTTCATCCACGCCTAAAGCAAGACTGCCACCCACTAGGGCGTTTTGATCTCTGCCAGGTGCTGTTAATGAATGACACGCACTACCCTTGGTTGATTTTGGTACCCGAAGTCGCTGGCATCGAAGAAATTTACCAGCTTGACTCAAACCAGCGGTTGGTATTGCTTGAAGAATCCAGCTATTTATCCGAGCGGCTGGCCGCGCTTTACCGTGCCGACAAACTAAACGTGGCGGCCATTGGCAATGTCGTCCGGCAGCTGCACATCCACCACATTGTTCGCTACCGAAACGACAAAGCTTGGCCGGCACCGGTATGGGGACATTCGCCCGCCATCCCTTACAGCTCCGATCAACTGGATGAAACCGCAGCGTTCCTAACCACTGGCCTAGGCATAAAAAGAGCCGCTTAGGCTGCCGCGTTTAGCAGGCTATTGCTCGCTTGGAACAAGTAGTCCTGCTTCAGACAATGTTCCAGCCATTTCTGCAAAAAATAATTTAGCCGCCATTTGTAATCCATGATGGCTTTGCTGCGACCACACTGCGCGAACACGTCCGGGGCAGAGTCACTTAAAACCTCGGCCATTTTTGCGTCTAAGTAAATGCGGATAACCACCACAGGCAAATACTGGCGGCTTTCCGGATAGCCCCAACAATGCCCTAACTCAACGGTTAAGGTATAGGTCGACCGGCCAATTACTTTTAAAAACAAGTGATTCTGCCGTGGAGAAACCCCTAACGTAGCATTTTGAATAGCCCTTAAATCAGGTGCTAAGCGTAGCAGTTTTTGGTAATTGGCACTGCACAGCTGCTCTAGGCAGAATGATTTATTGACAGGTTCAAACCGGCTCATGGCAGTCAGTCTTCGCGGTAACAGGCATAGGCACTGGCGGTTTCCCACAGCACCACCTCGGCTACGTTAAAACCACTTGCCTTGATATGCTGGTACAGCATTTTGCTGAGGACTTCGGCGGTTGGGTGTTCGTCTAAGGCTAGGTAGCGTTCGTTGTGGGCTTTAAGGCTGGGGATGATGGGGTCGTCTTTGTGCAGCAAAAAGTTATGGTCTAGGTATTGGTCGATATACGCTTCCACACAGTCGCGGATATCGGCAAAATCGCACACCATGCTGTGTTCGTTAAGCTGCTCCTGACGAACGGAAATAGCCGCTTTGACACTGTGTCCGTGCAAATGACGGCATTTGCCTGAATGGTTCATCAAGCGGTGACCGTAACAAAAATACAGTTCTTTTGTGATAATGTGCATACTAAAAACTTTTAGCCTTCTAAATTTTAAGCCCTAACGTTAGTCAGACCCTTTGACCCGACGAAAAGGGCTCGTTACGAAAAATTCCGCTATGGTAAACGAAATTCTGCTCATTTTCTTGCTGTTTTCCGGCTTGTTTTATTGGTACACGCTACATAAAACCTGGGAAATAGCCCTGGCCACAACAAAAGCCCGTTGCCGCATCGCCAATGTGCAAATGCTGGACGGTTATGTGGCTTTAGAAAAAATCCGGCTTGCTCGTGACCGGTACGGCCAGTGCCAGTTTCGGTATACGTTTGAGTTTGAATTCACCGCGACCGGCCAAGACAGGTACCACGGCACAGTAGTTTTTTTAGGCCATCGGTTTGAATCGTTTTATATGGAGCCACACCGACTGGATCCGGCCACATTAGCACCCTTTATCGACGTTCCATGAAAATTTGCCCCGCCTGTAGTCATGAAAATCCAACGCCGGCAATGCGTTGCCCAAAATGCGGTGCCTATTATTCAAAAATTATTGAATTGATCGATAAAGAGGTCGCCGAAGAACAACAACACACCTGGTCAGCCCGTTACCGCCGAGTTGCTAAGTCAGGTAACGTAAGGCGCGCCGTCATTTTGGAAATTCGGCACACTATGGCCGGTTTGCCGCTACGCTCAAAACTGGTCTTAGGGGTGATTTTTATCTTCGTATTCGCTTTGGTATTTGGATTTTAATGGAGCCGCCTGAAACGGCTCTTTTTACCGCAAGTTACCCGCTGAAACTCCAGACATGACCTGCCTAACATCGGTTAACAACCCAATTTTTAAATCTACATGCTTGGCAACACTGGCGTTTATAGCCTTGAGTTTTTCGGCAACCGCCGTAGCCTGGCCGGACTATATAGCAGAAACCTTGGCCCGTGGCTGCAATTCGTGCCACCTGAGTGAATTTGGTCGCCCACGGTGGTGGCCCGGAGTGCTTGAGGCCTTCGATAGGCACGGCATCCAAGGCCTGAAAAATTTCCTCGCCACCAACCAGTCGCATACGAAACCCGTAGTACACCCGCTCAACCGCCAATGGGACGTAACCGTAGGTGAATGGCCTCTGGTTATTCCCCTGCGAGTCAGTGACCAAGAAAATGATACCTTCGCCCTGCGCGGCTTAGCCCCTGCCGGTTACAGCGTTTCCCCGGTCTATCGCAAAAACAACCTGCCGACCCTTGACCTGATCTGGTCGCCTACGGCGGCGCAGGGCAACAAAACTTATACGCTGCGCTTGTATGTACAGGAAACCGGGATTGCCAATCCGCTGCAATCGAATACCGTCACCGCTAAGGTCCGGGTATGGCCAGCGCGCACCAGCAAAACCAGAAATGTTCGCTTGTTCATGCTGCACAGTGCCCGTTGGCAGAGCAACACCCTGACGCTGCGCGGGCAACTTAGGTTGAAAGACGGTCTGACCGCCACTGAACAGGCCGCTGTCTTAGCCGGCCTGACCATGAAATTAACCAGCGCCAAAGGAGTAAACGTCAGCAGGCCGGTCAGGCTTGCGCCCAGAAACGGTACCTGGCAGAAACGCTTGACCTTGAATGCCGAGACAGTGCCTTGTCGTATCCGGGTCGATTACGAAAGCTTAAAAGCGGAGCGTGTGGTCACTTTAGCCCCGGCGGTGACCTGTGTTCACTAACAATTTAACGTTCCCGACCATCACTTTGTCTCAAGTGACGGGCTCCGTTCTTAAAAGTTACTTACCGTGATTTGTGAACCTACAGTGCCTTTTTACCAGGGCAAATTGGCGGTGCTTGACCTAGGTCAAGGGGACGCTTCTCAGCATCGGCAATTGGCCAGAAAGTTGTCGGTTCCGCTGTACACGTCGGTGGCAGAAACTGTTCAAGAGTTATTTTTCCTGACTTGGCGGGAAGGTGCGCTGCGCTTAATTGACCGCGCGTTGCTAAAAAAAGGCGGGATGACGGTTGAAATTAACCCTAGAAACGGAGAGCAATGGTCATGGCCGGCCCCAAAACGCGGCCCTTTGGCGCAGGCTCTAGGGCGAAAAACCGTCACCGTGGTTGATGCTACCACCGGCTGGGGCCAAGATGGCTTGGCTTTGTTCCGTATGGGCTACCGCATGCAGTGCATTGAGCGTTCGCCGGTGATGGCGGAATTGCTGGCCGATGGGTTTAGCCGTTTAGCGCAACAAAACTGGATGCAAACACGCCAACTTCAGCCGCCTCAGTTAATTATTGGTGACGCCATAACCGCGCTACAAAGACTCACTTTTTGTCCTGACTGCATTTTTTTAGACCCCATGTTTCCGCCTAAAAGAAAAAAATCGGCCTTAGCAAAAAAACCCATCGAAGTGTTAAGGGTGTTGTTAGGCGATGACCCGGACAAGCAGGCTTTATTTGATGCGGCCGTCGCCGCTGCCGGGCAGCGGGTGGTTGTTAAAAGCCCGGATGATGCCGCCCCTTTAGGCGGGAAAGCCGATGCCAGTTTTCAGGGGAAACTACTTCGTTATGACGTTTACTTTAAAAGCCCGCCCCATTAATTGAAATTTGTGAATACATGATGAATATAAGTGCATTTTAAAGAAACAATACATATAATTTTATTTGCATTGTAAACAATAAAACCCTGCCTTATAGTTGGCTCGCAGTATCCGTCATTAAACATAACTGGTGAGGTTTTTATGAGTGAATTTTACAAAGATGTCACGGTTGCCGTGATTTTTTTATCGGGTTTGTTTGGCTTTGTGTCCGGCGAATTCATTATTTCATCGGCGTTCTTCGCCATTGCCGCTGTTGCTAGCAACGTTAACTTAAACAGTAAACGTTCAAAAGCAGAGCGCTTATCATGCAAATAAAACGTCTTTTATTGGCAATCGTTGTTATCAAGGCTTCCAAGTTTTCTGGCTTGGAAGCCGTAACCGTCTGTTACTAACCCTCGCTGTTTTGCCTTACTCGGGCCGTCCTCCCCTCAAAAACGTGGCACTAATCGCCAGATAGCGTACGGGTTAGTCCCCGGTATTCATAAAGATGCGCCATTATGCCAACAGTCTGATTCAGTGCTGTGACGGGCATTTTTTTGTTTTGTATTCCGGCACACACGGCGATTTTGACGGCAAAAATCAGAACAGCCCGGAGATTACCCCAGCATCGTCAATGTCGATGCACTCGGCAACCGGAGTTTTTGGCAGCCCCGGCATGGTCATGATGTCGCCGGCCATAGCGACGATGAAGCCAGCCCCGTTAGCAAGACGGACCCCGTTGATTGCTACGGTATGCCCTGTCGGCGCACCCTTAGCGTTAGGGTTAGTACTAAAAGAAAATTGGGTTTTGGCCATGCAAATGGGGAAATGGCCGTAGTCAGTTTGCCAGGCTGCCAGTTGTGCCAAGACTTTAGCCGGGGCAGTCACTTGGGCGGCACCGTACAATTTGCTGGCGATGGTCTGGATTTTCTCCCAAAGCCCCAAATTTTCATCGTAGATAAATTGAATCCCCGATTCGTGGTTGTCAACTATGGCCAGCACTTCCCGTGCCAACTTTTCCGCCCCCGCCCCGCCTTCTGCCCAATGCGTGCAAACAACACTGGTGGCGCCGATGGTTTGGCATAGGCTTTGTAGCAAGGTCAATTCGGCTTCAGTATCAAAAGTAAACTGATTGATGGCCACCACGCAGGGCAGGCCGTAGTGATCCGTGATGTTACGGTAATGCCGCTGCAAATTGGCAAAGCCGTCTTCCAAAGCGGCCAAGTCTTCTTGGTTTAACACTTCCTTGGCCGCGCCGCCGTGGTATTTTAAAGCGCGTACCGTGACCACCAACACCGCCGCCGAGGGCTTAAGGCCAGCCATCCGGCATTTGATGTTGATGAATTTTTCTGCCCCCAAATCAGCGCCAAAACCGGCTTCTGTCACCACATAATCGGCCAGCTTCAACGCCGTTTGGGTGGCCATCACGGTATTGCAGCCGTGTGCGATATTGGCAAACGGACCACCGTGGATAAAAGCGATGTTGTTTTCTAAGGTTTGTACCAAATTCGGTTTGATCGCATCTTTCAATAAAGCCGCCATGGCACCCTGGGCGTTCAAGTCCCTGGCGTAAACCGGCGTTTTATGATCCGATTTGTAGCCAATGACGATGCGCCCTAAACGCTGTTTTAAGTCGGCCCGGTCGGTCGCTAGGCACAAAATGGCCATGATTTCGGAAGCAACGACAATGTCATAGCCATCCTCGCGTACATAACCGTTGGCAGCACCGCCCAGTCCGACAATCACTTGACGCAAGGCGCGGTCGTTCATATCAACCACGCGCTTCCACTGGATGCAGCGCGGGTCGATGTCTAAGGCGTTGCCGTAGTGGATGTGGTTGTCAATCAGGGCGCAGAGTAGGTTATGGGCTACGCCAATGGCATGAAAGTCGCCGGTAAAGTGCAGATTAATGTCTTCCATGGGTACCACTTGGGCGTACCCGCCACCTGCGGCACCGCCTTTGACGCCAAAACAAGGCCCTAAAGACGGCTCGCGCAGGCAGATGATGGCTTTTTTGCCCAAGCGGTTGATAGCATCGCCTAAACCGACTGTGGTGGTGGTCTTGCCTTCGCCGGCCGGGGTAGGGCTGATTGCTGTCACCAGCACCAACTTGCCATCTGCTTGGTTCTTAAGGCTGTTGGCGTATTCTAACGACAACTTGGCTTTGTAATGGCCGTAAGGGTCTAGGTGTTCGGCGGCAATGCCGAAGCATTGGTTAGCTAAGGCGATGATTGGCCGCATTTGGGCTTTCTGGGCGATTTCTATATCGGACATGGGGCATTCCTTTTTATGGCGATGGATTCAATAAACTGGGGGCAAGTTTGGCAAAATCTGGCTTGCTGGCCGGTTTTTATTTTAACTTAAGTTTCACCCCTACTGGTTTTTTGCCGCCGCCTTAAGATCAGGCGGCACCGCTTTGATGGGGCTGTTTTGTCAGGGAACCCAGGCTGCCGGTTTAGTCGCAGGCAGCCTGACTGTGTCGTAGGCGGCCGCCGTCCAACCGCCACCCATCACCCGATACAACTGGATTAAGGCAGTAAACGTATCGCTACGCGCCTGCGCCCATTCAAGCTGGCCTTCGTAATGTTGCCTTAGGGCATCGATTACTTCCAGGTAAGTATCGTAGCCTTCTTCGTAACGTATCCGCGACAGCCGCACATAAGTTTCCAACGCCTCGACCCGGCGCAATTGCAGGGCTTGCCGTTCGTTGGACTTGGTGCTGGCCACCAGGCCGTCTTCAAATTCACGGAACGCTGACAGGATGGCGCGTTGATAACCGGCCAACGCCGCCCGCTGCGCAGCTTCTGCCGCTTGCACTTGGCCTGCGATCCTGCCGGCAGTGAAGATAGGGCCTAATAAATGGCTGCCGACAGACCAAAAGTTGGCTCCGGGTACAAACAATTGTGCCAATTCAAGGCTGGTCTGGCCGATGGTTCCGGTTAGCCGAATTTTTGGGAAAAACTCTCCCCGCGCCACGCCGATGCGGGCGTTGGCGGCAATCAGGTGTTGCTCGGCTTGTTTGATGTCAGGCCGCCGGGCCAATAACTCAGAAGGCAGACCTGCGGGGACAACGGGTAGGGTCAATTCGCTTAAAGACAAGCCACGGCTTATGGAGCCCGGCGTTCTGCCCAACAGTAAGCGCAGTGCATGTTCGGTTTGGGCTATGTGTTGTTCAAAAAAAGGGATTTGCGCTCGGCGGCGCTCTAGCTCCGAATCCGACTGACTCACCTCAATTTCAGAGGCAAAGCCTTGCTTGAAACGCGCTTTGGCAATACGGTTTGCCTTGTCAAGAACAGCCACCGTTTGGTGGGTTATTTGCAGACTTTTATCTAAGGTTACTAAGGTGATGTAGGTTTGCGCGACCGCACTGACCAGCGTCAGGATAACCGCATCGCGCACGGCTTCTTGCGCCAACAAGTCCGCGTAGGCGGCTTCTTTGGCACGGCGTAGCTGGCCCCAAATATCCAATTCCCAAAACAAGGCAGCACCGAGTTCGGCGATATTTTGACTGCTAGTTTGCTGGCGTTCGTAATTGGCTTGGGCAAAAATTTGCGGGAACAAATTAGCGCGGGTAGCCCCGTAAACCCCCATAAACTGTTGCACATGGGCAATCGCAATGGTTAAATCCAAGTTACTGGCTAGGGCTTGTTCTATCAGGTTGTCTAGGACGTGGTCGTTCAGTTGTTTCCACCACGCCAGGTTAGCGGTTTCCTTGGCAACGGCGACGGTAAAGCGCCAGTGTTTAGGCGTTTGTGTTTTGGGCCGCACATAGTCTGGGCCAACCACATAACAGCCGACCAAGCCTAAAGACAGCAGCAACGGGAGTGTTCTGTTCATGGCCTTTGCACTGGACGGCAACAGACGCCGCACGCGGACTGTAGGCAAGAAAAACCAGACCATGTCGTAAGCTTACCTTACGGCACTTAGGAGTTGAGCCGACGGTTTAGGCATCACTGTAACCCCGGAACGCATCGTTGCTACGGCTTCAACGATAACCCACTCACCCGCCTTAAGCCCGGCATCGACCCGCCACGCGTTACCGATGGATTCGGCTACCCGAATCGAGCGCCATTCAACGGTACGGTTTGGTTTAACCACCGCCACCCTGTGCTGCCCTTGTCTTTCCTTGACGGCGCGCTTAGGCACTAACAAAGCCAAAGTTTGGCTATCCAGCACCAGCCGAACCCGGGCGTATTGGCCAGGGCGCAGGCGATTGTCAGGATTAGGAAACAAAAAAACCACTTGAATGGTGCCGGTCTTGGCATTAACCGCACGGTCTGTAAAAAGAAAGTGGCCCGCATGGGGATGCGTGCTGCCATCGGCCAAAATAAGTTGCGATGGCCCAGTACGGGCCTGACGGTTTTGCTGGGAGAAGTACAAGTACTCCTGTTCGCTCATTGGAATGTACGCTTTGATAGGATGCAGTTGGGAAACGGTGGTTAATTCAGTAGTGCCGCTGCCAGGACCTACAAAATCGCCAATTGCAACGTTTGATAGACCGGCGACCCCGTCTATGGGCGATAAAATTTTAGTCCGGTCTAATTGCAGTCGGGCTTTTTCCAGGGCAATTTTGGCGGACTGCACATCCGCTTGCGCTAAGGCTACTTGTCCAAGCGCTTTGTTATGGTCGCGAGCACTGACAGCACCTTCCGGCAGCAAGCGCTTTATCCGTTGTAAATCATTATGAGCCGTTTTCAGCACGGTCTGTTGCCGCGCCAACTGAACTAACGCTTCATCAAGAGACAACTGCAACTCCCTGGAGTCGATTTCGTACAATACTTGGCCTTTTTTAATCAGGTGTCCTTCTTGATAGCGTTGCTGAGTTAACTGCCCGGATACTTGGGCCAAAATTTTGCTGTTGACCAGACCATCGAGCGTACCGCTCCACTCCTTATAAATAGGCACATTTCTTTGTACGGCTTCGGCTACTTCAACGACGGGGGGCGGTGAGGGGGAGTCGGTTTTGCTGCGGCCTAAGGCCAGAAAGGCCGCGGCTAGGGCAGAAAGCCCGATGATGCAAAAAAAAATCGGTTGCCAGAACGTGTGCACGCAGAGAAAACGTAATGCATTCATGCCTGGTTGTTTTTTTGGAGAGTCCGTGAAATTGTTGCCATGATAGCAAGTGTTTGCGGCGTTATCGAGCGTTGCCTCTAAACCGGCATGAATCGCGTACCGCAGCATTCTGCGGCCAAGGTATTCTGGAATTGTTGCCAGAGGGCTGGCAAAATGCCGACTTTTTTAAAGCACCCAAAACAAACACCGTGCGCATTTTATTCATCCATAACAACTTTCCCGCTCAATACCGTCATATCGCAGCGGCATTGGCCAAAGACCCCAAGCACCAAGTGGGTTTTTTGACGCAAAGCAAGACGGGGGACATCCCGGGCGTCACTAAAGTGCTGTTTGAGCCCACTCGTAAGGCGCATGAAAGTACTCATACTTACGTCAAACTGTTTGAAAATGCCGTGCTGGAAGCCCAGGCCGTAGTCAGGGTATTGCAGCAATTGCAAAACAAAGGCTTTGTTCCCGATTTGATTTGCGCCCATACCGGCTGGGGTTGTGGCATGTTTGTTAAAGACGTGTTCCCCAATACGCCGTTGTTGCTTTATTGCGAGTGGTACAGCCAAAGCGGTGGCGGTGATTTTGATTTTGATCCAAGACAGATGCCAGCCCTGGATGCGGTGTTGCGCTACCGCGCCAGCAATGCCGCCATGCTGGTGGATTTGACCGCCTGCGATACCGGCATTGCCCCGACCGAATGGCAAAAATCCCGTTTCCCAAACGATTTTCAGCACAAAATAGACGTTTTGCACGATGGCATAGATACCCAGTATTTTCAGCCCCAAACCGCAGCAAAACTAAAATTGCCTCATTTAGATTTAACCCAGGCTGATGAAATCGTCACCTATGTAGCGCGTGGCATGGACAGTTACCGAGGCTTTCCGCAATTTATAGAGGCCTTGGCGCGGCTGCAAAAACAGCGTCCCCAGTGTCATGCGGTGATTGTCGCCGATGACCGCATTGCCTACGGCAATAAGCCGCCTGAAGGCGACAGTTGGAAAACCTACATGTTAGCAAAAACGCCTCTGGATAAAGAGCGTGTACATTTTACCGGTTCTTTGCCCTACGGTTTGTATAAACAGGTTTTGCAAGCGTCATCCGTGCATGTCTATTTGACCAAACCGTTTGTGCTGTCTTGGTCTTTTTTGGAGGCGATGGCCTGTGGTTGCTTAATGGTAGCCTCGGACACTGCACCGGTACGCGAAGTGCTTGAAGCAGGCCGTAATGGCTTGTTGGTGGATTTTTTTGACAGCCAAGGCTTGGCTGAAAAAATTGCCCAAGCCTTAAGTCTTAACGCGGAGGAAAGTATCAGGTTACGGCAGAACGCACGGCACACCGTCGAGTCGGACTATGCTTTATCGCGGCTGCTGCCTAAGCAGTTGGCCTTGTGCCAAAAACTGGCTGCCGCAGGTTTAGCGTGATGCAGGTTGGCACTTCACCACATTAAATCATCGGGTACTGGGAAGGCGGCGTAAGGGTCGTTGTGGTGGTTGTGACTGTCGGGTGGGCTGTTGAGCAGCACGAGGTGTTCTGCAGAACGCAGTCTGATTTTTTCCGCCGTGTCTAAGGGTACCACGGCGTATTGTTGTTCGGATTTGACTATCGCCAAGCGGCCTGCCCCCAATTGCTCGCGTAGGGATTCGGAAACATACAGGGTCTTCACTTTATTGTTATCCGTGAAATGGTAGGGTTCACCATCCGGGGCTTCGGCAATACGGTTCGATTCCACCAGTTGCTTGATTTGCGCGGTCAGTTGCTTGCCGGCTTCCTGTTGCGTCCGTTGTTGGTTGAGTAGGCGATCCTTCTCGGCTTTAGCGGCTTGTGCTTGTTTGGCTAGGTCTTTCGCGGCATCCTCTGCGGCAGCGTTATTTTTTCGCTGTTGCTGGGTTTTCTTTCGCTGCTCGGTTTTCACCGACTTGGCTTTTGCCGAATTGACCAGCCCCGATTGCAGCAATTGTTCTTGCAAGGAGAGTTTTTGCTTGCTCATGGTTGGTACCTTTTACAGTGTCAATTGGTTAAGCAGTGCATGGATAAAATCAATTTTTTTAGCGGTTGCCTGAAAAGCGTGGGTGAATTTCAGCTTGTCTGCTCCGTCCAGTTTGTAAACCTGGGCTTGGGTCTGAATTAAGCGGATCAAATTTTCCGCGTTAATGACCGGTTTGTCGGAAAACAGCAGCCGCCCACCGGACTGATTGGCTTCAATTTTGCGGATGCCTAGGCGACCGGCTTGTTGTTTCAGTTCAGTGATGCTGAACAAGGTTTTCACCGGTTCCGGCAACAGGCCGAAACGGTCGATCATTTCCACTTGCAGTTCCCGCAATTCGTCCTGGTTTTCGGTGTTGGAAATGCGTTTGTACAGCACCAGACGGGCATGGATGTCGGGCAAATAATCTTCTGGGATCAGTGCGGCGGCTTGCAAATCAACTTCCGGGCCTTTGTCGATGGGGGTTTCCAGTTCCGGTTGTTTGCCGGATTTTAAGGCGTTGATGGCCCGTTCCAACAGCTCCGTGTAGAGGGTGAAGCCGATTTCCTGGATTTGCCCGCTTTGGTCGTCACCTAACAATTCACCTGCGCCGCGGATTTCCATATCATGGGTGGACAACAAAAAGCCTGCGCCTAGGTCGCCGGAAGTCGCTACGGCATCCAAGCGTTTCACCGCGTCCTTGCTCATCAGGGCTTTCGGCGGCACGATGAAATAGGCATAAGCGCGGTGGTGCGAACGCCCGACCCGCCCGCGCAGTTGGTGCAATTGCGCCAGGCCCAGTTTGTCGGCGCGGTTGATGAGGATGGTGTTGGCACTGGGGATGTCGATGCCGCTTTCGATGATGGTGGTGCTGAGCAAGACGTTAAAGCGTTGGTGGTAAAAATCCAGCATGATGCGTTCTAAATCACGCTCCGGCATTTGTCCGTGGGCGATTTCGATGCGCGCCTCCGGCACCAGCTGCGCCAGTTCCGCGGCCATTTTGGCCATGCTTTTGACATCGTTATGCAGAAAAAACACCTGGCCGCCGCGTTTAATCTCGCGCAAACAGGCTTCCTGGATTTGCGCGTCCACCCATTCGTTGATGAAGGTCTTGATGGCGTGGCGGTTGGGCGGCGGGCTGGCGATGATGGAAATGTCGCGCAGGCCGGCCATCGCCATGTTCAGGGTGCGCGGAATCGGGGTCGCGGTCAGCGTCAGCATGTCCACTTCGTTACGCAGTTTTTTGAAATACTCCTTTTGCCTAACGCCGAAGCGGTGTTCCTCGTCGATGATGACCAGCCCTAAGTTTTTGTACTTAATTGCCTTCGATAGCAACGTATGGGTGCCGATGACGATATCGACCTTGCCGCAGGCTATGTCCTCGGCGATTTCTTTTTGCCGCTTAGGGGTGACGAAGCGGGACATGACCTCGATGCGTACCGGCCAATCGGCGAAGCGGTCGCGGAAGTTTTGGTAATGCTGGCTGGCCAGTAAGGTGGTCGGCACCAACACCGCGACTTGCTGGCTGCTTTGCGCGGCGATAAAAGCGGCGCGCATCGACACTTCCGTTTTGCCGAAACCGACATCGCCGCAGATCACCCGGTCCATAGGCTGCGGGCTGGCCATGTCGTCCAGAATGGACTCGATGGCGGTTTGCTGGTCGGGGGTTTCCTCAAACGGGAAGGCATCGGCGAAGGCCTGGTAACCGGTGTCTGCTATGGCGAAAGCATGGCCTTGTTTACTGGCACGTTGGGCGTGGATGTCGAGCAGTTCGGCAGCGACATCGTAAATTTGGGCGATGGCCTTTTTCTTGGCCTTCGCCCATTGGTCGCCGCCCAGCTTGTACAGCGGCGCGTTCTCCGGGCTGATGCCGGTGTAGCGGCCAATCAAATGCAGCGACGATACCGGCACATACAGTTTGTCGTTATTGGCGTATTCCAGCATCAAAAATTCCGCCCGGATACCGCCTATTTCTAAGGTTTGCAAACCCAAATAACGCCCGACGCCGTGTTCCTGATGCACTACCGGCGAGCCGATGCTCAGCTCGTTCAGGTTGCTGATGAGGGTGTCCAGCTCGCGCGCCGCCGATTGCCGCCGCCGGCGCCGTTGCTGGGCTTTTTCGCCGGACAATAAGTTTTCGGTGATCAAGGCGAGGGCAGGGGACTTCAGCCACAAGCCGTGGTCCATCGGTGCGACGGTGATGCAGGCGGTGTCTGCACTGGCTACGAACGCTTGCCAGCCCTCTACGGGTTTGACAGGGATGTTAAAGCCCCTTAGTTTTTCCACCAACCCTTCGCGGCGACCGGCCGATTCAGCGATAAACAACAGTTTTCCGTTGAAACCGTCAATAAAGCTTTGCAGCTTTTGTGCAGGCAATTCCAGCTTGGCATTGATCGACACGTCGGGCAAGACCCGGCATGGGCCATCCTGGTCAACACGGCGGCTGATTTCAACTTGGGAGAATGACGCGCTTTTTTGCTTAATCTCGTCGGCGGACAAAAACAATTGCCTAGGTGCCAACAAGGGCCGCTCGCTGTTGTATTGGCGTTGCTGGTAGCGTTCGTCGGCTTCATGGTTGAAGGCTTCGGCTAAGGTCTCGAATGATTCCGGCAACACCAGCACCGAAGTGTTGGGCAAGTAATCGAACAGGGTTGCCGTATTTTCAACGAATAAAGGCAGGTAGTATTCAATGCCATTGGGCAAAATGGCTTTGCTAACATCCTGGTACAAGCTGTTGCTGAGCGGCGTGTCGGGGAACGCATCCCGGAACGCTTGGCGGAAGTGTTTAATGGAGGCATCCGTGAGCGGAAATTCGCGTGCCGGAAACAACTGCACCTGATCGATTTTCGCCAGCGAACGCTGGTTTTCCGGGTCGAACGTGCGGATGGATTCAATTTCCTCATCAAACAATTCGAGGCGGAACGGCTGTTTGCTGCCCATCGGAAAAATGTCAACAATCGCTCCCCTAACTGCAAACTCGGCGTGTTGGTACACTTGTGATACGCACTGGTAACCGACGCTTTCCAGTTTCAGCCGGTTCAGTTCCAAATTAAAAGCATCGCCGACTTTTATCGAAAAGCTATTGGCAAGGACGTGCTCCCTGGGTGCCAGCCGGTACATCAGCGTTGACACCGACACCACTAAGGCGCCGCGCCGGGTTTGCGGCAACACCGCGAGGGTCTTCAGGCGTTCGGAGACAATCTCCGGCAACGGCGAAAACACATCGTAGGGCAGGGTTTCCCAATCGGGGAAATGCAGAATGGACTGGCTTTCGCCTAAAAAAAAGGCCAGTTCATGCTCAACCCTGAGTGCCGTTTGGTTGTCGGGGGTGACGATAACAAACAGCCGATTTTCCTGATTGATGGCCGTAGCCAACGCCAACGAATCGGCGCAGCCAATTAAGCCACCCCAAATGGCTTTTTGTTGTGACTGTGGCGGGATCAGGAAGGACAGAATAGGGTGATTTGCCATTTACCGATGAACAATGCAGCACAAAGGCGCGTATCTTACACCGAATGTGGGATGTTGGGTATTTGCCGGAAGCATCCGGCTGCCCTGTTCATGCGTACCGGCGACAGGGATTTGCTTGCCGACTAAAAATGCTTTTTAAGTATAATCCGAACCTTTGTGCAATGGGAGCCACTATGCGGCCGCTTTACCAAACCGTCGGCATTTTTGGCAAGCCCAGCGACCCTAGCATTGCTGAAACGCTGGTGACAGTGTGCCGCTATTTGCTGGCGCAGGGTCATAAGGTTGCTG
Source organism: Methylococcaceae bacterium UBA662 (assembly GCA_002299425.1). Lineage (GTDB taxonomy): Bacteria > Pseudomonadota > Gammaproteobacteria > Methylococcales > Methylomonadaceae > Methylovulum. The sequence goes on along the minus strand of DBNW01000053.1, from coordinate 142,925 downwards.
TAACTCCTGACAGTGCCGCGTTTGTGTCAGGCCAGCCGGTTAAAATAACACCGGCCGAGACTATGGGTGAGACCTGCGACTTGGCCATCGCCATCGGCGGCGACGG
>DBNW01000053.1:480-142482 GCA_002299425.1 Methylococcaceae bacterium UBA662 | reverse complement strand
TTTTTGGCGGCGACCCGCGCCATCGTTGCCTACGACATCCCCATCATTGGTATTAATCTTGGCCGGTTGGGGTTTTTGGTGGACATTTCACCCGGCGACCTGCCCGATAAATTGCAGCGCATCCTGCAGGGCCATTGCACCGAAGAAAAGCGTTACCTATTGCGGGCGCAAATTGTTCGGGCAGGGGCGGTGATTCACGAAGAAACCGCCGTCAACGAAGTGGTGGTGCATCGCTGGATCACCCCGAGCATGATTGAAATCGTCACCAAAATCGACGGCGTGTTCCTGAATTCGCAGCGTTCCGATGGTCTCATCATCTCCACGCCAACCGGCTCGACGGCGTATTCCTTGTCGGCGGGCGGGCCGATTATTTCACCGTCGTTGAATGCGCTGGTGTTGGTGCCGCTGAATCCGCATACCTTATCCAACCGACCGATTGTCATCAGTGATAGCTGCGAGATTGCCATTAGTTTCTGCCAAACCAAACAAATCAATGCTTTAGTGACGTGCGACCATATCGAAATCCCGCAAGTGCTGATTAGTGACAAAATTTTAATCAAAAAAGAACTAAAACCGATTAGAATTCTGCACCCAGAAGGCCATGATTTTTTCCGCATCCTCAGGGAAAAATTAAGCTGGAGCAGCGGCTACCCCAACCCACAATGCTGACGAATCTCTCCATCCTTGACTTAGCGGTCGTAAAAGCCCTAGACCTTGACCTAACCCAAGGCATGTCGGTGCTGACCGGCGAAACCGGTGCCGGCAAGTCCATTTTGTTGACGGCCTTAGGGCTGGCCTTGGGCGACCGCGCCGATTCCGGCTATGTGCGGCCCGACAGCAAGCGCGCGGAAATCAACCTGGAATTTGACTTGGCCGATGCCGAGTCCGCCCGGCTTTGGCTGCAAGCGCATGAACTGGATGACGGACCGCATTGCCTGGTGCGGCGGGTGGTGAATCAGGACGGGCGCTCCAAGGCTTACATCAACAACCGTCCCGTCACCCTGCAAGCGTTGCAGCAACTCAGCGGCAAGCTGGTGGAAATCCACGGCCAGCACGCCCATTTGACACTGTTGAACGCGGACGAACAACGCCGGCTGTTAGATGCGTTTGCCGGCAACCCGGCGTTGTTGGACGAACTGAACGCGTGTCACCGGCAGTGGCATCAGGCGTACAAGGAACTGTCGGCCTTAATCAAGGCCAGTGCCGACCAAACCGAGCGGGAAGAATTGCTGCGTTACCAAATCGACGAATTGCAGCAATGGGACATGAAACTGTTCGATTACGCGGCCTTATCGGAAGAACACGGCCGCTTGGCTAATTTAGGGCAAATTCTGCAAACTGGCCAAGCAGTGTTAGATGGGCTTTATGAGAACGATGCGGTGTCCGCCACTAGCACACTCAACCGTAGCGTTTGCGGGCTTCAGCACATCGCTCATTACGCCCCGGAATTGCCAGCAATCGTAACTCTTTTGACGGAAGCGAAAATCCAAACGGAAGAAGCTGCACTGCAACTGCGGCGTTTTTTGGACAGCCAAGAGGCCGACCCGGTGCGGATGGCGGAGCTGGAAAACCAGTTGGCTATCCTCCATGCCTTAAGCCGTAAGCATCAGATCAAGCCGGAGGGGTTGCCAGCCCAGCTCGCCAAATTGGAGCAGGAATGGGGCGCACTGACCCACAGCGGCGAGCGTATCGGGGAATTACAGACCCGCACGGCCCAGTTATTGACGGACTACCATGCCTTGGCCAGCCAATTAAGCCAGCAGCGCCGCAGCGGTGGCGATCGCCTGCAACGGCAAATCTCGGCGATGATTAAGGAATTGGGCATGCCGCAGGGCGAGTTTTTGGTGGCTATCGAACCGCTGCCCGGCGAGGCACCCAAACCCAACGGCCAGGATCACGTCTGTTTCATGGTCAGCGCCAACCCAGGGATGCCGCCTAAACCGTTGGCGAAAGTCGCCTCCGGCGGCGAATTGTCGCGCATCAGCTTGGCCATCCAGGTGACGACTGCAAACGATAAGACCACGCTGACCATGATTTTCGACGAGGTGGATTCCGGCATTGGCGGCGGCATCGCCGAAATCGTCGGGCAAAAATTGCGGAGCCTGAGCCAAAACCGGCAAGTGCTGTGCGTGACCCACTTGCCGCAAGTCGCCGCCCAAGCGCACCATCATCTTTATGTGGAAAAAAACCATCAGACCGACATCACTTCATCGAATGTCAGGCTGTTGTCCGACGGCGAGCGGGTGGAGGAAATCGCCCGCATGTTGGGTGGGGTCAACATCACCGCCAACACCTTAGCCCATGCCGAAGAAATGTTGAACCACGCCAATGCGGGCGTTGAACCCGTCACTTGATCACTTAGGAAACACACCGCCATGACACGTTTTCCAGCCGAATGGGAACCCCAATCCGCCGTTTTAATCGCCTGGCCGCATCCCAGCGGCGACTTCGGCAACCGCCTGGATGCGGTCGAGCAAGCCTACCGCTTTATTGCGGAAACCATCCGCCGTTATCAGCGGTTATTGGTCGTCTGCCGCGACAGCAGCCATCAGAGGCATATTGAGGGCGTGTTAGGGAAAAATGGCTCGGGGATTGATTTTATCCAGGCACCCGTCAACGACATTTGGGTGCGGGACACGGCTTTTTTGACGGTTGAGCGCGACGGCGTTAAGGTGCTGTTGAATTTCAAGTTCAACGGTTGGGGTGAAAAATACCCGCATGACGATGATAACGCCCTGAATCACCGCTTGTTAAGCCATGCCTTTTTCCAAGGCCAAAACCCTGCCGATGTTGATTTTATTCTGGAGGGCGGCAGCATCGAGAGCGACGGTTTGGGTACGGTCATGACCACTAAGCAATGCCTGCTAAACCCCAACCGCAATAAACACCTAAACCGGGAACAAATCGAACAGGTGCTTAGGCAGGAATTGGGCGCCGACCGGGTATTATGGCTAGACCAGCCGAATTTATCAGGTGACGACACCGATGCCCACATCGACACCTTGGCGCGCTTTTGCGATGAAAACACGATTGCCTACACCGCGTGCACAGACCCGCAAGACCCGCATTACGCCAGCCTGAACAACATGGCCACGCAATTGCAAGCCTTTAAAACTCCGGCGGGCCAGCCCTATCAATTGGTCGCTTTGCCCCTGCCGAAACCGATTCATGATGAAGAAGGTCGGCAGCTACCCGCCAATTACGCCAATTTCTTGATGATCAATGGGGCGGTCATGGTGCCGGTTTATGGTGATGAACACGATGAAGTAGCACTGCAACGCTTAGCGGAATGTTTCCCAGAGCGGGACATTATCGCCACCCCGTGCCGGACTCTGGTGCATCAATACGGCAGCCTGCATTGCATGACCATGCAGTTTCCTGCCATCGCCTGAAAACCCGTTCAGCCGGTCACATGTTTTGAATGGCAGCAACCAAATCGGCTAAGTAGTCAATGACGTGCTCTAAGTACACGACCAGTGCGTCGAGTTGTTCTTGCAGCATCAGGTAATGGTTGTGGTGCTTAAAGTTGGCGTCGAGATAAAAGCTTAAGCCACGGTAAAACGTGTTACCGCCCATGTAAACCATAATGACTGCGGCAGCCTTGAACATCAGGCCGCGGACGTGGGCACTGATTTTGCCAAAAGCGACACTGACGAACAACATCATCGGCAACGTGCCGGCACCAAAAGCCAGCATCAATGCGCCGCCTTCAATAATTGAGGGAGCCGATGCCGCTTGCACCGCCATAGCGAAAGTTAACGGGCAGGGCATTAAACCGTTTAAAACACCGGCGATCAGACTGCCTAGCAGTGGGCCTTTAGTCCTTGAACTGGCGTAGCCCTGACGCAACAAACGCATAGGCAGCAAACGGATAGCACCTTGTACGGGCAGCCAACCTAAGATGCCCAAGGCCAAAATGATAACCACTATGCCCAGGGCCATCTGCAATACGCTTTGGATTGTCCCGAACAGGCCACTGGCAACCAGCACCGAACCTAGCGTTGCTGCCGTCATACCGACACTGGCGTAAACAAAAATTCTGGCCAGTTGGTAGCCGAAGTAGGGCAGGTACGAACGCTGTTTGCCCAAATTGATAAAATAGCCCGATACCAGTGCCCCGCACATACCCAGGCAGTGACCGCTGCCTAAGAAACCGGCGATAAACGCTAAGACGTAATCAAAACCGCCGGCTGCGGATACCACGTCGGTCATGCCGTGCATGTCATGACCCATCGTTGAATGATCCATGAGGCGTTATCTACGGTTTAAGCGCAACGAATTGAACAGCACCGACACCGAGCTTAACGCCATTGCTGCTGCAGCCAGCATCGGGTTCAGCCGCCCTAGCGCAGCGACAGGAATAGCCACGGTGTTGTAGGCAAAGGCCCAAAACAAATTTTCTTTGATAATAACAATAGTGTCTTTGCTAACTTTGATGGCATCGGCCACTTTGACAATGTCGCCGTGTACCAAGGTTAAATCGGCGGCTTCGATGGCGATGTCGGTGCCGCTACCAATGGCAAAGCCGACATCAGCAGCGGTCAATGCCGGGGCATCGTTGATGCCATCGCCGATCATGCCCACTTTGTGGCCCTGCGCTTTGAGTGCTTCGATGATGTCCAGCTTGTGCTCCGGCCTGGCGTTGGCTTCTATTTGCGTGATACCCACTTCGGCAGCGATGGCCTTAGCGGTGCGTTCGTTGTCGCCGGTAGCCATGAGCGTGGCTATGCCCATCTGGTGCAGCTTGGTGATGGCAGCGCGAGCACTGGGCTTGGCTTTGTCGGCGATACCGAACAAGGCGGCCGCTTTCCCGTTAATGGCCAGATACACGGGCGTTTTGCCCAGGCTGGCTAAGTCATCGGCGGTGCTTGCCAGCTTGTCGGTGTTAATTTTTTGCTCAGACAACCAGCCCTTGTTGCCAATTAAAACCGTGTAACCGTCGACACTGGCGCGAATACCGCGACCGGGTTCGCTATTAAAATGGGTTGCTTCCTTGACGCGAGCACCTTGCTCTACGGCATACTCGACGATGGCTTTGGCCAGAAAATGTTCGGAATTGTTTTCCGCCGATGCCGCCAGCATCAGCAGCTTGTCGCGGTTAATGCGCGAGATGTTGATAAAGTCGGCAACCTTAGGCTTGCCTTCGGTGATGGTGCCGGTTTTGTCGAACACAACAACAGTCAGCTTGGCAGCAATCTCCAGGCTTTCGCCGTTGCGGATGTAAATCCCTTGCTTGGCGGCCTGACCGGTGCCGGCCATAATCGCCGCCGGTGTCGCTAACCCCAACGCACAAGGGCAAGCGATCAGCAGCACGGTGATGGCGTTGCCGAAGGCCCCTGCGAAGGGTGCTCCCACTAACAGCCAACCGGTCAGCGTCAGGCCGGAGACGGCTATAACGAACGGCACGAACACGGCGGAAATTTTATCGACGTGCTTTTGTATGGGCAGTTTGCTCGATTGCGCCTGCTCTATCATGTGGACGATGCCAGCCAGTACCGTGTCCATGCCGACCGCCGTGACCCTGACCCGCAACACGCCGTTGCCGTTGATGCAGCCGGCAATAACCGGATGCCCCGCCGCCTTGATCACCGGCATGGATTCGCCGGTGACCATCGCCTCATCGACCGTAGACAGTCCGTCGATGACGATGCCGTCAGCAGGAATTTTCTCGCCTGGGCGAATCAGCAACCAGTCACCCAGTTGCAGACTGTCGGCCGCCACGATCAGCTCTTGGCCGTCTTTTAGCAGGGTTGCGGTGTTGGGTTGTAAATCGACCAAACGCCGGATGGCCTCGCTGGCTTTGCCCCTGGCCTGCTCCTCCAGATAACGGCCCAGCAAGACAAACGTGATAATGGCGGCAGCCGCTTCAAAATAGAGGTGGCCGCGGCGGCGGAAAAATGCCGGCAGACTATAAAAATAGGCCGCTCCTACGCCCAAGGCAATCAGGGTGTCCATGTTAGCAGCGCGGTGCCGGGCTAAGCGCAGGGCCTTGTCGAAAAACGGCTTGCCAGCCCAGAACACCACGGGTGTGGAGAATATAAATTGCAGCCAATGCAGCGGTCTTAAAGCCGTCATGCTCATGGCAATCACCATAACCGGCGTACTCAGTACAGCCGCCCACAAAAACCGCCGACGCGCTGCAGCAATGCGCTGGTATTCTTTTTTAATCAATGCTTTGCGCTGCGTCAAAGTGTCCATTGGGGAAGCCTGGTAGCCCAGTTTGCCGACGCGTGCGATTACTTCGTCCTTGTCCATAACGCCCTGCACAGTCAAGGTTTCGGTACCGAAATTGACGCTGGCCTGTTTAATTTTTGGCTCGCGCCGCAGTACCATTTCCAACAATAAGGCGCAAGAAGCGCAGGTCATGCCTTCCACAGCCAGATCGATGTCCTTAAGCTTGTCGGGAAAGTCTATTTTTCGCCCATTCAGACCAGCTTGCTTAGGCTTTTGGCAGATATTGCCAAGAATGGTATCCATCATGGCCAGTAAATTGACTTGTGGCAAACGTTTGGCATCGAATTCGACCACCACCGAACCTAAACCAAAAACCGCGCGCACTTTTTTAATTTCTGGGCGTTTTTTTAACAGGATTTGAAAAATATGCACGCGCTCGGGGTCATTTTTAAGCGCGGGGGCGATGATACGAACACGGCGCGGCAACTGGTGGGCAATGCGGAACTGGTGATAAACGGGCATGGCGAGGCCTAAAGTGCGTTTACGAGCAAGCGGCGGGGCGACTGCAAACAAGGGGTAAGGCGGGTGAATACCATAGACCGAAGCTGTCTGCGAGCCTAATCCGACCGGTCCGTGCCGTGGTGGCGGCGGTTTTTCGTCAGTTAGTGTTTTGGGTTGCGTGAACGCATCAGCAGATACAACAGGTAGGAAACCGCCAGCCATTCGTAACGGTGTTTCCAAGGATTGGGTATCCACTGCTTAATGATGGCTTCCCAATGCAGTTTTATCAGATACAAAGCCAGAATGTCATTGAAAAAATCGTTCACAAAGCGTTGCGGGTTGTCGATGATAGCTTTGTTTTTCTTGATGCCTTCGACCAGTATCTTAGCAGCCGCCACCGTTTCTTTGGCCTCACTCAGTTTTTTCTTGAACCACTGGGTCGGCAAAACACCCATGGCCTTGGCTTTTAGATGGGCAACAAGGCCGTTGCCCGGTTGCCGACTAAGCGTTTGCGGCTGCTGTTGTTGTTCCAGTTCGGCGACAAGATCAAATAAGCGTTTGGCTAGAACCTTAAAGGTGCAAACCGTCTCTTGATAGCGGATGGATAATTTGCCCGCGCCGCAATAAACAGTTACCCGGTAAACGCCGTCCGTTTTGAGCAAGGACGCAGTCAATGCCTCAGCCGCATCGGGCCTGCAAAATTGTTCAGGGATTTGAAAGCGGACATGGCCGTCATCCTGATAACGTAAAATGAACTGTTTTTGGCTGGCCATTAGGGACAAAGTTACCGCTTGAGATTTAAGGGAAACGGCGGGGAGGCCTTACGCTGTACCGCTAAAGTCTTGCATTGAGGCGAAAATTTAATTCTCGGGTAATTCTTTCGTTTCAGCGACGATGTCGGCTAGGCTTTCTCGTTGTTCTAGGACGAAATCTTTGCCGGCATCGACAGCTTTGGTGGCACTGGAAATAATTTCCTTGCGGTATTTGTAAACTAGGTAGCCTGTTAAAACGCCCAGGCCGAAGACCAGGGCAGGGTGTTTGGCAATAGTTTTCATCAATTGTGTCCCTGAGTGAACGGTTACGGTAGTGGTAGCGGCACCTTTGGCCAGTTCTTTTGCCCTCGTCATCATGGGGTGGCTTTCGGCCATGCTGACCATCATTTGCTTGCCGTGTGCGTGTGACATACGGATTCCTCTCGTGTGGTTGTTAAAAATCAATTCAGCGGGTCTGCTCCAGTCACTAATTGGTCTTCGTGCAGCATCTCATAAATACCTTTGCATCCCTCGCAGCAAAAATGTTTTTCGCCCGCTTCTTTAGTGGCTAATTTGAAGCCATCGATTTCGACGGTCAAGCCACACAAGTCACAATTTTTTTTATTCGTTTCGTTCATTCTGCATTATGCCCGCCCGCCGAGGGACCGATGGTAACAAATAAAAGATTGATGCTCAACCGGCATTCTCTGGCTTGACGCACCTAAACTTGAACCGTATCAAAAGTAACCTCACGCTTTAGAAAGCTGATGGAAAAAAATTATTCGACGTAAACGCGCCCTATCAAAAACCGCTCAGCTCTTTTTTCTTAAGCGTCAGGAGTAACAATGACTTTTGCAAATCCGCCGTGCGGGGTTCGTAAGTTTGTCACCTGCCCTCGATACAAGCGCGCCGAAACACACAGCAGCCGATTTTGGTATGCAAACAGTCTAAAGTCTGTTTTAAACGGCGGTTCGCCAGGGAAGCGGTTGGTAGAAGGCGGCACCCAGGATTGCATCAGGGTGTGTGCGGGATCAAACTGGCCAAATTTGGCCGCTGTCAGCTTGTTGCCAACGTAAACCCCTTGGCTTGCATAACCCGTGTCCGGTTTAAAAACCCACTGCTTGCGCGATTGCCAGGCGTGGTTCTGCGCCATTGAAGCCAGCAAGCAGGTGCTTGGTATCATGGTGCCAAGCAAGTCACGTTCTGGCAGCCTTAAACCTATAGTTTTTAACTGCTCCGAATTTGACCACAAAATCATCCGGCGTTTATCGGCTAACAAGCCATAACTGTGCGGGTTTGGCGTCAAGCAAACGGTTCTGGCCAGCCAGGCTTTTTTGATGCTCGCCATCGCCGGGGTTTGCAGGTAAAAATCACAATGCCGATTGTAAATTAGCTCCACTCGTTGGCCGACTAAATAGAGAATGTTGCCTTGAAGGTGAAATTCTGTTGGATCAACAATGGCGCAGGCTATGCCTGCTTCCCTAAACAGTGCCAGAAACGCTTGCATCTCAGGGTACAGAAATTGGCTTTTAGGATTGTCATCGACGATGGCCAAAAAAGAGGGCAGTCTTTTTTGGCCTCCCTGAAACAGGAAAAACTCGTTTAAAAAAGAACGTATTAAGCACTGCACCGCGTTTTTTGAAAAATGCCCAACGCTAGGGTTTTCGCAAAGCTGTGCAAGCCAGTAGCCGCCGGCATTGGTGTTGACTTCTATCAATTTTGGGCCGGCTTCAGTGAGGTGAAAATCATAGCCCATCATGACTGAGTCATGATGGGGATCCAACCGGGCCGTTTCTGGCAAATCGGCGGAGACCTTTTTTTGATAGGCGGGTAAGCCGCTGAGTTTATGCAACGCGCGTACTAGCTTCAGCATAAGGCGAAAATCGTGCTGTGCTAAACGGACTGAATAAGGACTAACTGGGTATGGGCAGGACATGGCAGGTGGCGGTATGGCGGCACCGCATGTGCCGTGCTGTTGTATGGATTAGGCCTTAGCATGAAAAAAGTGAAACTGTGTTAGTTAACACAGTTTTTATGTCAAATGACACGGTTTTTTAATTAACGGCACGCCAACCGCGCAGCTACTTTATAAAAATGCGTGAAATAACACAGACTTTGCACTTTTAAAAGTGCTTATCTGTAGTCAGCAGAGGTGACGTTATGCCTTTAATCCGATAGGGGTATTGTAGAGCGCACTGTGTTTTTTGTAAAAAACCATACAAATCAAAGTATTGTTTTTTTGTTTGGCAAAAATAGCGCAAAAATTGGCTACTTCAAAAAAAAAGCAGGTTCTGGCATTTTTTATGCTTTGTCTACGACAACTGTTTTGAGGAGTCTGAAAAATGAAACAAGAATTAGTAAATAGTGGCCCAAACCAAGCCTTCGGTGAGACGGGTTTTTTGTTATTGGGTACGGGGCTTGCGTTGACGGCAATGATTTTAGTCCCGGCATTGGCAGGGCGGCTGGGTTTGGCCGATAGCGTGACCGGGGCATTACGGATTGCCTTGATGAAGGTATCCAGCAAAGCGATGAACAGTCGCTAAATTTAAGCTGTTAAGTTTGTTTAGCGTTCGGTTAGACGCATGCGTCGACCATCTTGGCTAACGTTAAAGCGTTGCAGCACGTTCATGCCCAGCAACGGTTGGGCGAGATTCGGTACGATGAGCGCATCGACGTCGTGTATTAAAAAATCTCCTATTTTTAACGTGTCGATGACAGTAGCACAGCCCTGGGCTAGGCCGTTAGCCGTTTGCAGAGTGATGGCTTTAGCACAAGTGAGCTTGGCCTGGTCTGCTAGCGGTTTAGGCAAAGATACGTAAGAGGCCCCGGTATCAACGACAAAAGTCACAGCAACACCGTTGACTTTGCTGGCCAGAAAATAATGCCCGCTACCACTTTGCTTTAGCGATAGGCTTTTAGGAACCACCCGCCCGGTTTTTTCTTGGGTCGTCGAAAATTTCATGCGTTCATCACCCGCTGCACAAAGGGATTTTTGATAGGCTATCCCGGCAGGTGTCTTGCATTTAAAAATGGCAGGGTCAGCCTGACCTAAAGGCATGACGGCTGAAGCTAGCACGAACAGCGTTTTAACAAGCCCTTGACACACTGCCGACCTACCTCACTTAACAGTGCTGATTAACAGCAGCGTTTAATACCCCGCCATTGCCTGTCTTGCCATTGCCGGAAAAATTCCGCTTTGCCCAGCGGTGCTTGCCCGACATCAGTGCGGTGGCAATTTTGATGGTGTTGTAGGTACCGCTCATAAGCATCATCACCGGATAACTGGCGTATGCCTCGCCACAGTTGTTGTAGACACGCGGGTAGGTGCACGGTGTTCTCCTAATCTCGAACCCATTGTTCCACTAAACGGCTGGGAACATGGGGGGTTTCCGCCAACGGCGGTGTCGGTTTTCCGGATAAATAGCGGCCGCAAACCCTAAGCATGTCAAACACAATTAGCCATAAAGTCAGCACAAAAAACAGCGTGATGGCGGCATCTAAGCGGAGGTTAAAAATCAATTGCGGGGCGAAAGCTGCCGTTTCCGGGGGCAGCAGGCCGGTTGTGAGCTTGTCTTGCAAAGCATTGGCGGCGGCAAGAAAACCGATGCGAACATCGGGGCTGGCCAGTTTTTCAAAGGCGGCTGCGCTGGTGACGGCAATCAGCCAGGCCAGTGGCATTGCCGTGATCCAAACCTGACGCAGCTTGCCTGATTTAACTAAAATACCGGTAGCCACCGACAAGGCAATGGCAGCCAGCATTTGGTTGGCAATGCCGAACAGCGGCCAGAGAATGTTGACACCACCGTTCGGGTCGATCACGCCGATATACAAAAAATACCCCCAGGCGGCCACTACCAGGGTACTGCTTAACATTACGGACGGCAGCCAGGAGGTCTCGCCCATTTTCGGCCAGACATTGCCCAGCATATCTTGCAACATGAAGCGGCCGACGCGGGTGCCGGCATCCAGGGTGGTTAAGATAAAAATGGCCTCAAACATAATCGCGAAGTGGTACCACAAGGCCAGCAGTCCTTGGCCGAAGGCATTGCCGAAAATGCTCGCCATGCCCACCGCCAACGACGGCGCGCCGCCGGTGCGGGCAAACAAGCTGGCCTCACCCATGGTGTGCGCCAGTTCCTGCATTTGCGCCACCGTCACCGGAAAGCCCCAGGCGGATATGGTGGCCACGGCATCAGCGGCTTGTGTACCGACGACGCCGGCCGGGCTGTTAATGGCAAAATAAACGCCGGGGTCCAATACGGTTGCTGCCACCATCGCCATGACGGCGACCAGCGATTCTAACGCCATGCCGCCGTAGCCGATCATCGGGATGTCACGCTCGTTGGCCAACAGTTTCGGCGTGGTGCCGGATGCAACCAGGGCATGAAAGCCGGAAATCGCCCCGCAAGCGATGGTAATGAACACGAACGGAAATAATTTTCCGCCAAAAATTGGCCCGCTGCCGTCAATGAATTGGGTGACGGCGGGCATTTTTACCTCCGGTTGCAACAGGACAATGGCCACGGCCAGCAGTGTGATGGTGCCGAGCTTCATGTAGGTCGATAAATAATCACGCGGTGCCAACAACAACCACACCGGCAACACGGCGGCGGCCAAGCCGTACAGCATAATAGCCCAGGCCAGCACCAACCCTTCGTGGTCGAACCAGCCGCGCAAAATGGCGTTGCCGTCCACCCAACCGCCGCCGGCCACCGCCAGCAGCAGCAAAATTACGCCGAGGGCCGAGGCTTCCAGTACCCGCCCAGGCCGCCAATAGCGCATGTGGACACCGACCAGCATGGCAATCGGGATGGTGGCGGATACCGTAAAAGTACCCCAAGGACTGTGTCTCAAGGCGTTGACCACCACTAATGCCAGCACCGCTATTAAGATAATCATGATGGTGAAGGTGCCAATCAACGCCGCCGAACCGCCTAACGGTCCCAGCTCATCCCGCGCCATTTGCCCCAGGCTGCGGGCGTTGCGGCGGGTGGACAGGAATAAGACCACCATGTCTTGCACACAGCCCCCCAGCACCGCACCCACCAACAGCCAAAGGGTGCCGGGCAAATAGCCAAATTGCGCGGCCAGTGTCGGCCCGACCAAGGGCCCTGGCCCCGCGATGGCGGCAAAATGATGGCCGAACACCACCCACCGGTTAGTCGGCAGAAAATCATGGCCGTTTTCCAAGCGTTCGGCAGGCGTAGCGCGGCTAGGGTCGATGACCAACACGGAAGCGGCGATCCAGGCGGCATAGAAGCGGTAAGCCAGTGCGTAAACGCAAACTGCCGCCGTGACAAACCAGACGGCATTGACACTTTCGCCCCGAGTTAAGGCAATGCCACCTAGGGCAGACGCCCCTAAAAGGGCCACTAACGCCCACAGTACAGTTTTGTGCAGGTTATTCATACCCGAAAGGCTGGTAATAAGGTTTTCTCTCGGCAATTATCCAAGGTATTGTCGCCAACGCTACAAAAATTTAAATTTCAGCCATCGCACCGGAAGACGCGCTGAAACCATGAGGCAGGAAATGCCGTAGCACTGCTTAGGTTTTAAGCGTACCCCGGCAGGCGAGAATCTGCCGGGGAGAAAGGGGGGTTAAGGTTGTAGCAGCGTGTGGAATGGTTTTATGGGACCTAATTCGGCACTGCGGCCATTTTTTCCAACCGCCGGGATAGTGAGGAACAAGTCTCTAGCAAACCGTGATCTAGGATCGATGTTTTGAGTATCATGACCGTGCGGGATTCTCAGCTCCGGATGGTCAAACGGCGCACGTTCCCAACGCACTCGCTCATCGGTCAGTGATTTCATAAACACTACCAAGGCGGTTTTGTCTTCTTCCGAGAACCCTTGCGGGAACACCACAGTAGCAAAATGGTGTGTGTTTTTAAAATTGCCGCCGCGGAAGTAAAAATCCACCACTTGTTCCAGGGTCAGCAAACTGCCGTCGTGCATGTAAGGGCCGGTCAGCTCGATATTGCGTAAGGAGGGGGTCTTGAAAGCACCGTCAACGGCCGCTGTGGCCCGACCCAGTTCCAGTTTTGGCAGTTCGGCCCGCAACACTTCGGGCCTAGGTATTCTGGCTGAACGTGCCCGTGCGCCGCAGCTACCCGTAATGTACGGGTCGTCGATGAGTTCTCCGGCCAAGAAATCTTCACTGAACGGATTGTCCAACTCACACGAGTTGACGATAACAGGGTCAGGCATGGCCGTCCCTTGCAGCAACCGATTGATGTATTGGCGGCTTAGGGACAGGGGGTTGCCAAAGGGGTCTTTGCCACCTAACCCAGGGTCTTGGCTGGTAGGGGAGACGCTGGTGTTAAAAAAGCCTTCGTCAATCAGACTAAAAAAGACGCCTGATCCTGAAAATGCGCCATTCAGCGTTTTCCGGTTGACCAAACGCAACGAGGACAGTGTTGAGTTCGGGAACAGTATTCTAGGATGCGCGGCATTGGATAGGGTAGGACCGCCATGACAGAGGAAACAATGAGCTTCTAGGAACACTTCCAGACCGCGCTGTTGTTGGGCGTTAAAGGCTCTAGGCCGTTGCGGTGCCGGTCCGCGCACCCTAGGGGTATCAAAAGGGGTTTGGTCGGAGACTAAAGTTTGCTGATAAAGCTGTAAAGCCAGACCAAAAAACAGTGAAAAATTGGCTTCCATTTGGGAATAATTGCTCCCACCGGATACCGGAAGTTCGCCAGTTGCCGCCCAAAAACGGCGAGCGAACGCTGTTTCTATTAAATTTTTATACGTTGTATTTAAGCCTCTGCCAGAACGGTGGCGCAGTGGCCCTAAGACACTGTCCTCCGAGTGTATGGCTTGGAAGGCCAGAGGCCGACGCGGCAATAGTTTTTTTCCCAATTCGTGAAATTGCCGTCTCCGGCAAGACATTTCTTGTGGGTTGTTGGCGGTAATAACGGCTTGGGAAGCGAGCGAGGCGTTTTCCAAGCGGAAGGGTACTTGGGATAGAGCTCCGTTAGCCCGCAACAGCCAAATACGCGCTTCTTTGTCACGCGGACCGAAGGCAGATACGCCATTGAAAATGTTGTTGGCATGCCCATCCCAAAAATTGCGAAAATTGAACACGGCATTAATCACGCTGGGTGCTTGCCGATTTTGCACTTGGCGGGTGTTCTGACCGCCGGCGTGGAACAGAGTATCTGACACTGGGCTGCATCGATCACGGTCTCTGAAGCCGTTGGTGTCGCGGTGGCGTGCTAAAAATGTTCCCGAAGATGAAACCACATCGTCGGTTTGGAACAGCACGGCGGAGTCGATGTTTTCAGGATCGGCTAACTGGAAAAGGGGAAAATCGCTTTGGCGCAAGGTGTAATTGGTTCCGCCCGCAGCCCCTGAAGCAGTCGGCTCAAAGGTGTTGCGGGTAGCTGCATTTTTATGCAACAACCCCGGCGATAGCTGGTTTCTGAAGCGCCCATCGGCACCGGCATGAAAATGGCAGGAGGCACAGGACATGCCGTCACTGCCCACTTGAGTGTCCCAAAACAAGGCTTTACCCAATTCAATGGCGGTTTTTTTATCCACCACTATGGGGTTGCGGCCATCTAGCAGCCCTGGTGTGGGCGGGACGGCGATGCCTTGTAAGGAAGCGGGGGTTTCGCCGTGGGCTAAAACTTGGGTGGTGAACAGCAGACCTAAAAAAGCTGCTGGGATAGTCAGCGCACAATGACTAAAAAAATCGAGTCGGTGTTTGTTCATAGAGTGGTGTTTAGATAAAAGCACGATTCTAATCGTCTGCAAAGGCCGAAGCCAAAACTTTTTAAAATACGACGGTATTTGCCAGCCCGCTAAAACCAAACCGCCCCTGTAGTGGCAAACACCATCAGGGGCGGCAACAGTACGAATGTACCCTTGAGCGGCTTAAGGCGCAGGTGCAGGGGTTATTTCTACTTCACCATCGATAAAATAACGCAACCGGGTGTTGATTGCGGCATCGGGATTGATAGCACCGACGGCAAACATGTAAAAACCGGTGCGTGGTGCTGTGAAAGTCAAATCCAAGTGCCCAGGGGTACCGTCGGTGATGGGTCTGAATAAGGCAAAGTTCAGGCTATTGCCATCCCGGTCATAGCCGTGGGCGACGTAGTTCATAACGATGTTGCCTAGGCTGGTTCCGGTGGCTTCATCGGTTACACCGGCTTCTGAAAAATCGCCAAGCTGATGGAAAAAATGGTCAGGAACAAAATGGTTTGGTGCTGTATCGCGTGCACCACGGAACCAAACGGTGGCTGCTGGATTGACGCCGGCAGTTCTTGAAATCAGGTGAATAGCGACTGTCTCGCCTCTTCTGGCCCGGACGCCAGCCCAGCGGGCATGGTGGGTCCAGCCTTGATGACCGAATGCAGGATCGCTCCAAGAATGCGGTCTGACATCAAACGCATGGGTGGTGCGGTTTTTATTGAAAGTAAAGACACCCGCTGAACTAACGCTGGTAGCGGCGAAGCTGGTAGAGGCGGCCAGCATTCCGGCGGTGGCGAACAAAGCTAAGCCAACAATTTTTTTCATGGTTTTAGTCATAACAGTTTCCTTAATTTTAAGGTTCAAAATTTGGTTTAAAGGGCAGATACGGGAAGCCGCGGGTTAAAAGGCAGACGTTTAAACAGTAACAGGTTGCCCTATGCCTCCGCATGGCTTAACAAAGCACTAACTGTGCCATAAAAAAACTGTTTTATAACAATCTATTGCCGCTGTGAATCGTAAAAAAACAGGGCATTTCACGCGATTTTAAAAAAACAAAGTGATATGACTCATTTAGTGTGTTTTTAACGACGGACCGACATTGCCCTGAAAAAAAACTACATTAAAATGAACTTATTACGGTGATTTTTTTAAACACAACAGGGCATTTCACACAATAGGATTAAGGTATATTGTTGCCAATCAGGCAAACTTTAATGGGCTTTTGAGACGACAACCGCCAGCATATCCAGAACGTCCAGCAATCGGGCTACCATGCCGTCTTTGTAGCCGTAGGTTTGGTCGTTGGCATCCGTGAGCTGATTTTCCAGTGCGTCTACCAGCTTCTCTAATTTTTTTTGATGAAAACCCAAGGCTTTCTGCACCGGATCGGTAACAAACCCAGAAAATGCAGCCACCATTCCGGCCACTAGTGCCACACCGCCAGTGACACTTATCAGCAAACCGGCTGATGCAGCCGCAGGAAATAGCGAATAAAAAACCCCGCCTAGGGTTGGACCTAAAAAAAAGTGGGACACCGCCAAGTTTGTGGCTAAGGCGGAAGCGGCCGCTTGGCCTAGACTAAGCGAGCCTAGGCCCAGTTGCTTGAAAGCGGTCAGCCCCACCGCCACACCAAGCAGCATCGAGGCTATTTCGGCGACATCTTTCCGGTTGTCGATGTAAGTTGACAGCTTCGCCTCTAGGTTTTGGCGGAACTGCGGGTCATCTTTTTGTTCTGCTGCGGGCCTTAAGGTTTCTTCCAGCAAGTAAAGAAACTCGGGCTGTGCCAAAATGGCCTCAAGCCAAGCATTTTTAGTGCAGCAGCGCTCGTCTGTGGCAAAAGGCAATTCCAGGAATTCAGCATACAACAACCATTCTAATTCTTGCTCCACATCGGTACGCCAACCGGGCGGCAGATTTTCTAACCGTTTAGCGGTTTGTTCCAGGCGCAGTTTGCGCAGCATGTTGCTACCCAGCACAGAGCCAAAAAAATAAACCGGCGTCCACAGCAGGTTAGCGGGAGCTCGGGCCATATCCCAGCCTATTGCTTTTTTGTTGATGTGCCAGGCACCTTTGAATGAAAAATTTCGGTCAACGAAGGGCTTAATCTGTTGCCGCCGCGATTCGATATAAGCCGAGGTACCTAAGCGGATGGCTGTTTCAATGCGTTCGTGTTGGATTGCGCTCAATGCTTTTGTCATGGTACTGAATCCGGTTTCCTAGAAAGAATTAACTGCTTTTATTGGGCTTGCCCACATCAAGTACGAAGGGGAAACCAATGGCTGATCCGTTTTATCAGGGTATAATCACAGGCAATAACGTCTACCCAATACACTTTTTTCAACAAAAAATAACACACGGAGGGGTCATGCACCCGTACAAACATATTTTGCTGGCGGTGGATTTTTACGAACAAGACCAAGCGGTGGTTTGCCGGGGCAAAGATTTGGCCGATAACTACCAAGCCAAGTTAAGCCTCATTCATGTAGTGGACAGCGTACCCATCACCGATGCCGGTTTTGGCGGCGACATACCCGTTGACTTAGACCTGATGGCCGAATTGACGGCGGCGGCCAAAAAAAGGCTGGTTGGTTTGGCAAAAAATTTGAATGTCCATGACGATGACTGCTGGATTGAAGTGGGCAGCCCGAAAGCAGAAATTGTCAGGATTGCCGTGGAAAATCAGGTCGATTTGATCGTTTTAGGCTCACACGGTCGCCATGGCTGGGCTTTGTTGTTGGGTTCAACCGCCGACGGCGTACTGCACCATGCCCAATGCGATGTGCTGGCGGTGCGCCTGAAAGATGATTAA
The DNA here is from genome assembly GCA_002299425.1 of Methylococcaceae bacterium UBA662. GTDB lineage: Bacteria > Pseudomonadota > Gammaproteobacteria > Methylococcales > Methylomonadaceae > Methylovulum. The sequence continues at coordinate 124,548 of DBNW01000053.1, read as the reverse complement.
CCCTCACCGTAAACCACAAACCAGTCATTGAAAATGATAACAGGACACATTGAAAGTTACGACGAGCAAAACCAAACCGGCACCATTGCCAGCAATGGTCAGCTTTATCCATTCCACGCCGCTGATTGGCAACTTGAGGTTCCGCCAGAACCCGGGGATGATGTCCGTTTTGAGGTCAGCGGGGGTGCTGCGCAACAGGTTAGCCTGGTAGGCGCGTATCTGGAAAAAACCAAGCCAGTAAAATACAAATACTTAGCAGCGGCGTTAGGCTTGGTTTTTGGTTTCGCTGGTGTTCACCGGTTTTATCTAGGGTTTTACAAAATAGGCTTAGCGCAACTGGCTGTAACGGTGTTAACCCAAGGCTACGGTGTTTTGTGGGGATTTATCGAAACCGTCCTTATTTTTGCCGGACACATCAATAAAGACGCTAAGGGCAGACCGCTAAAATAATACCCGTGCTAGTGCTGTTTGACTTAGAAAACCAACCCCGTAAAAAAGGCCGGTCAAACCGGCCTTTTCTTCGCGTTAAAATTTAATGCAGCAACCCCTGCAACAAGCCGTTCAGCTTGTGCACGAACGCCGCCGGGTCGTCCAACTGCCCGCCTTCGGCCAGCAGGGCCTGGTCGAACAAAATGTGCGTTAAATCGGCGAAACGGCTGTCGTCCTGCTCGTTTTTTAGCTTAGCGACCAGTGCGTGGCTGGGGTTGATTTCAAAAATCGGCTTGCTGCTAAAATTCATCGACTGCCCCGCCTCTTTCATGATGCGCTCCATGTTCAGGCTCATGCCGTAAACATCGGACACCAAACAAGCGGGGGATTCGGTCAGGCGATGGGTCAGGCGCACTTCCTTAATTTTATCGCCTAAGACCTCCTTGATTTGCTGCAACACCGATGCAAAATCTTTGTTAGCTTCTTCCTGAGCTTTTTTGTCGTCCTCGCTGTCGGCTAACAGCCCTAAATCCAATTCACCCTTAGCGACCGATTGCAGGTGTTTGCCGTCAAATTCGGTCAATGAGGACACCAGCCATTCATCGACCCGGTCGGACAGCAACAGCACTTCAATGCCTTTTTTGCGGAAAATCTCCAGATGTGGGCTGTTTTTCGCGGCGGCAAAGCTGTCGGCGGTGATGTAGTAAATTTTCTCCTGGCCTTCCTTCATGCGGCTGACGTAAGCTTCCAAGCTGACATCTTGCTGGCTGTGGTCGGTATGGGTGGAGCTAAAGCGCAACAGCTTGGCCACACGGTCTTTGTTGGCGTGGTCTTCAATCGGGCCTTCCTTGATGACATTGCCAAATTCTTTCCAGAAGGTTGCGTATTTTTCCGCTTCGTTTTTGGCGAGGTTTTCCAGCATGCCCACCACTTTTTTTACCGCACCGGATTTTATAGTGTTGATTTGTTTGCTTTGTTGCAGGATTTCCCGCGACACGTTCAGCGGCAGGGAATTGGCGTCGATAACACCTTTAATGAAGCGCAGGTAGCGTGGCATCAACTGCTCGGCGTCGTCGGTGATGAACACTTTTTTGATGTACAGTTTCACGCCGTGCTTGTTGTCGCGGTCCCACAAATCGAACGGCGCGCGGGAGGGCACATACAGCAGCAAGGTGTATTCGTTGCTGCCTTCGACCTTGCTGTGGACATGGGCTAGCGGGTCTTGGAAATCGTGCGCGACGTGTTTGTAGAATTCGTTGTAATCGTTGTCGGAAATGTCCTGGCGGGCTTTAGCCCACAATGCCGAGGCACTGTTGATGGTTTCCTCGACGATTTGGGGTTCCGGCTTGGCTTTTTCGGCTTTTTCCTCGCCCTCGGCAGTTTCTGCTTCATCAAAATCCATTTCCGGCATCACTTCCTTGTCCATGACGATGGGCAGGGAAATATGGTCGGAGAATTTCCGCACAATCGAGCGCAGGCGCCAGTTGTCTAAAAACTCGTCTTCGCCTGCGCGCAAATGCAGGACGATTTCAGTGCCGCGTTGGGGTTTTTCGACCGTTTCCAGCGTGTAATCGCCTTCGCCCGCCGACTCCCAGCGCACGCCTTGGTCTATCGGCGCACCCGCCTTGCGGGTGGTCAAGATGACTTTGTCGGCGATGATAAAAGAAGAATAAAAACCGACGCCGAATTGGCCGATCAACTCGCTGTCTTTGGCTTGGTCGCCGGTCAACGCATCAAAAAATTGCTTGGTGCCGGATTTGGCGATGGTGCCGATATGCTCCTGCACTTCCTCGCGGCTCATGCCGATGCCGTTGTCGATGACGGTGACGGTGCGCTGGTCTTTGTTAAACTCCAGGCGGATTTTCAGCTCGCTGTCGCCTTCGTACAGGCTGTCGTTGGACAAGGCCGAAAAGCGCAGCTTGTCGGCGGCGTCCGAAGCGTTTGAGATCAACTCGCGCAGAAAAATTTCTTTGTTGCTGTACAAGGAATGAATCATCAAATGCAGCAGGTGCTTGACTTCGGTTTGAAACCCTAGGGTTTCTTTGTGTGCTTCAACAGTCACGTTGAGGTCTCCTTTTTATTGAGAGGTAAATGAATCGCCCTAAACGATGGGGGTTAAGCTGGATTTTTCAAGAGGTATTTGATTTTAAGTGATCTTAAAAACCGAACTGTTCTGACCGACAACGGCTTGACCAACAAGCAGCACGCGCGTTGTGCAAAGCGGTATGGAGGCTACTCACTAATCCGCCTCCTGCAAGCGTTCCTCGGCTTCCAGCCAATCGGTCTCGGCGTTCTCTAAGGCTTTATCAACTTGAGCTTTGCGTTCTAGTAGTTGTTTCAGACGCTGTTTTTGCGTGTCGGCGTAGATGTCAGGTTCGGCTAGTTGGCGTTCTAAGTCACGTTGTTCGTTGTGGTATTTTTCTACGGCTTGTTCTGCTTTTTTCAAGGCATCCAGCAACGGTTTCTGTCGCTGTCGGCGTTCGGCGTCTTGTTTACGCAAGTCTTTGCGGGATAACACCGTTCCGTTGTCCACAGTGAGCGGTTGGTTGTCTGTGTTTTTTCTCTGTCCATTTAACCAATCGCGGTAATCGTCCAGATCGCCATCGAAGGCTTGCACTTGAGCGTCGGCCACCAACAACAGCCGGTCGGTGACGCTGCGCAGCAAGTGGCGGTCATGGGAAACCACCACCAATGCGCCTTGGTAATCTTGCAAGGCGACGTTCAGCGCGTGGCGCATTTCCAAGTCTAGGTGGTTGGTGGGCTCATCCAGCAACAACAGATTGGGGTTTTGGTAAACCAGTAAGGCCAGCACTAAGCGGGCTTTTTCTCCGCCGGAAAACGGCCTAACCGGTTCCATTACTTTGTCGCCTTGAAAATCAAAACCGCCTAAGAAGTGACGCAAATCACGTTCGCTTGCTTGTTTGTTCAGTTGTTGCAGATGCCACAACGGGCTTTCGTCCAAGCGCAATTGTTCCAGTTGGTGCTGGGCAAAATAACCAATCCGTAGCGCGTCAGCAGGCAGCCGTGTGCCGGTTAACGGCAGCATGTCCCCCGCCAGCACTTTAATTAGGCTGGATTTGCCGGCTCCGTTCGGCCCTAACAGACCGATGCGGTCGCCGGGTACAATCGACAAGCCCACCTGTTTGACGATGATCGTGTCGCCGTAGCCGATGTCGGCTTTATCCAGCTTAAGCAATGGATTAGGCAAACGGCCCGGATCCGGGAAAGTGAAGGTAAACGGCGAATCGACATGGGCTTGGGCAATCACTTCCATGCGTTCCAAGGCCTTAATGCGGCTTTGCGCCTGCCGCGCCTTGGTGGCCTGCGCCTTGAAACGATCGATAAAGCTTTGAATATGTGCCATCTCGCGCTGTTGTTTTTGGTAGGCGGCTTGTTGCTGCGCTAAGCGTTCCGCGCGCATGCGTTCAAAGGCAGAATAATTACCCGTGTACAGTTCGGCTTTGTTTTGTTCGATGTGAACGATGTGGCTGGTGATGGTATCGAGAAAATCGCGGTCATGAGAAATCAGCAGCAAGGTGCCAGGGTATTTGCATAACCAGTCTTGCAGCCAGATGACGGCGTCCAAATCCAAGTGGTTGGTCGGTTCATCTAACAGCAACACATCGGAACGGCACATCAGCGCTTGGCCTAAATTCAGGCGCATGCGCCAACCGCCGGAGAAAGTGCTGACCGGTTGCTGCTCCTGTGCTGTGCTAAAACCTAAGCCGTCCAGCAGCCGCGAAGCCCGGATGCGGGCACTGTAACCGCCTATAACATCCAAAGTGGCATGCAGTTCGGCCAGCTTGATGCCGTCATTTTGTTGTTCGGCAAGCTGCAATTGCCGTTGCAATTGGCGTAGTGCTTGATCGCCGTCGATGACGTACTCAATCGCCGGGCAGTTGACGGCGGGTGTTTCCTGGGCGACATAAGCCACGGTCAGATTGGGCGGCATCATGAATTCGCCCTCATCGGGGTAGAGTTCGCCCCTAACCAACGCAAACAGGCTGGACTTACCAACCCCGTTAGCACCGGTGAAGCCTATTTTTTGGCCTTTGTGCAGAATGAATGAGGCGTTAGCAAACAATTGCTTGACACCTCTACGCAAGGTGAGATTTTTAAAGTTCAACATGGATCAAGCACCGGCTAGAGCAGGGAAGCGAGGGTGTTCGGGCAATTTAAAACAGCTCATTTTAAAGCAGCGCCTCGGTATCGGTAATAGCGTGGGGTTTATCGGTCGCACGTTTAACGAGATACAAAAGCCCGTTGCCATTCCTGATGAGCAACCGGCGGTATCGGTGTTGAAGAGCGAATATGCACATGGTGTTGGGGTAGGGGTATTTCTATGTTGTTATCGCGCAACGCTTTTTCCAAGCGCATATGCAAGTTGTGAATGAGGGGCAGGCGGTGCGCCATTTCACTGACGAACACCCGCACCGAAAAAATCAGGGCGTTATCGCCGAACTCCATAAATAACACACAGGGTTCTGGGTCTGTCAGCACTAAGGGAGTAGCGGTGATAGTGTCCATCATGATTTGGTGGGCTTTTTCTGCATCAGAACCGTAGGCGATACCGACCGGGATAACCACGCGGGTGACGGCGTCGCTTAAGGTCCAGTTGACCAGTTCGTTGGTAATAAAGGTTTTGTTGGGCACTATCAGTTCTTTTTGATCCCAGTCCATGATGGTGGTCGCGCGCATTTGGATACGGCACACTTTGCCGGTAACTTCGCCAATGGTAACGGTGTCGCCAATGCGGATGGGTCGTTCAAACAACAAAATGATACCGGACACCAAATTGGCGAAAATCTCTTGCAGACCAAAGCCTAAGCCGACGCCTAAGGCCGCCACCAACCATTGCAGTTGCGACCAACTGCCGCCCAGTTCATTGACGATGACAAACAGGCCTATGGAAACCATCACGTATTTGGCTATTTGGTTGATGGCGTAGCGGCTGCCGGCTTCCACATCCATCCTGCCAAACAAGAGCAACTCCATTAATCCTGAAAAATTAGCCACGGACACCATCATGACAAACCCATACAGCAGGGCCAATAACAGATTGGTTAAGGTAATCGGCTGCATGGCCAATTGTTTGTCGATGAGGGTTTCGTGCTGCCAAAGTACGATCTGATCTAGGAATGAAAAAGCAGGCAAAATGTTGCCCCAAATCAACCATAAGCCAACCAGTAATGCAAAACTAATGCACATGGCCAGCAATTTCATGGTTTGGGCATTGATCTTGGGTATGTCAATTAAGTACTCGTCTATCGGCAAAACCCGTTCTTCGCCGCCTTGCGGGACGGGATGTTTTTCACTTTGCGTGGCGGCTTTCTTTTTTTTGCGGATGTTCTCAAAAGCAATTTGCCGGTTGACCAAGGTCAGCCAGCGCAGCACCAGTTGATGGATAATCAGCACCAAAAACATAAACCGCAACGTCACCATTAATTTTTGTTGCAGCTCTAAAGCACTTAGATAATAACCGGTGGCCGCAAAACCTATGAACACGATAGGGCAGAGTACGGCAAAAGGAAACCAGAATAACCGCAGCTTGTTGGCCCAACTGTGCGGATGCGCTAACAGGAAAGGCTGCACAATACACCGTTGGGGATTTAATAGCCGGTACAAAAATACCGAGAGGCCGGCTAGGACAACGATTAAAGCCAGGCGTCCTAGGCTGTCACTATGGGTTAAGTCCGGCGAGGCGTGGGTTATGCTGATTAAAAATGCAGTGGGGACGACAACCCAACGCAGCCACCCCATGTGGGCGCGAAACAAGAGCACGCTGTCTTTTTGCCAGTGGAAGTGGCGGCGGAAAACTCCGTTGCTTGCAAACAACTGATAAACAAATTGCAAAAATACAAAAGCTACCGCCGCTGATTGCAAGCCAACACCCACGGCTTTGCCAAAATGACTGCCGTCATTCGGGTTGCTTAACAGCCAGCCCCAGCCATACGCTAAGACGGGCAGAGGTAGCACGAGACTGGCGGTGTACAGCAAGGCCATTAAGGTATGGGCAAACCGGTCGGTATAAGGCTTGCCTAGCCGTTGCGTAGCCAGCACCAGTTGCTTTTTGCATTGGCCACGACTGACGAGCAGCAACAACCAGCCCAATGCCGCCGTGGCAGTGGCGAAGGGCCATTTGGCTACGGCGTTTAGGCTGTCTTTGGCGACAGCGGCCCAATCGCTGGGTGAAATCAACATGCGCATGGACTCTAACAGGTCGGCCGGAAAATTCATGTTAATGGGATTGGCGCTGGGAACCCACAATAAATTCTCATCCAAATAGTCGGCAAACCGCTTTGTCTTAGCAGCCATTTGTTCCCGGGTAAAATCAAACTCACCCAAGGCACGCAAATACGTTTTACCCGCCGCTTCCAGTTTGTTCAGCAGATCTTTTTGGCTATTCAACAGCACTCGCAATTCCGCTTGGATCATCATGCGTTGCTGGGGCAGTAAGGTTTCTGGAACCTGAGAGACCATCAGTTCCTTTAATACCGTGTCACTATCCAGTAATTTTTTTAAGCGTTCTTCGACCCTGTACACGCTGAGGCTGGCCAAGGCAGTCTCGTTTTGAACGGTCTCCGCCCAGGTGGCAAGTTGGCTGTCCAGTGCTAAATTGCGCCTTTGCTCACGCAGAATTTTACCCAGAGCCGGGCTGACACTGGCCAGGGCGATCTTTTTGTCGGCGTCTTTGAAATCTTCCTCGATTGCTAGAGCTTTGCTGTCCAACAGGGTTTTTTGAGAAAGCAAGTGTTCAATGTTATCGGTTATACCCTGCAATTCTTGGCTGTAACGGATGTTTTCATGGGTTATGGCTTGAATTACCGCAGGTTTGCCGGCGAGTTCTTTTTCCGCCTGAGTCAGGGCGTCTTGGGCTTGCTTGGCATCTTTTTGCCTGCGCTCGGCCAACAAGCTTTCTATGGCGGCAACAACATGATTTTTGCTGTCTTTTTGCAGGCTAAGCCAGAGCAGTTTGGCTTGCAAGCGTTCTATCCGTGAGGGGTTGCTGATGGCTTCGATCTCCAAGCTATTGAGTTCGGCGGCCCTAGCATCCATTGCGGTTTTTAAATAAATCTGCTCGGCCTCAATTTCTGGCTTGGTTTTGTCGCTGAGCGACAGCCCCTCCAGTTTTTTTTGACTAGTGTCTATTTCTTGTTGTGCGGCGACCATTTCAGAGCGGATCAACGGCGGCCTGCTGTTTTGCAAGACCTGTTCATTGGCCAGTTTTTTGATTTGTTCGTCTAGACCGCTGATTTTTTCCTTTTCTAAAATTAACCGTTGTTCCAGCTCTTCGGTGCTGATGCGGCTAAAATCTTCCGGCACTTGTTGGGCAAGTTGCGCCTGAAGTTGGTTTATCTCATTTTGTAAGCGTTTGGTTTCAAGCGGTGCTTCCTTGATCGAGCGTTTAAAAGCGGCTTTACGTTGAATGAAGGCATCTAGAGTGTCCAGATTGTTTTTAGCCGACCTATACAGCGTTAACAGCCTGGATTTAATGCCATCTTCAATGTCTTGCTTGCCATCTAGGTCATTTATTTTGTCTTGCAGTCTGGCCTGGGTATAAGGCGGTTCGGTGCTTGTTGCCACGGTTGCTAAACAAGGCATTGCCGCAAGCAAAAAGACGAACGTTAAAAAACGCATGGGCCGGGGTTCTGTCATCGGGCGTCGGGGGCTTACAAAAAACTCGGGTGGCTACGTCGGAACGGTTGCTGTAACGCATTATTTAACATAATACACATTATGCGAAATTACTGACACGCTACTTGCAGGCCTGTCAAAGACGATTCAATCCACCACGCTTTAACCGCTTTGCGCGCAGTGTCACCGGTCCTTCACACAGTGACACTGCCGTGGCTTATTTCTAAGCATCGATTTCTGGAAAAGCCGCCGCGTCGATAAAGACATCGGCGACCGGTGGCATGATGGTTGCCGCAGGCAATTGAGCACCCGAACGCCAGGCTTTTACAGCTTCCTGTTTGTTACCGCCGGTGACTAAAAAAATCAACTCCCGGGTCTGTCCTAATGCTTGGGCACTGAGCGACACCCGCTCCGGTGGCGGTTTCGGTGAATTTTCGACGGCATGGGTCAGTTCGTCCGGGTTATGGGCATGACCGGGAAACAAGCTGGCGGTATGGCCATCTTCGCCTAGCCCTAACAATACCAGGTCAAACGGCAGGGCTGACCTGACAATTTCTCGATACTGTAATGCGCCCTGCTCCGGCCCTAATTCGGCCGGGATAGTAAAAATCTGCTTGGCGGGTATGTTGGCGCCATTCAAAAAAGCCTGCTTAGCCAGTTGGCTGTTGCGTTCGGCATGATCCACTGGCAGGCAGCGCTCGTCACCGTAATAAATCAACCAGCGGTCCCAGTCTGCTGCACTTTCGGCTAACAGCCGGTAGACTTTTTCTGGCGTGGTGCCACCGGCTAGAACCAGTTTGAAGCACCCGTGTTCGGCGATGGCCTGCCGGGCGGCGGCTAGAATTTTTTTACTGGCGGCTTCGGCGATTTGATCGCTGGTGGCAAAGCGATGCCATTGGCTATTTTGTTGCACTATTTACACTCCGGGGTTAAGGAACTGCGCCAAGTTTGGCTTTCTTTATCGAACAGCCGGTTGTCTTCCGGTCCCCAGGAGCCGGCCGGGTACACGGCGATGTAATCACGCTCAATGGCCCAGGTTTGCAGAATGGGGTCGACAATCCGCCAGGCGTATTCCACTTCGTCAAAACGCAGAAACAAGGATCGGTCGCCCTTCAAGACATCCAGCAACAGGTCTTCGTAGGCATCTGTGGCCTTTTCGTTTGGGTTACGGAAGCTGGCGTCCAGGCTGCTGGTGCGGGTACGCATTTCCAGGCCGGGTTCTTTGACGGTCATTTCTATGCGAATACATTCTTCCGGCTGAATGCCCAGCAACACCCAGTTTTGGGCCATGCAGTGGACTTGGGTGTCGCGGAAAAACTGCAACGGCGGATGCCGGAAACATATCGAAATGCTCGATTGCGCCTTGGCCATGCGCTTGCCCGTGCGCAAATAAAACGGCACACCGCGCCAGCGCCAGTTGTCGATGTACAACTTCATCGAAGCGTACGTTTCGGTGGTGCTGTTGGTGGGGATATGGGCTTCTTCCAAATACCCGCCCACCCGTTCGCCGTTGATTTGCCCCTTGCCGTACTGGCCGCGGAAAGCATGAGCATGGACGGCTTCTTTGGGGATGGGGCGGATGGATTTTAAGACTTTGACCTTTTCATCGCGCAACGCCTCGGCTTCCATCGACACCGGCGGCTCCATCGCCACCAACGTCAGCATTTGCAGCAAATGGCTTTGCAACATATCGCGCATGGCACCGGCACTGTTGTAGTAATCGCCCCGGGTGTCGATGCCGATGCTTTCGGAGTGGGTGATCTGAACATGGTCAATGTAATTGCGGTTCCATAACGGTTCCAGCATGACGTTGGCAAAACGGAACACTAAAACATTCTGCACCATGCCCTTGCCCAAGTAATGGTCAATGCGGTAAATCTGCTCCTCGGCCAAATAGTGGCTGATGCGTTTTTGCAAGGCCTGGGCGCTGTCCAAATCGTAGCCGAACGGTTTTTCGATGATGACCCGCCGCCAGCCGTATTCTTCGCTGAGCAAGTGGTTTTCGCTCAAGTGACTAATAACGTTGCCAAAATCAGCCGGACTGATGGACAGGTAAAAAGCTATGTTGCGGGAAAATTGCCCGGCTTGCCCGAGCGTTGCGGCCAGTGTGCGGTAGCATTCGGCTTGGCTAAGATCACCTTGATGGTAATAAAGGCGGTCGCAAAAACGCTGGAACACCTGTTCGTCAAAAGCATCATGGGCCTTGGCCATCACCATGTCGCGAACTTCAGAACGCCATTTTTGTTGGTCCCATACCCGGCGCCCCATCGCCAGGATGCGGGTGCCTTGCGGTAATTTTCCAGCGACATCCAGATGGTACAAAGCCGGCATAAGTTTGATCCGGGACAAGTTGCCGGTGGCCCCGAAGATGATGTAAGTACAGGGTTCTGCTTGCATAAGTTAAGATGACAGTAGGGATCAATAGACAAGACGTGTGCCCTGCCCTTTTAAACGCTGTAGGTGGAAGAAGCGGTTTTGCCGCCACGTCCGGTCCAATCGGTATGGAAAAACTGACCCCTAGGTTGGTCGACGCGTTCGTAGCGGTGCGCACCAAAATAATCGCGTTGCGCCTGCAACAAATTGGCGGGTAAGTGCGCACTGCGGTAGCCGTCGTAGTAAGCTAAGGCGGAGGAAAAAGCCGGAGTCGGGATGCCCAGTTCAATACCTAACATGACGGCTTGGCGCCAGCCGGCATCGGCTTGGCTGATAGCCTTGACAAAAAACTCGGCCAGCAAGAGGTTTTCAAGGTCGGGGTTTTGCTCGTAAGCGTGCTTGATGTCACTTAAAAAGTGGCTGCGAATAATGCAACCGCCGCGCCACATCAAGGCAATTTCCCCGTAATTCAATGAAAAACCGTATTCGCTGGAGGCCTCACGCATCAGCCTAAAACCTTGGGCATAGGAGATAATTTTGGCTGCATACAAGGCATCACCGATAGCGGCTATCAAGGCTTGTTTGTCGCCAGAAAAAGCGGTCGCGGGGCGGGCCGGCAACGTGTTTGCCGCAGCCAAGCGTTCTTCTTTTTGTGCCGACAAGCAGCGGGCAAACACCGACTCACCAATTAAAGTTAACGGAATGCCTAAGTCTAAAGCGTTGATGCCGACCCATTTGCCGGTGCCTTTTTGGCCGGCGGTATCGAGGATTTTTTCCACCAGCGGTTGGCCGTCTGCATCTTTGAAAGCAAAAATGTCCGCCGTGATTTCAATCAAATACGAGCTTAACCGGCCTTGGTTCCACTCGTTAAAAATGCCGTGCAGTTCTTCGGCACTCAACCCTAACCCTTCCGACAGCAATTGGTAGGCTTCGCAAATTAACTGCATATCGCCGTATTCAATGCCGTTGTGCACCATTTTTACATAATGCCCGGCTCCGTTTTCCCCTACCCATTCGCAACAAGGCTGGCCATCCACTTGGGCACTGATGGCTTGAAAAATCGCTTTCACGGTGGGCCATGCCGCAGGATTGCCACCCGGCATTATCGAAGGCCCGTGCCGGGCACCTTCTTCCCCGCCTGAAACACCGGCACCAATAAAATGAATGTCACGTCCCTTAAGGTATTGGGTACGGCGGTTGGTGTCGGTAAACAAAGAGTTGCCGCCGTCGATAACAATGTCGCCGGGGGACAGCAAAGAAGCTAATTTGTCGATGTAGTGATCCACCACCTCGCCCGCTTTCACCATCAGCATCACTACCCTAGGGGCATCGAGCGCGTCGATCAGTTCTTCGAGTGTATGGCAGCCGATAATGTGGGTATTTTCCGCAGGGCCGGCCAAAAAATCGTCGACGGTACGCGCAGTACGGTTATGCACAGCCACTCGAAAGCCGTGATCATCCATGTTCAGGGCAAGATTTTGCCCCATGACGGCCAAGCCAATTAGGCCAATGTTTGCTCTCATTTGTTTACCTGCTTGCTTTGATTTTTGTTGCTCGATACTACCATGTTTTGCCGCAAAAGCATCCGCTAGGCCATCTAGTGGGTTGCCTGCCAGAGCGGATGCAATAACGTATCGCATTGGCTAGCAAAGTCTTTCCCTAACACCGAAAGCGGCCCGCTGGCCTGTCCGTACAATTGCCTTAAAGTCGGTTCATAGGATTTTTCCAGGGCCGCTGCCAACACATGGTTTGCCTTGAGCAAAGGCGGTTTGTGGTCAGCCTTGGCTTTTACATAGGCTAAGGCGGCTTCGACAAAAAACGCATCCGGCCGGGTTTGCCCGACGCTGTAAATGTCTAGCCAGGATACCAAATTGCTTAATGAACAGTGTTCTGGCTTAAATTCGATGGCCTCGTCACTGGCCAATAACCAGGTAACTTGGGCTTGAATTTGGTTGCCGATCAGGTGTTGCAACCCGGCACTGATAAAGTCTTTGCCTTTGAGCGTACTGAAGCGGTAACACAACGTGCCGCGTGCGTGACGGTGGCTAAGTTTGCCGACGATACGGAACCTGCCTAACTGCAAATCAATGAGCAAATCAGGCAACGCCGGGCCTAAATCCAGTGCTTTTATTTTGTCGATAAATTGCCCGATTAACGGCTGTTGCCGGGCAAATTCCAATTCACCGACAGGACCTTGAGGCCACCGGCCTTGGGCTTGCAGCTTGGCCAGTGGAAACGTTTTCCCGGCCAGTTGGCGACCAAGCCATTCGTGCTGGATTTCATACGTGTCAAGAAAACCAAGCTGGAATGGCTCGCGTTCTGCGTCAATGGTCTCGATGCCCTGAAACCGCAAGCCCAGTTGTTTAGCAAAAAAATGTTTTTGTGGGTTTCGAAAAAACGCCAATAAATCGCTTAGCTCTATGATGAGGCTGGGTTTTTGTGGCGTGTGACCTTGCCACCAAGGGGCTAGGTTGCTTGGCTTAGGCGGCTTTTGGGTCAAGCACTGGGCAATGGCCCAATTGGCGGTCGAGTAACTGAACAGCTGGCTGTCGCTCAAAAAATACTGCGGACTAAACGCATGTAAGCGATGGCGCGTGATCAGGTCATTAAGCTGGTAGTGGTTTTTTAAGACATCCAGCAATTCGCTGACAACCACCGAGGGCGGCAGCGGTTCGTTGCTGACCATAGATTGTCCGACGTAGGTGATGATGAGTTTTTGCCGGGTGGACAACAGGATTTCTAAAAATTGATAACGGTTATCCACGCGACTGGAGCGGTCGCCCAGACGATAATTGGCGGCCAGTAAATCAAATGCGGGGGTCTGGTCTATTTTCGGGAACTGACCTTCATCCATGCCCAGCAAGGCCCCTACCTTAAAGGGGATAGAACGCATGGGCAGTATCGAGCAAAAGGTGACACACCCGCGTAAAAAGCCATGGTTGGATTGGCGTTCATCCAACCTGTTGTTCAACCAGTAGACAATGACAGAAAACTCGATGTCAATTCGGTTCAGGTATTCAGTTGCAGAGTTTGCTGCATCCATCGCATCCTCAGACAACACCATCAAAAGCTGATCCAGCTCCCAGCGGGTATCCGGTGCTGCCGAGGACAGGAGTTTTTCAGCATAGCTCAACAAATCTTCCGTCCAGCGTACCCGTGGGCGGGGCTGTTTTAGGTCGTCACTGGCCTCAAACAACAGGCGCATGAAGCTGTCGAGCCCTCCTAAAGCCGAGGCGGACAACCCTTCAATGTTTTTATAAGGCAATACGCCATCGACAAATTCTTCATCGCTGCCGACCACATACCCCATCAATAACCGATCCAGCGCGGCTTGCCAGGTGTTTTCCGAGGATTCTGGCAAGCCAAGCTCACTTTTGTGGGCAGCCGATTTACCCCAACGCACCTGCGTTTCTTGTAACCAGTAATTGACCAGAGCAAGGTCAGCTTCCGACAGGCCAAAACTGGCATGGACAACCGGCTGTTCCAACACCGCGCACACCTCACGCCAACCGAAACGACTCTGGCTTAGGTTTAGAAACTGGACAAAAATACCCAGCAGCGCGTTGTCCAGACGCAGGCTACGGTCGGCTATGGCATGGGGAATATCGACGAACACGGCACTAATAAAAGGCTCGTAGTCCTGGATGTCGGGTGCCATCACCACGGTATCGCGCAACGCCAAATCAGAGTCTTCTTCCCAAGCCTGCAACAATAAATCTTTTAAAACTTCTACTTCACGCAATTTCGAATGGCAGGCATGCAGGCTAATCGACCCATCATTAGGCAACGGTCCTGCCGTCAATCGATCATTGAGCAGGTCGTTTTGTAACGCTTGCAGCGTGCTGTCGCCTTCGTTAAGCTCAAAGCTGTCTAGCTCTTGTGTGCATGGCACGCGCTCTAGCAACAGCGTCTGGAACTCCCTGCCCTGCTGGCCCAGTGCTGCCAGCAACGGATGACCCTCGGGAGCCGCCTCCTGATCGCAGAGCCCGCGTTTGTCGGCAAAATCGAACCCGGACCCGATCCAAAAAACCTGCGCGGGATTCAGTAAAAAAAAATGCACCTGGCAATGCCTGGACACACTGTGTAGACACGTTAAAAACAAGGGCGGCAGGGTGTTGATACCAAAAACACAGACCCGTTCCGGCAACAAACCCTTGAATGCGCCAGGGTTGGCTGCGTTTAATCGGTCAGCCAGCATCTCCCACAGCCGACCACGGTGGGTTTGCCCGGCCATTTTGCTAACACAGAGCCATAAAATTTTTTGCCAAGCTTCGTTGTCGGTGCCATACACAAGCCCGCCTCGCTCCCATACGGCCAGCATATCAGGGCGCATAATTTGATATTGGTCAAATAGCTGTGCGAGCTGTAAAGCCAGTTGGTAGCGCTTTAATACGCTGCCGTGGCCCTGCAAATAACCGGCTACGCGTTCAAGTTCGCGCAGCTCGTCTAAATCCCGCAGCACCGCTTCCAGCAACCAGACCAGCCTGTCCCGGTCGAAGGCGGCATTGTCCAACGACAAGCCGATTCGTTGCGCTAGGGCACTAAAAAATTTATGGGGAAAAAAAAACGCATAATTGCCAAACACACCCATTTGGCTGGCTAAATACTGGGGTAACCAGCGTTCCATACCTTGACCTTGAATCAAGCACACTTCTTTTGTCAAAGGAAGTGTCAAGGGGGCACTGTGCAGGAGCGTGGCCAAGTGAGCGGCCAGGTTTTCGGTTTTGTTGGAGCTATGCAAGACGAACATGGCGCACCCGGGGTGGGTTCTGGCCAGGGGCCGGTGGTTTGGATGCAGGTGGTGCCCAGGGGCAGAATCGAACTGCCGACACGAGGATTTTCAGTCCTCTGCTCTACCGACTGAGCTACCTAGGCGGGCTGTTGCAACTTTTTTGAGGGCTTGTTTTACGGTCTGTTTGACGCATCTTGCACGGGTGTACTGCAAAAGATGCAAAAAACCACACAGGCTGGATGTGGTGCCCAGGGGCAGAATCGAACTGCCGACACGAGGATTTTCAGTCCTCTGCTCTACCGACTGAGCTACCTAGGCAATGCAAAATCCGGCCATTTAACCAACCTAACAGATTTTAGTCAAGAACTATCGCTGTATTTTTGCGACACTCCTTAGCCGACCACAGCACGCAGAGCCATGCCGTGACGCCAACAGTGTACACCGTAGCCGTCGGGACGCAAAAAGTACCCGCTAAAAATCAGTCCGAGGCAAACCGCTAAGGCACGGCTGAATTCACCCCTTCATTTGCCTGTGATACCATGACCCGTATTTTTAATGCGCGTTCTGTTTACCTAAATTAGACGACTCCATGCGCCTGGCGGCCCTCAAACCTTAATGAAAATACCAAAATGAAAAGTTTTTTCGTGTCGTGTAATGGATTTTTCAACGCTGTTATTGTGGATAAAAAAATGCTTCAGGAGGGCAATGGCCCGGACCTGCTGATAGACGGAAAATTCTCGGGTGCTTTAAACACCCTAGAGTCCAAAAAACAACCGTCTTTGGCCAACATTAACCAGATTATCGACGCCGGATTTGACCAGGGTATTGCCGATTGGCAGTACGACCCGGCACTCCCCCACGGGGCTAGTACCGGAATGGACATGAGCGAAAAATGGACGTTGTTCAACGGCCACACCCTGCATATCCACCAAAACGCCGGGTTTAATAACCCCGTAGAATTGGTCTACCACGACCCGGTAGAGGGTCCGTTTTTGCCCGTACAAGCCAACGATTTTTATCAGATTTCTGGCAGTTTTGGACTGCACCGATGCCACGGTGCTTTGGTGCTCGACCTGTACGACAAAAACCAAAAACGGGTGTACCGCCATGACAAAAATGTCGTGCAGGGCAAAAGGGGTGGCTCGGTGCTGGAGGATTATCAAACCGTCTGCGAATTGATACAAATTCCCCACAACGTCTGCTATGCCCGCATAGTGGTCAAAAAATTCCCCGCTAAAAATGGCGAAACCGACAGCTTTTTGTTTTTCACCCGCCCGTTTTTTGCCTTGTTGGCGGCACCTGAAGAACCTGAGCTGAAATGGGAAAAATCATTTTTGTCCCTAACGCAATGGCAGGCATTGCGCAAAATGGACCTGCAAAACTACGCAGCCATTCCGTTCTCCTTGCCCGAGTTAGTCTACGACGGGCAGCGACACCTGATTGAACTCATCGAGCATGGCAGCGGGGAAGCGGCCATAGGCTCGCCCAAAACATTCCAGCTTGAAACCGATGTCGATGGCCAGTTAGCCAAGCTTGAGGGTACCCGCGTAATAGGTTGGGTTTCAGCGCCCGAGGTGCGGGTTAAACTGTTGATCGACGGCCAGTGGGTGGCCGACACCGTCTCCGCCAGCGTGGCCGACAACGGCCACTACTATTTTTCGGTGGCCTTGCCGGCGGCGTTTTTAGACGGCCGGGCGCATAGGATCGAGGCAAAAGTCCGCTTTTCTGGAAAACAAGTGGGGGAATTGGCTGAAATTACCCCTTACACCCTAACGCCTTGGAATGTCTTGCAAAAATTTGCCGGCAAACCCTTGCCCGCGAAACTGTCCCCGGCCGCCGCCTACCGTTACGATGCCATGCGGGCCTCGTTGTTGGCGTTGTCAAGCGCCGCCCAGCAACAAGACGAAGACGGCAGCCACTGGGCGGAAACCGTGGCCCGGGTCAGCAGCTTAGGCACATTGCACGAGCTGCTGGTGGTCGGCTTCGACGCCATCAAAAAATTTGTGCCGTTACGCTTTCCAAGCCTAAGCCAGCCGCAAGTCAGTGTGGTCGTGCCCGTGCACAACAAATTCGCGGTCACATACCATTGCATGGCCGCCTTGTTGTTTGCCTACAACCGCGCCAGTTTTGAAGTCATTTTGGTGGACGACGGCTCCAGCGATGAAACCATCAACATCGAAACCTGGGTTTCCGGTATTGTTTACCTGCGTAATGAAACCTCCCAAGGCTTTATCCGCAGCTGCAACCGGGGTGCCCAAGCTGCCCGCGGCGAATACATCGTTTTGCTTAACAACGACACCGAACCCACCGTGCATTGGTTGGACGAATTGTTGTTTGTGTTTGCACAATTCGACCGGGTCGGTTTAGCCGGTTCCAAGTTATTGTACCCGGACGGCAGCTTGCAAGAGGCCGGCGGCATCGTCTGGGCTTCGGGAAACCCTTGGAACTACGGCCGCGGCGGCAACGCCAGCGACCCGCGCTTTAATTACAGCCGCCAAGTGGATTATTTGTCGGGTGCTGCCATCATGCTGAGCAAGTCGGTGTGGCAACAGGTGGGCGGCTTTAGCGAGGCCTATTGCCCGGCTTATTTTGAAGACACCGATTTGGCTTTTAAAGTCAGGGAGGCGGGCTACAAAACCGTGTATGCCCCGCTGTCGGTGGTTTACCATTTTGAGGGCATCAGCAGTGGCACCGATGTCGCCTCCGGCACGAAGCGTTACCAAGAAATCAACCGCCCAAAATTCAAGCAAAAATGGATACACGCCTGCCGGTACCACGGCGAGGAAGGCAAGGATGTGGACTTAAACAAAGACCGGGGCATTAGCCTTAGGGCCTTGGTGATTGATTACCAGACGCCCCGCCCAGACATCGACGCCGGCAGCTATGCCGCCATCCAAGAAATGCGTTTGCTACAATCCTTCGGCTTTAAAGTGACGTTCGTCCCGGAAAATTTCGCTTATCTTGGCAAATACACCGAGTTGCTGCAACGACTGGGCATTGAGGTGTTGTACGCGCCCTTTTCCCTTAGCATGCAATCGGTCTTGGAAAAACGCGGGGCGGAATTCGATGTGGTTTATATCACCCGCTACTATGTGGCAAAAAACCAACTGGATTTGGTCAAGCAGTACGCGCCTAAGGCCAAAGTCCTGTTTTGCAACGCCGACTTGCATTTTCTTAGGGAGTTGCGGGAAGCGATTGAGTTTAAAGACAAAGAAAAGCTCAAGCAGGCCTGCGTCATCCGCGAAGAAGAACTGGGCATCATGCGCAACGTGGATGTGGTGTTGTCCTACAATGAAGTCGAACACGCGGTGGTGCTCTCCCATAACCTAGACAGCACCAAAGTGGTCACCTGCCCGTGGGTGGTCGATGTCAGCGACAATACGCCAGGTTTCGCCGCCCGTGACGGCATCGCTTTCCTCGGCGGGTTCGGCCATCCGCCCAACAAAGCGGCGGTTTTGTTTTTTATCCATCAGGTCATGCCCATTTTGCAGCACCAGTTGCCCGAGGCCACGTTCCATGTGTTCGGCAGCAATATCCCGGAAGATCTCAGCCAATTGTCCCAGAAAAACCTCATCATCGAAGGCTATGTCGAGGATGTCGCCGATGTCTACCACCGTTGCCGCGTGTTTGTCGCGCCGTTGCTCACCGGTGCCGGCATCAAAGGTAAGGTGATTGAAGCGTTGGCTTACGGGATGCCTTCGGTAGTGACCGCAATCGCCGCCGAAGGCATCCCTTTGCGCCACGGCCTAGAAGTCCTAGTCGCCGAAACTGCCCAGGAATGGGCAGATGCCGTCACCGAACTGTACACCAACCCGGTGCTGTGGGAACACGTGTCAAAAAACGCCAAAGCCTTCGCACGAACACGCTACAGCTTTGACCAAGGCCGCCAATTGATGCGTAAGGCTCTGGAAGCTGCGGAAGTTTTTACACCGATTGAAAATCAGGCGTTGGTCGCCACACATGCCCGCCCTTTTGTTTGATTGAACACGCAGCCAATGCTAACGAATGCTAACGAATGCCTATGCTAAGACACTTGATATTCCACTACCATTTTTTTAAAAACGCGGGCACTTCCGTCGATGCATTTTTGCAACAAAACTTCCCAGGGCAATGGGTCAGCAAAGAATTTGTTAGCACCTACTATCTGGAAAATGCCACAGAATGCCAACACTGGTTGATGCAGAAACAGCACGCGGTCGCTTTTTCCTCGCACACGGCTTTGCCGCCACCGCCCGACATTGCCGGCATACAGGTATTCCCTATTATTTTCTTTCGCCACCCCATAGACCGGATTGCCTCCGCTTACGATTTTGAACGCAAACAAGCCGAAGATACCAGCGGTTCTGTGTTGGCTCGGCAAACCGATTTAAAAGGCTACATTGAAGCCCAGCTTGGGTCTGGAAAATACAGCCAATGCCGTAACTTTCACTTGTCCCGGATCAAACACGCGATCGATAACCGCGCCCCTGTCGATTCGGCAATCCAATTTATCGACAGCCTGCCTTTTGTTGGGCTTGTCGAACAATACGACGCCTCCATAGCCCGATTAACCGGGCTGCTGTCCGCTTATTTTCCTGATGTTAAACCGATTGCGGTGGCAAAAAACGTCAACCGCAGCCTGCTCGAACCGCTAACGTCCAAATTGGACCGCATACACCAGCAAGTAGGCGATAGCCTCTACCACGCATTGCTCTCGGCCAATGCCGAAGATTTGGCTTTATTTGCGCACGTCCAAAGAAAATACCCGTGTTGAGCACGCTACTGATACCGTGCCAGTAACCCGTCTCCCGTTATGAAGAAAAAATCACTCATTTTGCATATCGGCACAGAAAAAACCGGGACAACCTCCATCCAGGATTTTTTGGCTTTAAACCGCGCGCAACTAAAACAACAGGGAATTTTATATCCTGAGTCTTTAGGTCAAAGAAACCACATAAAACTGGCTGCTTACGCCAGCCATAAAACCTGGCAATCACTGTCGAAGCCATTGACCTACGGCGAAAGCGACCACGAGAGCTTCAGCCAGCTACTAAAACAAAAGCTGCAAGAAGAACTGGCCTTACAGCCTGAAGGGTGCGCCATCGTTTCTAACGAACACCTGCATTCACGGCTTCAGGACGCCAGCCAAATAAACAGCATCAAAACCTTGCTGGAGCAGTTTTTTCACCCGATCACCGTTCTGGTCTATTTTAGGCGTCAAGATTTGATGTCTTTTTCACAGTATTCAACGGCCCTTAAAGCAGGCTTTGCAGAAGCGATGCCGTTTAAACTTGCCAAGAACCCCTACTACTACGATTTTTTTCGCATCTATCAAAACTGGTCCAACGCGTTTGGGCGACACCAGATAAAAGTTAGATTTTTTGCCAAAGAGCATTGGCAAAATGGCAATCTTCTGGAGGATTTTTGCTTACATTCCGGGATTGGCCCAGTTAAAACCCTATCGGTTCCGGCATGGCGCAACGAAGCCTTATCCTTTGAAGCCGAGCTGCTGCTTAAAACCCTGAATAAACAAGCCAGCGCCGGTCTGGTGACACTGGACAGAGCGAGCAGGCAAAAATGGGTCAATGCGATTTGCCAGCAATACCCAGGCTTGCCCTGTTACCCCCCAAAACAGGCGGCCATCCACTTTTACAACCAATTTCTAGAATCTAACAATGAGCTGGAAAAATTGCTCGACACAGGTCCAAAGCCGATGTTCAACGACGATTTTTCAATGTACCCGGAAGAACCTAAAATGGTCGCTTGGCAAGAAAAATGTGCATGGGCCGAACAAGAACTGCGGCAATTCCTAAAAAACAATTCAATCCCCAATAACTTATGTCCATCTCCCTAGCAGAACTCGCTACACAGTGCGGTGCCCTGATTCAGGGCGGGAACCCGCAAACCGTTATCCATTCTGCCGCCGACATCACTTCGGCAAAAACAGGGCAAGTGACGCAACTGACCCATAGCCGGTACAACCAGTACCTTTTGCAATCGACTGCCTCGGCTTGTTTTGTCGGCCCTTCAAGCGCGTTCGACGGCGTACCCGAACACTTAGCCCTGCTAATCTGCACTGACCCAGAAATGGCTTTTATTAAAGCTGTCAATTTGTTGCACACGCAAGCGCGGCCTGTACCAGGCATTGCCCGGCAAGCGGCAGTCGCCCAAAGCGCGGTGCTTGGCGAAGGCGTCTTTGTCGGGCCTTTTGCCGTGATTGCCGAACACGCCGACATCGGCGAAGGCTGCCAAATTTTCCCTGGTGCCTATATTGGCCAGCATGTAACCCTCGGCAAAAACTGTAAAATTTACCCCTACGCTGTCGTCTATGACAAAACCGTGATCGGTGATAACGTCACCATCCATTCCGGGGCCGTCATCGGTGCCGACGGATTTGGTTACAAATACCGCGATTCCCAGCACGTTAAAGTCCCGCAAATCGGCAACGTCGTCATCGAGGACAACGTCGAGATTGGCGCTAACACCTGCATAGACCGGGGGGCACTAGGCAGTACACGCATCGGCTTGGGCAGCAAGCTAGACAACTTGGTGCAAATTGGCCACAACAACCAAATCGGCCGACATGTAATTTTGTGCGGACAGGTGGGTGTGTCCGGTTCGTGCACCATCCAAGACTACGCCATTTTGGCCGGCAGTGCTGGCATCGCTGACCATGTCACCATCGGCAAAGGTGCCGTGGTCATGGCCCGTGCCGGAGTAGCCGCAGACGTTGAACCAGGCAGCCAGGTTTTCGGTAGCCCGGCCAAAGCCAAAAGAACAGCCTATAAAGAACAAGCCGCCTTGGCCAAGCTTCCTGAAATGCTAAAAACAGTCAAGCAGTTGCAAGAAGAAGTGCGGCGTTTATCAAAAATAATCGAAACTGACTGACCCAAGCAGTGCTAGCAGAGCCCTGCAAAAAACTCAGATTTTGTCGTTATTGACTTGATTAAAAAAGGATTTTTCAATTTGCAGTGGCCTGTGTAATTAACTTGTCATTTTTTTTTCCTATAGTGCTCCAGAAACCGGCACCGCAAAACTGCGATACCACCTCCAGTAACCCCCCAGGCACCTCATGAATGACAACCTCATCCGCACTGCGGCAGCAGCCGAATTTTTAGCCCCTTGTGCCAAAGAACTGGCGCGGACTGTCAAGCCAATAAGTCTTGACACACCCGTGTTGCAAGTCCTGGAACAATTTCAAAACAACACGGATTTGCCGGCCTTGCCGGTGATGGATCACAACAACAATTACTTCGGCATCATTTCACGCCGCAACTACCTTAATCTGATGACCAAGGCCTTCGCCCGGGAACTGTATGCCCGCAAGGACTTGTTTGCCTTACTGGAAAGCAACCCTGAGATTTTTGTTGCGCCGTTAATCGCCGATGCTGAAGACCGCGTTGACCGGCTCATGGTGGACTTTCTTAACCGCGATCCCGGCGTCACCTACGATGCTATGCCCGTCATCAGCAAAGGACACATCCTAGGTGTGATCAAAGTAGCCGACATGATGCTGAGCATGTCAAAGTCACAAGGCGACTTAATTGACACCATGCAACGGATCAGTGCCCGGCTGAATGCCGAAGTACACAGTGCCGCAGCACTGCAAAAAAACCTTCTGCGCCCGACCCAAATCCAACTCCCCGGCCTGCGCGGCGTTGTTACCCTGATTCCATCCAGCGAGATTGGCGGTGATTTTTACGATTATTACGCTGTTGACGGGCGCTGGTCGGTCATTTTGGTCGGCGATGTCAGTGGCCACGGCATCGCTGCTGGCACCATCGCCTGTGCTGCAAAAGCCGGAGTCAATTTTCTAATTTCAGAAAAAGCAAAAGAACCGGCCATCATTCTATCCCGGCTCAGTAACATTATTTTTAACACGGCTCACCAGTCTCTGTTGATGACTATGTTCGCCATTTGCATCGACACGCAAACGGGCGAATTAAAATACGCCAATGCCGGACACCAGTTTGCTTATATTCACCGCGCCGTGCTCGGCCAATTGGAAACACTTGAAATCGGCGGCCTGCCGCTGGGCAAAAATGAACACACCGATTACGAACAAGCAGCGACTGAAATTGACTTAGGCGACCGGGTTTTTCTTTATACCGACAGCATTGTTGAAGAAGAAAACCACCACGGCGAATGCTTCGGTTACGAACGCCTAGAGGCTTTTCTGGTAAACCACGCCGACCACGATGTCGAACATTTACCGAGTGCGCTGGTTTCAAGCTTAGCCCTGCACGTCGGGCGGGATACGCTCAACGACGACCTCACTATTTTCTGTATCGAACACACCGAAAAAACCTACAGCACCTTATCGGACCAAGGCGGCATCGCCCATAATGCCGAGCTTTTGCGCCAAGTCCATATCGACGAATCGTCTTATCGCACCAATCCGGAAAAAATTTCCCCCCACATTAAGCGGCAAGATCTCATTTTTCTGGCCCAAGGTCCGTTTTCTGACCTAATTCCCGACCTATCAGCGCAAGGCATCCGGCGGATATTGCTGCAAGAACACCCCATTAACCAGCAGTTAGGGTGGGGCAATTTGCTCAACCAACATCTGTACCAGCATCATGACGACTTAGCCATGTACCTGCGTAGCCCTGAGCAACGCCGGGAATTCCATTTTAGCCACAGTGACGACAAGCCGTTCGTCATTCGTGAAGTGGATGCCTGGCTGCAAGAAGTCGCCATTGATAATCCCGAGCGCCTCGATACCGTGGCATTTCTCTTAGACGAACTCATTGAAAACAGCCTTTATGCGGCGCCTAGGGACGGCAAGGGCAAGCCTTTGTTCGCCAAAGGCACACCACGGGAATTGGCTGCAGGCGAGATTTTACGGCTGGACTTATCCATTCAAGATGGCCTGTTAGCCCTGTCCATGACTGACAATTGGGGCACGTTAACGCCCAATGTGTTTTTAAACCGGCTGACCCGGCATGTACAGGGTTCAGGGCTTGTATCCGGCCTGGGTGGGGGTGGCCTGTACCTTATTTGGCGGCTGTGCGATTACCTGCAACTGCGGGTATTTCCGCACCAACAAACACAGGTATGCGCCTTCCTTGATCTTAACAACCCGTCTGACCCGGAAGCCGACAAAAGTTATCAGTTTCTTTACCACACTGAATTATACGAGGCTGTAAGCCATGACTGACACCACACTGCAAATCAAACCGCGACCTTCGGCCAACCCAGGGGTTCTGCACTTTGTGTGCGTCGGCTCGATTGATGTTAGTGCCGTACCCGTTTTAGAACCCCTGTATACACTGCCCGCTAATTGCAGCATTGAACTGGACTTCACTGAATTGGAACGCATCAATTCCATGGGTTTAGCGCAACTGCTAAAACTGTTTGAACATTGGCAAAAACAAAACAGCACGATAAAAATTTTCAACGTGAACAGGATGATCACCGTGCTGTTCAAAATGACGGGGCTGACCCGTTTTTTAAGCCTAGCATCAAACGACCCGCCCACAAACACACGCGTAGCGGCCGCACCCGGACAAGCAAAAGTTACCCCCGCACCGTCGCAGAACCCGAGCGCACCCTTTGCCTCGTTATCGGCAGAAAAAAACGCTTCAACCCCTAGCTTAACAACGCCTAACCACGACAGCGGCGCAGTGCAAGCAAAGCCCCCCCTTTTTTCAAGCGAAGCGACCCTTACCGTCCAACCCGACCCATCCAAAGTAGCACTGGCACAAACATTCGCCTTCGCAGGGATGATTGATGTCCATGCTATCCCTGTTTTAGCCACGCTTTATGTTCTGCCGGCGCAGTGCCAAGTCACCTTAGACTTTACGCAATTGCAGCGGGTCAATTCCATGGGCTTAGCGCAACTGCTGAAACTGTTTGAACATTGGCAAAAACAAGCCATTGCGGTACGCATCATCAATGTCAACCGCATGGTGGAAGTGCTGTTCAAAATGACCGGCTTGACTCGATTTTTAACGGACGGATTCAACAACCCGCAAGAACACGCCGCCACAGTGCCCGCAGCGGCTGTTGCCGAGGCTTCAAAATCCAGCACTGCTCGGTTGGCTCCGTCGGTTGCGGCAGGCGAGAAACAAGGCAAACTTAACCTTTGGATCAGTGCCCAAAGCAGCCAGCAAATGAACGGCTGGTATTTTTTCAACACCTACTTGCAGCGTCATTTAAGGCGCGACATCCATCCTGAGATCATTCACGGTGCTATCAATGAGCGGCTACAAAAACGAGATGACCAAATGGACATCGTCTTCAGCAAGCCGTTTGAAGGTACTCGCTTGTTAACCAAGCACGGTTTTATCCCGGTCATGCGGCCATTAAACCAAACCGACGAAGTCACACTTTTAGTACGCGCCGATGACCCGCGAAACGAATTGAACGCATTCAAAGGCGGAACAGTGGTCACTGCGGCCAAAGACAATTTTGTTTACCTGTTAGGCAGGTTCTTGCTGGAGCAAAGCGAAACGGCGTTGCAAGACATGGAGTACCTGTTTTCTGGCCACGACATCAAGGCCTTGCAAATGTTATTGAAAGGCCAAGCCGACATTTTGTTTATGCTCACCGAGACCTACCGAGGCTTGTCCGGCTTATCAAAAAAAATGCTGCGTGAAATAGACCAGAGCGAGACAGCTTTTGCTTTCCATTTGTTCAGTGTTTCGCCCAATCAGGCCGATCTTGCCGACAAATTGGCTGAAATACTGTTAAACATGAATGCAGACAGCCAAGGCCGCCAAGTGCTTCTGGATTTAGGCATGCCCGGCTGGGCCAAACCTAACGACGACGAGCTGGCCATGCTCACCCTGCTATTTAACCGCTATGCGCATTAAACCCCCAGTCCTTACTGCTTCAAATTCTGTGTTACGTTAAAACCCCGCACCAATCGCCGCAACTGCGTTAAGTCGACCTGTGCCTGCTTGCCGTAACGCAATCCGACATAAATCTGGGTAATCTCGGCAATCTGCGCGGACTTTTCACTCAGTACCAAGCCCGCCCGCAAAGCAAAATCCCCCTCGCCTTCAGCTTCGCCTTTCAACAACCCACAGCGGGCCAGTTTAAGGCAAAATTTTTGGTAAACCTGCCGCAATCGGTCATGTTGTCGGCTTTTAGGCCACAGTACGACAGTGGCCACTACAGCAGTCGCCAACCCTACACCCACCAAGAGCCATTGCAACATCTGTCTTACATTGCCAATACCCCAAGCCGAAAGAAACGCACTTTGCTTTTTGTGGTTGTAGTTAATGACCCAACGTTGCCATTTGTAGTCAAGGCTCCCCCAAAGTTGACGGGCATTCACCCGCCAAGCACCCATCATGCCCTGCTCCTGACTAAAATCAATGACCGCTCCGGGCGCAACATTACGGATATCGATAGACTGCTCAATACGCTCTGGAGCAATGGCAGCGGTCGGGTCAACGCGTACCCAACCCGAACCCGCCAACCAGACCTCCGCCCAAGCATGGGCATCGGCCTGCCTAATTTCCAAAAATCCACCCAGCGGGTTTAGCTCACCGCCCTGGTAGCCTGTCACCACTCGGGCCGGAACACTCGCCAGCCGCATCATGTAAACAAAAGCCGCTGCATAATGGCTGCAAAAACCACTACGGGTTTCAAACAAAAAAGCTTCCAAGGGCTGGTCTTCCGCCAACAATGGCGGTGTTAAACTGTAGTAAAACTTTTCCGTGCGGAAATAGCCCAGCACGTTGTCGATAAAGCGCTGTGGCGTTTCCTCAAAACCGCCCAGTTTTTTAACCAAGCGGGTAATTTTTTCAGAACGCTTGGCAGGCAATTGCACGTTTTGACGCAGTTCCGTCTGGGCAATAGCCCCTGTTGTGTACCAAGGCATAGAGGTTAATTCGTACTCGGCATGTTTGTAGGGGGCTGCCTGGGACAACAATCGGTAATCTGCGGTCTGCTTAAGCGACAAAGGGAATTCGCTGGGTAAATCCAAGGCATAAACCCAGTTTTTTTTCTGGGGTTCCAGCAGCAGTTTGTAACGGTATGCCTGGCCTTTAAACAGCGGCCGGTCCGGCGGCCCGTCCAAGTCGGTATTTTTAGCGGGCATCCAGCGCCTGCCGTCGGTATAAGAAAATACCGGGCCACGCCAATAACGTTGGTTGGGCGGTGGCATTTGGCCCTGAAACTGTACTCGGAAGGCAACCTCATGGGACATTCCTAGCGCACTGATGGAGCCAGGTTCCATGCTCTCGTCTAGGCCGGACTGGGCCGTATGACTGTCCTTAAGCCAAGCCCAACGCGGTGCCTCAAAACGCGGGAACAACAAAAACAAGGCAACCGCGATGGGCAGTGCCTGAGCCAGCAAAACCCCGGCTGTCTTAATGGCCGGCCAAGACGACGACTGGAACGGGCTGTTAACACGCACCAGTGTCGCCAACAGCAAGCCGCTGACAGCCACCGCATACGCACCCATGAGCGCACTCTGGACATACAAAAACTGCGAAGCGGCCATAACAAAAGTCAAAAAAGCAACCACATACAAATCCCGTTTGCTAGTAAGTTCCATCAGTTTCAGCCCCAATGCCACCAAAAACAACTGGGTGCCCGCATCACGCCCGAAAATACCGCTATGCCCACTAAACAGCAAGCCAATCCCCGCCAGCGCAAGCAGCAGCAACGCTAGGCGGTGGGGCAACCACTGAGGCTTCCACAGACAAACAAACCGCCATCCCCAAAGAAAAAAGAAAAACGCCAGGATAGCCGTGGGTAAATGGTAGCCGTGTGGCAGTGCCATCAAGCCCACCGACGTGAGCAACAGCACTAAGCAAGGCTTGTGGATTGGGTTTGACATGGGACCTTATGTTTTTAACTAAGTAACGTGGTTGTGGTGGACATTGCCTCCACAGGGTGGTTTTAATAGCGTCGCTGAGTACCGCACAGGTTTTGTACCCATTGACCGCAAAAAAGTTTAGCAAAACCGGTCAACTTTACTGCCCACAGCAATTTTAGTAGACTCACTCGGCGTATGAATCGTACTGCTATCAGCCCTCCCTCCCACCATTAGCCCGCCATGTCTGCACACGAAAATTTGCCAGCACCTGCTCATTTTATTCGCCACATCATTGACAGCGATTTAGAGACCAACAAAAACGGCGGCACGGTTGTCACCCGTTTTCCACCAGAACCGAACGGCTACTTGCACATTGGTCATGCCAAGTCCATCTGCCTTAATTTTGGTTTGGCTGCACACTACAACGGCCGTTGTAATCTGCGTTTTGACGACACCAACCCGGAAAAAGAAAGCGATGAATACGTGCAGGCCATCCTACAGGATGTGGCCTGGCTAGGTTTTCAATGGCATGAATTGCGCTATGCCTCCGATTATTTCGAGCAACTTTACGCCTACGCCGTCCAGCTTATCAAAGACGGAAAAGCCTACGTAGACAGTGCCTCAGCCGCACAAATCCGCGCAAGTCGCGGTACTTTGACCGAACCTGGAACGCCCAGCCCAGACCGCAATCGGCCCATCGCAGAAAACCTAGACCTATTCCAACGCATGCGGGCGGGCGAGTTTGCCGACGGCCAGTATGTGCTGCGCGCCAAAATTGACATGGCCTCCGCTAACATCAACCTGCGCGATCCAAGCCTTTACCGTATTCGTCGGGTTCATCACCAACGCACTGGCGATCAATGGTGCATCTATCCCCTATACGATTACACACATTGTCTGTCCGATGCCATTGAAGGCATTACACACTCCATCTGCACTTTAGAATTTGAAGACCACCGCCCGCTGTACGACTGGGTTTTAAACACAGTAAAAACCCCTTGTCATCCCCAACAAATTGAATTTGCCCGTTTGCAACTTGAATACACCCTTGTCAGCAAACGCAAGCTCAATCAATTGGTCACCGAACAACACGTCACGGGTTGGGATGACCCTAGAATGCCCACACTAGCCGGCCTGCGCCGCGCCGGAGTCACGCCTGCGGCCATCCGCAACTTTTGTGAGCGCATCGGCGTTACTAAAAAAGACGCTTGGATAGAACTGGGCGTTCTAGAAAACTGCATCCGTGAGGACTTAAACCAGCATTCTCTACGCGTCATGGCGGTACTACAACCCTTGCGTGTGGTTATCGAAAATTACCCGAATGGGCAAACGCAATGGCTGGAACTGAGCAACCACCCGCAACGGCCAGAACTCGGGACGCGAAAGCTGCCGTTTAGCCAAGTGGTTCTGATTGAACAGAGTGATTTTGCTGAAAATCCGCCGCCCAAGTACAAACGTCTGGTCTTAGGTGGCGAAGTGCGCCTGCGCGGTGCCTACATCATTAAATGCCACGAAATCGTCAAAGACAGCGAGGGCCGCATTGTAGAACTGCGCTGTCACTACGACCCTGACACCTTAGGCAAAAACCCCGTAGGCCGCAAAGTGCACGGGGTTATCCATTGGGTAAGTGCCGAACACTCCCTGCCGGCGCAAATTCGCCTTTACGACCGCCTGTTCCGGCTGCCTAACCCTGACACCCAAGAGCACTTCCTAACCGCACTCAACCCCCAGTCTTTAGTTGTTCTTGATCATTGCCGGGTTGAGTCCAGCCTCGCTGGCGCACCCGAAGAAAGCCGCTATCAATTTGAAAGAACGGGTTATTTTTGTGTTGACCGGGACAGCACTGAAAACAAGATGGTGTTTAACCGCACGGTGACGCTGAGGGAAAACTGGGTTCAGGATTGATGGCCTAATCGTCACCGGGTGTGCGCTAGGTAAACGGTAATTCTTTCAGGTTGGCTAGCCAGCAAAAAGATTGCCGGCTTGCCAACCGTTTAGAAACGTGTGTTTTCTTTGACTGAAAGGCGGGGTGATTCCTGTAATCAGCCCCCCAAAAACACCGCTGTTAGCGTGTTTGCCTCCGGCGTTTTACAGCCAGACCTGCTAAGCCGATGGCAAATAAGGCAAAACTTGCCGGTTCATTCACAAAAATCAGAGATCCGGTACCTGCGTCGCCGGCAGTCGTGTCATAGGCAAAATACGGGCGGTCGTCGGGTAAACCGGTACCGGCGGCCGCAACCAGACTGAACACCACATCGGTAGTGGCAACGGTGTAGTGGGTGCCGATGAAAACGCCATCCAGAAAATAAGCACTGGCCGGAAAAATGCCATCGCCTAGCCTGTATGTGGCAGAGAGAACGGTAAAGCTCAAATCGGTTAAGCCGACCGATTCTGCTCCAGAACGGGTCAGACCAACGGAGTCAAAACTGAGATGGCCGTCATAGGTTTCGCCCAATAACAAGCCTGATTCAACCATGCCGTTGAAGTGGTAGGTCATTAAAGCGGCTTGTGCCGAGATAGCGGTACTGGACAAGATGCCGGCAACCACCAAAAAATAAAAAAATTTCGATAACAACATAAACCATCCAAAAAATAAGTTAGAGCAGAGCCGCCTTATCCTGCAAAAGACGGCGGTTGATGGCCACTAAAAAACAAAGTGGGCAGGACTGTTCAAATTAGCGGCACTCATGCCTTGTAGTACTAGCAAAACCCGCCGCCGAGCCGGGCCTGCTGCGCCGTCGGTATCAATAAAAATCACGGTGTTGCTACCAGCGGCAGCAACCTGCACGATACCGTCACCTAACGGATTGTCACCTTGGTAGCCAATGGCCAGCAGCAGCGCGGTCACATCCATCTTGTCTTCGCCCAGTGTAAAGTCGGTGATCGTGTCGATGCCGTCTAGCGTAGAGGTGTAAACAAACACGTCTGCACCGCTGTTTCCGGTCAAGCTATCGGCCCCAGCAAAACCGGTGATGCGATCGTTGCCAGTGGTGCCAATCAGGGTATCTCTACCCGCAGTACCCCGCATTTCGTTAACAGCACCGCCTAATTGCAGGCCGACGATAACCGGGTCATGGTCGGAGGTGCGGTACGGGTTAGGCTCGTACAGCGGCAGGGCGGATGGCTTGGCTTCAAAACTGGCCTCGCCGGCATCCACAACGGTGTCGTTGTAGTCGAATGAAGGGGGTTCATCGGCGTTGATATGCCATTCACCGGCACCCGTGACCTGCGTGGCTAGGGTGCTGCTGGCTAAGGCATAGTCAAGGGAACCGGTTTGGCCATCGAACACAAACGAATAGGCTTTGTTGCCACCGAATTTTTTCGCCAGGTCCGTGTAGCCGGCGGCTTCTATGGCTTTGATGGGGTCTTCTTGGCCATAACTGTTCAAGTCACCGATGATCAAAACGTCAGGGTCGCTGCCCCCGGCAGGTTGGGTACTTAACCAAGTCAGTAAAGATTGGGCGGCGCGGGTGCGAACCTGATTGCAGTTGCCTTGGCCGTCACCGGCATCGGGCGTATCGCAGGCAGACCCTTTTGATTTCAGATGGTTGACGACAATCGTAACGGTTTCACCGTTGGCCGTGAAGCGCTGTGCTAAGGCCGGGCGGTTGCGTTCGCTGCTGTCGCCCCCGGTAACGAACGCACTGCTGTTCAATACCGCATGGGTACCGACTGGGCTAACCGTAGCCGGTTTGTACAACAGCCCAACTTTAATGGCATCGGTGCCGATAACGCCGGTGTCAATAAAACGCAACGTACCGGCACCGCACCGAGCATTGGCCGCATCGACCAGTGCCTGCAACGAAGCGGATGCGTTATTTTCAAGCTCCATTAAGCCGATGATGTCGGCATTCATGCCACATAAAGCCGCCGCCAGCTTGTCGTTTTGGCGGGCCAATTCAACCGCTGAGTCGGCACCACGGCAGTCTAGGGTGCCGCTAGGGCCGCACGAGCCGCTGCTGTTGCTCGATGTGGTGTCAGGAGTTGTGAAATAATTCAGCAGGTTAAAGCTGGCTACTGTCACGTTGCCGCGTACATTCGGCGGGTTGGGTTTGCGTGGGTTGGCGGAAGTAAAGCGGTAGTTCGCCCGTTCTGCCACCGGGCGAATGCGCCAAGCGTCGGTGCCGGAAAATCCGGCCCAAGACCAGTGCAGAACGCCGGTCAGGTTTTGGATGGTGTCGCCACCACGGAAACGGTTAACCGTACTTAAACCGCCGGTTGGGTAGGGCAATGGCTGGTTGTGGGTAAGGGCAAAGTTTTGGCTGTTGTTTTTGTCGTCCAAGATAACGCGACGCCTAGCCAATCGGATCTGATGGTTAACAAAACCATTGACACTGGGGTTGCTGACCTGAGTAAACGTGGGGATACGCCCGCCTTGGGTCAAAGTCAATTGACCGTACCGCTCCAGTTGGAAGTACTCGGACACCTTCAGTGACATTGGGAAGGTCACTAACATACCTTCAAATTGCTCATAATAAGCGTTGATGGCAGCGGTGGCATTGACTAGGTTGCCATTAGGTACCCCGGGTACGGGTAAAGTCAATGTGGCTGCGGCAGGCAAAACATTGCCCGTAGAGCAAACGGTCACACGGGTCAGTGCGCCCATTTGGGTCATGTTGAAAGACTCGGACGGAGTGCCGGTAACGCGGACTCTGTCGCCAACATTAACGCTGGCCAGCACGGTGTTGCCGTCGAACACAAACAGGCCTTCCGAGGTAGCCGGATTGCCGTCCGCATCGCTGGGTTCTTCCTGGACAAAAAAGCCGCGCAGTGAGTCGGCACTAGTGCCCTGGTAGTCACCGACCACAATGCCTTCAACGGTGGTACCTGCTACGCCACTTAACGGTGTGCTGCCACCACTGCCTTGCACGGCGGAGATTTTGATGGCTGGGTCGCCGCAGGCGGTTTCGGCCACATCGTCATTAACCAAGGTGCCTTGGCCTTGGCCGTCCTGCACGCTGGCCCCGACTGCGTTGGTGATAGTGACAAAAAAGGTTTCATCCGGCTCAAAATCAGTATCGCCGATAATGGGTACGGTGAAGCTGTAAGTTGAGCTGCCTGGGGGGATGGTTTGTGCCGTTAAAGCGGTGTGCAGGTAATCGCTGCCGGCGGTGGCTGTACCCGGCGCGGTGGCGATATCGAAGGTAACGCCGCCGGCCGGGGCCGGAGCCGACAAACTGACTGTAAACACGGCATTGCTGTTGCCGCTATGGCCTTCATTTTGGCTGACGTTAGTGATGCTTAAGGCAGGGAGTGCAGAAGCGGCTGAACTCACCGTACCCGAAAGCTCAAGGTCATTAGCCGTGGTGTTTGCGACATCGAATACATACCATGTGCCACCGGCCGTCGTACCTCCGTGGTTGACAATGCGGAAGGTTACGGTAGAACCCGCCGCAACATTTTGTAAAGCGGCGATGTTGCTTAAATTAATGGCCGCAAGCGATGCCCCGCCAGCAGCACTGGAGGCATAACTGAGGCTGGTGATGTCAGTAAATGCGCCGCTGCCGATTTGGTATTGAAGTACGCCGTTGCCAGGACCGGTACTGGAGCGCCGGTAGTCAAACCGGTTGATACTGCTTAATGACACCTGATGGCCAGGGCTGGCAGTGACGCTGAAAGTGACAAAGTCGCCGTCTGTGATGGCGGCAGCACTGCTGGTGCTTTGCCAACCGGTGCCTCCCCAGGCTCGTGCGGCCGCCGTGCCGGTAGTGGTTACCCCGCTACCGCGGGTTAGGCCGCCGACAGTCAGGTTGGTGGCACTGGTGCTTGCTGCTAAGGGGGAAATACCGAAACCGGTCATAGCGCGAACATCCCAACCGGCAAGAACTGCCGCATCAGATGCCGTTGAACATACGAATAAAATCAAAAAGCAGTTTCTGGAAAGACAGCGATTAAGCTGTTTCCGTTTGTCGAACAGGAGGGTAGTCATAATAGTTTCTAGTACTCGAGGATTTAAATGGCTCAACACAGCACTGCACTGCTGCAAATGCTTTTGCTACGCCCAAGATAAAGAAAATTTCCCGCCCTGTTGTTAAAGTTCCAAGAAACTTTTATGAAATGTCATACACGAACACCTAACGGTTAGGCCTAAATGGCTGCGGGTGAACGAAGGCGGCTGGCCCGTATTCCTTAGTTTCTACTGTCCGCCGACCTTGCCGGGAAGTCGAAATCAACGGCCGGTTCGGGTACACTCAAAAGCGAACTCTAGCCTTTTAACGTCAGCATCCATCCATGCCCACCCCAACCCCTGCATCCAAACATTTCTTGCTTGGCGTGACGCTGTGCTTAGGCTTTGTCCTGGTAAGCACGGTGGTGATCGGTTTGCTATTGCCTGCCTTCATCGAAAGCCAACTGCCTAAGGTGTTCGCCAATATTACCGGCAAGCCGACCCGCATCAAAAAAGTGGATTTCAGTGTTATGCCGTTGTCTCTTGGCATAACAGGGTTTGCTATTGAAGCGCAAACCGGTCGGCCTATTGTCTCGTTCGAGCGCCTTGATGTGGAATTCAACCTAGTCGCATCGGTTAGGCAGAGGGTTTTAGTCATCACAAAACTGACTGTGCAAAACCCGGTAGTGGCGGTGGCTAAAGACCTGCACGGCACGCTTAACATCGCTGAATGGGTAGACGAACTTAGGCGGGGGGAGGGAGACGGCGGCTTATTTCCGGTTCTGGTCAACCGGCTGCACGTGCATGACGGCAAGGTGTCCTACAGCGACACTCAACACAAACAAGACTTGATGTTTTACCCGATAAATTTTACCGCAGACGGCTTCAGCACCCACGCGGGGGCGGCTAGGGCGGTGCTTGCAGTTAGTCTCGATACCGGTGCCACAGCCGCCTGGACGGGTACACTGGGCATTAACCCGGCCCGCTCCGAAGGCAGCCTGAAGCTAAGCCGAATTGATTTGCAGAAAACACTGGTCCCACTGGGCGTCGATTTTTTGTCAGGGACACTCGAGGCCACCCTTGCCTACCAAGCTGACTACGGCGACAAGGGCTTAACCTTGGCAATAAACCAAGCAAAAATAGGCGTCGACAGTCTGGTTTACCAACAACAAGGCCGGTCAGTTGCAATCAGCCGGTTTGAACACGAAAGCAAACTGGCTTTAAAACACCAAAATGGCTTACTCAATTGTGTAGCCACCCATGCCAGGTTGAAGGCACAGGGCCTACACTACCAGCAACCGGACCTTGACTTCACGCTATCCGAACTGCATCACGAAACTGAATTCACCTTAACATACCAACACAGCCAGTTGACCGTCACCGCCAGCAAAGCCGAAATAGCCGGACAAGACTTTAGCCTGCGGCTGCCGCTGTTAGCGCAGGCGAAAACCGTTGCATTGAACAGCCCCTATAAGCTTTCCCCATCGGCCCATGCAACCAATCTTACCGTCGAAAAAGGCTCGCTGACCGCCGAAGGCTTGAAAATTTTTCAAGGGGCCGCGCAACAGCCGGTACTCGATGCGGCTGTTTTTAAGGCCTACGCCATTGATTTAGATTACTTAAAACGCCAACTCAGTATCGGCTCGGTCAACATCGGTCAGGTTAGCGGCGCACTGGAGCTGAACCCTGACGGCCACCTCAATTATCAGAATCTGCTGAGTACGCTAGAAAACGCGCCGGCTGTAAACCCTGAACAAAAAACCGCAACCACAAAAAAAATCTGGCAGGTAGCGGTTGCACACATCGCCCTTAACGACAGTGCTCTGCGTTTTACCGACAGGCGTCTGCCCTCCCCGCTTACGATCAGTTTAAAACCGGTGGCACTGACTTTAGCCGGTTACCATTCCGGGCACCACGACCCGCTCCCGGTTACGTTCAAGGCTCATGTTAACGGCAGCGGCACCGCTGACATTAGCGGCACCCTAACAATGTCACCGCCGCAAGCACAATTGCATGTCAATTTAAAAAACATAGACCTGGAAAAATTCAACGGCTATTTCTCAAAAATGGTGCGGCTCAGCCTGATTGACGGGCAAGCCCACCTTGACGGACACGTCAAGGTCGCCGTGCAAGAACCGCTAGCGGTACAGTTCAAAGGCAATTTGACAGTTGCCAACTGGCTGACCCGGGACTTGCGCGTTTTTAAAGATTTTATCACGTGGAAAAACCTGGCTTTAACAGGCATCAGCCTAGACACCTTAGAAAACCACTACAAGGTCGAAAACCTAGTGCTTGACAAACCTTATGCGCGGGTGACTATCAGAAAAGACAACACCTCAAACTTTGACAATTTATGGATTGGACAAGAAAAAACAGCTAAAAAAAAGTACCACGCCGACTCCACCAAGGCGATACCCGTACAGTTTAGGGTCGATAAAATCCGGGTACAGGGAGGGGCTTCTGATTTTACTGATTTGTCGCTGATTTTGCCTTTTTCAGCCTATATTCAAGACCTGCAAGGCGGTGCCGCCGGGGTGTCGTCGGAAAAAAACAGCACTATCAAAATTCATTTGTCTGGCAACGCCTATGACTTAGCACCGGTAAAAATTGCCGGAAATATCAGCCCCTACTTAGGCGACTACGACATCCAAATGCAGTTCGCAGGCTTGCCGATGCCGTTAGTTTCTCCCTATGTGGTTCAATTTGCCGGGTACAAAGTCGAAAAAGGCAAAATGTCTTTAAACTTAACTTACCAAGTCAGTCGCCACAAACTGACCGCCCACAACCGCTTGCAAATCGACCAATTTGAACTAGGCGAAAAAGTGGACAACCCCCATGCGGTCGCCTTGCCGCTAAAAATGGCTGTAGCCTTACTGAAAGATGCTAACGGCAGGATAAAATTTGACTTCCCGATCACAGGCAGTTTAGAAGACCCCAAGTACAGCATTGGTACTTTGATCACCGGTGCCCTAAGCAACGCCCTGCTGCACATGGTGAGTTCACCGTTTGCGCTAATCGCCTCGCTTATCGATACGGACGGGGATGTAAACACCGTCAATTTTAGTCCGGGTAAGGCGGATTTAACATCAACCGAACGCAGTAAACTCAATGGCATTGCCGGTGTCCTTAACGAGCGCACCGCTTTAACCATCGGTATAAAAGGAGTGACCTATCAACAGCAGGATTGGCCCGCCATTCGTGATGATGCTTTGTTCGACCAACTTAGACAGCGACGAGCCGATGAAATCAACCAAACAGCAGAAGTAAAAATACGCGCCGAATACGTGTCTTTGTCTGATGATGAGCAAAAACGGCTCATGGCGCAGATGTTCATGGAAAAATTCCCCAACTTGGCAGAGCTGTCGTTTTTTGGCCCTAGGTTAAAAGCCGGCCAAACAGGGGATTTCTATGCCGTAGCCAAGAAAAAGCTCATAGACATCATAAGCCCCGAGGAGCAACGTCTTAAAGAACTGTCCATCGCCAGGGCCAAGACCATAACCAAGCACTTGATCAAACACGGAAAAATACCACAGAACCGAATTTACATTCTGGATCCCTTGGTAGACCACAAAAAAAATGCCGTAGCAATTGCCAGTCTATTGACTCTGAAGGCAGAGTGAGCCGGCGATGCTGGGTAAAAAATTAGGGACCTATTCAGTCCTTAAGCACCCCGGACAACTTAGCAACCTGCACCAGTTCGGCCAATGTCGATATCCTCAGTTTTTGCTTGACTTGGGTAGTGTAATTGGCGACGGTTTTATAGCTTAAGCACAGTTCATAAGCGGCCTTTTGTGGGGTCAACCCCTTCGCCAACAGCCTAAAAACATCGAATTCGCGCGTCGATAACGCAGCGACCAGTACCTGGCAATCTAATTCCGCGCAGGCTAAGGCTTGGTTTTTCAACAAACCAACCTCTATGTAGGCATGGCCTGCGGCGATTGCCTGAATGGCCTCGACTAATAAGTCAGGGGCGGCATTTTTGCTGATATACCCTTTAGCCCCAGCTGCTAAAGCCCGTCGCACATAAATGCTTTCATCATGGATGCTGAACACCAAGATTTTCGCTTGACGAAAACGGCTAACCAGCCGCCGTATAGTTTCTAGGCCGCCTATACCGGGCATAGACAAATCGATTACCACCACATCAGGCTGCCATTCCTGGTACAGCAGGAATGCCGCCTCACCCCGCCCGGCCTCAGCCACCACCTCAATCCCGTCGGCAACCGCAAGCAGCATACGGAATCCCGCCCTAACCACCGTGTGGTCATCAACCAATATGACCTGAACCGGTCTTTTTTCGGCCATCCCATTTGCCTCATAGGCGGATAACTTATCCATTTAAAAAATAACGCCGCCGTCCTGACCGTTTTTTGCCCTCTTACCCGCTTAAAACACCCGCTGGGCCTAAATTGTCTTTATGAAAACGACCGTGCTACCATGATGCCTTCAAAAATTTTCTCAGCAGCCTCGTTAAATCCCAAAGACGGTGTTCCTGCCTACGTTAACCTCGATAAGCTCAATGCAGTCCACTCTTTTTTTCCGGAATTTTCTATGCAAAACACCATTAAGCTAGCACTCCTAGCAACCGTTTTAGGGCTGTCGGTGGTTTTCAATGCCGCCGCTTCCAGTTACCCGGCCCGCATAGGTGCAAAACTGGGTACCGGCATTGCCAATGCAACCACCGGAATTGTTGAAATACCAAGAACCATCCGTATAGCAAACCGCCTAGAAGGCCCGGCCTATGCCGCCAGCGCCGGGCTTATGACCGGGATAGTACACATGCTAGGCCGGACTTTATCCGGCACGCTGGATTTGCTAACGTTTATGATACCCACTAAACCGATTGTCAAACCGGATTATGTTTGGCAGGATTTTTCCAAAGAAACGACGTACCGAAGCACCTGGGAGTTGCGTTGATTGCAGTAGACTTACGGTGAACACAGGCAGGATGCAGTACCTGAACGCCGCATCCTGAATCTGGCGGACTAAAAAAATTACTCGTCGCCGCCGAACACGCCTAACAACTGCAACAGGCTGACGAACAAGTTAAAAATGGATACATACAAAGACACCGTCGCCATGATGTAGTTGGTTTCGCCACCGTTGACCAAAGCACTGGTCTGGAACAATATCATGCCGGACATCAGCAAGATTACCATGGCTGAAACCGCCAATGACAAAGCCGGAATGGCAAAAACCACAGCACCGATACCAGCCAAAAACGCCACCAGAATACCCACCATCAAAAAACCGCCCAAAAAGCTGAAGTCTTTGCGGGTAGTCAAAGCGTAACCCGACAGGCCGATAAAAATTGCACCTGTACCGCCCAACGCCATCATCACCAATTCATGACCGTTGCTGAAAGTTTCGATGTACAGGGACAAAATTGGCCCTAAAGTAAGACCCATGAATCCGGTTAGGGCAAACACGCAGACCAAGCCCCACGCACTGTTGCTAAATTTATTGGTTAAAAACAACAACCCAAAATAGCCTACCAAGGTGACAATCATGCCTGGGTTCGGCAGTTTCAATAGCATGGACAAAGCGGCGGTTAAAGCACTGAACAATAAGGTCATGGACAACAACAAATAGGTGTTTTTCAACAGCTTGTTGGTCGCTAAAACACTGGATTCGGGACGGGGTACGGCAACAGTAACATTCGATTTCATACACTACTCCTTTAAAAAAATGATCGCCCGAAGAGGACATCTGGATGGCACTAAAGTTTCGTGGGGCGGGCCAACAAACCCATCTTAGGCCCGCCCCGCACGCATGATGCTGTCATCATGATACTTTACGAACCGCCGCTCGTCACCCTGCTGATTGCAGCCTGACAGAAAGACCGATACTCTAAACAAAAACCTGCATCACATTCTTACTGCGTGTCCTGCCTTATAAAACCATGTCATTGCCCTTTACTTACACGCTGCGCCGCAGCCAGCGCGCCAGCCGGGTGCGGATCACGGTTAAACCCGGAAAAGTCGAGGTGGTCGCTCCGCCGCAAATACCCGAGGCCTTAATTGCCAAGTTTGTCGCCGCCAAACAAACGTGGGTCATGCACGCTTTGGAGAAAGTCGCCTCAAGGCAAAGCCAACCGGGCGAGGCACTGATTTTTTACCGTCCCGGCGAGGCGATGGCGTATCAGGGCGTAGTTTATCCAATCCGCCTTCAAACCACTTTCGCTAAACGCTCAAAAGTCGAATTTTCCGAGGGTTTTACCGTATACCTAGCACAAGATTTACCGTTAGGTGACGGCCAAGCAGCCAGCAAATCTGCTCTGGCTGCTTGGCTAAAAGAACAAGCTAAACAGCAAGTGGGCAAGCATGTAGAAAACCATGCCAGCAAACACGGCCTAATACCGCACTCGATTGCCATCAAAAGCCAAAAAAGCCGCTGGGGCAGTTGCGGCATCCATAACGACATCCATATCAACTGGCTGTTGATGGCCGCCCCGCCCCAGGTGTTGGAGTATGTGGTGGTGCATGAACTCTGCCATGTGCGGGTAAAAAACCACTCTGCCGATTTTTGGCAGTTAGTGGCGCTGCATTTACCGTACTACCAAACGCACAGGGCTTGGCTAAAGCAGTACGGTGGGCATTTGCTGGCAAGTTGGGCGTAAACACAACCCGGTAGTCCCGCACTGCAAAACAATCTTTTTAAGCCGGTGCGGTGCTCTCAGGGCAGTTCGGCGGCTATTTGCCGGTGGTATTCCGCTAGTTTTCTGCTTTCTGCAGCGGATGCCTGCAAATCGCGGATCATGGCAGAAGCCTGCGCTTGCATATCCTGAATTTTTTTGCCGTATTTCCAGGGTCGGGCTAGGTATTCAGCCAATATTTCCTGCTCTTCAAGGGCGTTGGCTTCCATATTTTTAGCAACCTCATCGTAATGAGCCGCTAACCGCAGATGGGCATCCCGGCTATCCGCTGTTTGCGCTTCTTTCGCCCAAGCATGCGGTGTAGGGGCAACGTTGCCAGTGCCTGTTGCACAAGCGGCCAACGCGGCAGCGATCAACAATATGCTTGCGAGTTTGATCATGTTCATGTGTATAGCCTCTTGGTTGTTTGATTTCAGAAGTTGATTATAGTCGGCAAAAAAAATTCACAAACGAGCATTTCCTTGCCATTTAAAGCATAAACCGTCCGCCTGCCCCAAATCGGTTGCTCAATACCGGCCAATTCCAGTGCCAATCGGGTAAAGCACTGAGGGGCGGCTTTCACTACGTCTTTGTGCCAGCGTTCCAGATTAGGGTGGCTGAACAACACCTCGCCCAAGGGCCTGGCCCCAAGCCTTAACAAATCGGCCTGTGCGTTAAGGGTTTTGGCGGGAATGACGGTGCGCGCCAACAGCAACGGCAAGCCGTCGGCATGCAGCAGCACCTCGCGCACCCGAGCGCAGTGCCACGTCGCCTGCCGGAGCAACGCACGCTCGGAAGGCAACGGCCTAGCCCATTGCTGCTGCAACAGCTTAACGGCGACTTTATCGCCATAGCCACTACGCAGCCTGGTCGTTAGTGAACCCGGCTCGTAAATCCACGATTGCACCGCTGCGGGCAGTTGCCGGCGCATACCCGGACGGTTGGTCAACCAACGCGGTTCTTTTGTCAATAACACGCTGTGTGTCACCAATGGCTTACACCTCGGAATAATCGGCGGATGCATCCAGCCAGCGGTCGCGCAAGGTCTGGATGGCATTCGGGTAGTCAGTAAAAAATTCCTCGGCGACTTGCCGGATGCCGTCCAGCAACCCGGCATCACGGCTTAAATCCGCCACTTTAAAGCGCATCGTGCCGGTTTGCCGGGTGCCCATTACCTCACCGGGGCCGCGCAACGCCAAGTCTTTTTCGGCAATGACAAAACCGTCGTTGCTGTCGCGCAAAATTCCCAAGCGGTGCTTGGCGGTGTCCGACAACGGCGCTTGGTACAGCAGCAGGCAATAACTGTCGCCGCCGCCGCGCCCGACCCGGCCGCGCAATTGGTGCAACTGCGCCAAGCCAAGGCGCTCTGGGTTTTCGATGACCATCAAACCGGCGTTCGGGACATCGACACCGACCTCGATTACCGTAGTTGCCACCAGCAAGTCCAGTTGCCGGTTTTTAAACGCCTGCATGACGGCTTCTTTTTCACTGGATTTCATACGCCCGTGCAGCAAGCCGACCCGCACGGCAGGCAACACCGCCCGCAATTTTTCCGCCGTGTTTTCGGCGGCTTCGCCTTGCAGTTGCTCGGATTCTTCAATCAAGGTGCAAACCCAATACGCCTGCCGACCTTCCGCCACCCAGCTTTCGATGCGGGCACTCACCTCATGCCGCCGTTCTGAGGGGATGACGCGGGTGATGGTCGGCTTTCTGCCCGGCGGCAACTCGTCGATCACCGACAAGTCCAAATCGGCATAATTTAACATCGCCAAGGTGCGCGGTATTGGCGTCGCGGTCATCACCAATTGATGCGGACGGATGCCGCCGGCTTGGGCTTTTTCGCGCAAAGCCAAGCGCTGGTGGACGCCAAAACGGTGTTGTTCGTCAATCACTACCAAGCCTAACCGGTT
This sequence comes from Methylococcaceae bacterium UBA662, assembly GCA_002299425.1. Classification (GTDB taxonomy): domain Bacteria; phylum Pseudomonadota; class Gammaproteobacteria; order Methylococcales; family Methylomonadaceae; genus Methylovulum. Next base: position 82,194 of record DBNW01000053.1, on the reverse strand, counting down.
GAACTGCACGGCTTCCTGAAACAACGCGTGGGTGCCAATGCCAATGCCGATGCCGCCATCGGCAATGGCTTGAAGCAAACCGACCCGGGCCTGGCCTTTTAATTGCCCGGTCAACAAACCAACGTGTACTTCAAAATCCGCAAACCAAGCACTGAAATTGCGAAAATGCTGCTCGGCCAGCAATTCCGTCGGTGCCATGATGGCGACCTGATAGCCTGAACTTAACGCCAGCAACGCCGTGTAGGCCGCAACGATGGTTTTGCCGGAACCGACATCGCCTTGCACCAAGCGCAGCATCGGCTGATTGCTGCGGCAATCAGCCTCGATTTCGGCGATCACCCGCCGCTGGGCGCAGGTCAACCGGAACGGCAACGAGGACAAGAACCGTTCCGCCGTGGGCTTGAAGCCGTCTGGCCCGGCCGGAAAAAACACCGGCGCCCGCCAGCGTTTGGCGTGAGCTTTTAATGCCTTCAAGTTCAAATGGTGCGCCAACAATTCTTCAAACGCCAAGCGCCGCAGTGCCGGTGATGCTTCGACTCGTAACAGAGCCTCGGTGGCGGTTTCATCGGGCGCATGCAACTGTTCCACTGCTTCAAGCAAGCGGGGAAAGCCGTAACGTTGCAAAATCGCATCAGGCAAGCCCTCGTTGACTACTAACTGCTGGCGGGACAGTAGCAAGGCTTGTGTGACCGCTTTACGCAAGGTTTTTTGACTCAGTCCTTCAGTTGCCGGGTAAACCGCAGTCAAACGGCGCTCGGTGACGGCGGCATCGGCATGGCTAATCACACGGTATTCAGGATGCACCATTTCCAAGCCGACAAAGCCACAACGCACCTCGGCAAACGCGCTCAGCCAAACACCTGTTTTCAGTTGCTGGGCTTGCCCGGCAGTAAAATTAAAAAACCGCAGCCACAATTCGCCGGTGCCGTCACTGATGTTACAAACCAAGCTCCTGCGCCCGCCCGGCATGATGTCCACCCACTCCACCCGGCCGCAGACCAGCGCGCCCACGCCGACGCTGAGCGTAGCAAGGGAGCAGACCCGAGTACGGTCTTCGTAACGGAGCGGCACATGCCAAAGCAAATCGCCGATGCAGTGGATGCCCAGTTTCTGCATCCGTACCGCCGTTTGGCCGCCGATACCGGTCAAGGCCGTGACCGGTTGCTTCAGTACATTCATCCGCGCTTCACTTAACGCGGATCAGCAGGCCTGATTTTCCTGTTCTGGTAGCTGCATCACCGCATCCATTTCCACTGGCACACCTTTCGGTAAGGCCGCTACGCCAACCACCGCCCGCGCTGGGTAAGGCTCCTGAAAATACAAGCCCATGATGTCATTGACGACGGGGAAATGGCTTAAATCCGTCAAAAACACATTCAGCTTGACCACATCGGCCAAACTGCCGCCCGCTGCCTGCGCCACCGCCTTGAGGTTTTCAAACACCCGGGTAATTTGCGCGGCGATATCGCCTTCCACCAAAACCATCGTTTCCGGCAGCAACGGAATTTGCCCAGACAAATAAACCGTATGACCCACTTTGACCGCCTGCGAATAGGTGCCGATCGCTTGCGGGGCTTGGTCGGTGTGAATGATTTCTTTTGGCATGGCTATCCCTTAAATTGACAATAAACTGGTTTTGCGTGCCATTATAAGCCGAGTGTCAGAAAACAGACACGGCCTTACCAAACACCGATCGCCTACCCTAACAAGGGCTCGCTATTCAGCAGGCAATAAAAAAGGGCTTAAAGCAAAATGCTAAGCCCTTGATTTATCTGGTACCGAGGGTCGGAATCGAACCGACACGATGTCACCATCACCGGATTTTGAATCCGGCGCGTCTACCAGTTCCGCCACCCCGGCAATAAAGACGGACATTATAGCCATAAAAATTAAAATTGGAAGTGCTCGTTGATATTAGCCACTGCCACGTCGGCGGCGTATCATTAGCGGGCGCAATAAACCAAACTGAAATTTATCCAAGCCGCCGATTTTTTTGCGAAAACGATTAAGCCACAACGACGGTGTGCCGTAGGTCCATTGAAAAAATTGCAACCTTTACTGGCTTTTGCGTAACATTGACCGAAAAAAAATTAAAAATTCTGCTCGCAGCCCTACAATGCAGGCCTCAGATGGCTGCGAAAGTACTTTACACATGAACCTACAAACCCGATGCACATGCGTCATCGCCTGCTTATTTATTGTCGAAATCCTGCCGGTGCCGTTCACTTCGCTTTATAGCCTGTATGCCATCCGTAAACGCCCGAACTGGTTGCCGCAAGTGACCGGTCGGCTTTATGCCGATAAACTGGTTTCTGGGGCGATGGCCGATTATTCGCCGCCACCCGGACATGATGCCATGATGACCCGGAGCCGCTGTACGTTAGGCTTAGCCGCCTTGTTTGTCGTGGATTTATTGATACCGGTCATCATCCCTACCGCCTTGTATGTGGTGAGGATGCGGCCGGCCTGGTTCCATCGGTTGGTGCTTAGGCTTTATGCCGATAAGCTGCAACCGGTCCTCGTGCAAGCCGAACCCGAGGCGGTATTGGAAACACCGGAAATGAAAGCCGCCATGGCCACTAAACTAAAAGAATTGGAGCGGCAAAATTTCAATTATGCCCAAGCCCTTGGCGCAAAAAACTTGTCAAAACCTCATCGTTAAGCTTGGTTCAAGCAAAGGAAACCCTAACGCCCATGCCCTACTCCACTCTCACCGCCCTCTCCCCCTTAGATGGCCGATACGCCGATAAAGTCGCCCGGCTCCGGCCCGTGTTCAGCGAATACGGCCTAATCCGTTACCGGGTCGAAGTCGAAGTGCGCTGGTTGCAAGCGTTGGCGGCGCATCCTGGCATTGCCGAAGTGCGCCCGTTTAGCACAGAGACCCATCGCTTGTTGGAACGCATTGTGGCCGATTTTGCCGAGACCGATGCCCAGCGCGTCAAAACCATCGAAACCACCACCAACCACGATGTCAAAGCGGTTGAATACTGGTTGAAGGAAAAAATCACCGGCCATGCCGAGTTGCAGCAAGTGGCCGAATTCATGCATTTTGCCTGCACCTCCGAGGACATCAACAACCTGTCTTATGCCTTGATGTTGCAGGCGGGCAGGGGCATTTTATTGGCGCAAATGGACGGGCTAATTGCCGCCGTCAAGGCTATCGCCCATGACACCGCGGCCCAGCCGATGCTGGCGCGCACCCACGGGCAAGCGGCCACTCCGACCACGGTCGGCAAGGAATTCGCCAATGTCGCCGCCCGCCTGCAACGTCAGCGGCAACACCTAGCGCAGGTGGAATTGCTGGGCAAAATCAACGGCGCGGTGGGCAATTACAACGCCCACGCGGTGGCTTACCCGGACGTTGATTGGCCTAAGTTCAGCAAACAATTTGTCGAATCGCTGGGCTTGGTATTTAACCCGTACACCACCCAAATCGAGCCGCACGACACGATCGCCGAGTTTTTCCATGCCCTGTCCCGGTTTAACACCGTGTTGCTGGATTTTGACCGCGATGTTTGGGGCTACATCTCGCTGGGCTATTTCAAGCAAAAAACCGTTGCCGGCGAAATCGGGTCATCGACTATGCCGCATAAAGTCAACCCGATTGATTTTGAAAATTCCGAAGGCAATTTGGGGATGGCCAATGCCGTATGCGGGTTTTTGGCGGAAAAATTGCCGGTGTCGCGCTGGCAACGCGACTTGACCGATTCCACGGTGCTGCGCAACATCGGCGTCGGCATCGCCCATACCAGCATCGCCATCCAAGCCACGTTGAAAGGCATCGGCAAGCTAGAGCTTAACCCTGAACGGATTGAGGCCGATTTGGACGCCAACTGGGAAGTGCTGGCCGAACCGATCCAGACCGTCATGCGCCGTTATGGGGTTGAAAAACCGTATGAAAAACTGAAAGAATTGACCCGTGGCCAGCGCATTACCCCGGCCCAACTGCACGCTTTCATTGCCCAACTGGACATGCCCGAGGCAGTAAAATCGGATTTAACGGCACTGCTGCCACGCACCTACACCGGTTACGCCCAACAGTTGGCCGAGGCTATCTAAGTTTTTTTATTTTGTTTCAATGTCAGAGGCTTCGTTATGGAAAAAATAAAAGTCCTGTTTGTCTGCATGGGCAACATCTGCCGCTCCCCTACGGCGGAAGGGGTGTTCGCCAAGCTCATCGGGGAGCGCGGTTTGGATCACCATTTCAGCATCGATTCTGCCGGTACCCATGCCTACCATGTCGGCGAAGCGCCTGACCCCAGGGCGCAACGGGCGGCGCGGGAGCGGGGCGTGGAACTGGCTGGAATCCGCTCCAGAAAAGTGATTTTTGGCGATTTTGCCGACTTCGATTTTGTGCTGGCGATGGATAACGACAATCATGGCACGCTCACGGCGGCTTGCCCGGATGAACATAAAGAAAAAATCCGCTATTTGCTTGATTTCGCCCCGCATTTGAATGTCCGTGAAGTGCCCGACCCCTACTACGGCGGTGTTTACGGTTTTGAGCGGGTGCTGGATTTGGTGGAAGCGGCTTCAGAAGGGTTTTTGCAGCACTTGCATGAAACGGGCCGTTTTAGTCCAATGGCGTAATTTTTTTTAGAATACTTTTTTCAAACAGGATAAAACTATGGCAATCGTCACCAATACCGTCAACTACTACGACGGCGATGTTGTTTTGGAAGGTTTTTTTGCCTTTGATGACACCTTATCGGGGCGGCGTCCGGCCGTGCTGGTCAGCCACGCTTGGGGCGGGCGTGACAGCTTTGTCGCCGGCAAAGCCGAAAAACTGGCAGAACGGGGCTATGTCGGTTTCGCGTTGGACATGTACGGCAAAGGCGTTCTCGGTTCAGGGCCTGAGGAAAACGCCCGGTTGATGCAGCCGTTCATGCAAGACCGCGCCCTGCTGCAACGGCGCATTGCCGCCGCCTTAACCGCCGTGCGCTGCCTGCCGTGGGTGGACGACCAAGCTATCGCCGCCATCGGTTTTTGTTTCGGCGGTTTGTGCGTGTTGGATTTGGCCAGGACAAGGGCGGACATAAACGGCGTGGTCTGTTTTCACGCGCTGCTGACCCCGCCGGACAACCTTGAACGTTATAAAATGACTGCCAAGGTGCTGGCCTTGCAAGGCTTTGACGACCCAATGGCCCCGGTTGAACAATTGGTCGCGTTTGGCCGGGAGATGACCGCCGCCGGGGCCGATTGGCAACTGCACAGCTACGGCAACACCGTGCATGCATTCACCAATCCGGTTGCCAACGACCCGGCTTTCGGCACCGTCTATCAGGCCGATGCCGACCGCCGTTCTTGGCAGGCCATGGAGAATTTCTTGGCCGAGGTTTTTGGCTGAACTGAATGCAACAGTAATCTCAACACGGTGGCTAGGCGTTATTAAAGAGCAACCGTAGGGGCGTGATGATGTCTTGGCTTTGCAGCACAAGCAACAAAACCCAACCTGACATCAGTTATATTTTGCAACGTAATACCCGTTAGGAGCGCTAATGCCTAGAATCGACAATTTATTTAAAAATGGCACCGTCATCGGAGTTGCGATCGGTTTGGGTGCGGTCGCCATCGCTGCGGCTTTGGTGCCGGCACTGCCTGCTGCTATCGCCCGTGCCGGCCGTCCAGCCGCTAGAGGAGCAATCAAATCAGGGTTGCTGCTCATGGAACGCGGACGCGAGGTGTTAGCCGAAGCATCGGAAGAGCTGGACGATTTGCTGGCTGAGGTCAGGGCGGAATTGCAGCAGGGGCACAGCACCCATAACAGCTACAGTGATCAGGCCGATGCGGCTTTTAAAACTTACGAGGAATAGCATGACGGATGCCGATTTACCCAAAGCTTACATCAAGCATCAATTGGCCGGCCGGATCCGGTTAAAAATTCCACAGAAACGGGGTGATGCCGCCTACTTTGAGCGGGTAGCCCAAGCCTGTGCCCAGTGCAGCGGTATCACTCGCCTGCACGCTAACCCTGCGGCGGCCAGCTTGCTAATCCAACACGATACGGTTGCTTTAGCCGAGGTTACTGCGTTTGCCGAGCAGGCTGGGCTGTTTTGCGTGGTTGCAGCGACGCAAGATTATGGCGCGGAGAACGTCCAGGCCGGTGCGGCGGTATCAATCGCCAGCTTGTCATCGCTTAGCATCGCAAGCTTCGATGAACGGCTTAGCCGATTGACCGCCGGGCGCGTGGATTTGCGCTCGGCCTTGTTTTTAGGGTTCACTGGGCTTGCCATCCACCAGGCCGCTAAGGGACATTTTATGTCCCCAGCCTCGACTTTTTTTTGGCGCGCTCTGGAACTGCTGAACAAAAAAAACGAGAACATGTTCACCCTCGACGCCGACACTTGGGCCGAGTAAGAACCCGGCCTAATTTTGTAACAGCAAGGCTTGTTGGGTGTTCTCCCAGGGCAAAGCCAGGCCTTGTTCGCCGAAATGGCCGAAAACAGGCAATTGTTGGTAAAAACTGCCGTGGTGCAGTTCCGGCAAGCGGCGCAAGTTAAAATCCCGCACGATGGCACCTAAGCGAAAATCAAAATGGCGCAGCAGCCGTTTGCGTAATGCCCCATCATCCAACTTGCCGGTGCCGTAGGTGTTCAGCAACACGCTCACCGGCCCGGCATAGCCTATGCTGTAACTTAATTGCACTTCGCATTCATCGGCCAGACCTGCCGCGACGATGTTTTTAGCGGCATGGCGCGCGGCGTAAACCCCGACTCGGTCTATCCTGGACGGCGACTTGCCGCTCAAAGCCGAGCCGCTGTGCCGGGCGAAACAACCGTAGGTGTCGCTGTCACCCTTGCGTCCGGTCATGCCCGAGTGCGCCCTAGGGCCACTGCGCATGAACGGTCCGTCCGGGTTAATAACAATTTTGGTCAGATTATCAGACTGGATCGTGGCGTTGGCTAAGACCGGAAAAATAACGTGATGGCGCAAATCTTCTTCCATTTGCACGGTTGTCGGCGCAGCCCCTGAATCTTCGCAGCCGATGATTAAATTGATGCTGTGGATACGCTTGGGCTTGCCATTGGCAAACTCTATGCCCGCCTGAGTGGTGCAGTCAGGGGACAGATAGGGCAATGCGCCCGTTTTTCTGGCCTGAAAGAGCTGGCGCGCTAAGGCATTGGCTAACGCTATGGGCAACGGCATCAGGTCGGGGGTATGGGTGCAGGCGTAGCCGAATACCGTGGCTTGGTGGGATACCGTGATGTGATCCATTTCATCATCTTCTAGGGCACTGACATCCGTTTCCCGCACGCTTTTGCTTTGTTCAATCAAGCTGGTTACGACAGTACAGTCGGCGGCATTGAAATCTTGCAGTCGATAAGCAATTTTTTGCAACGCATTGCGCGCCGTTTCAGGAATATCAACCACGGCATCGCTGGCATAGCGAGCAGCCAAAAACAAGACGTTTTTCGATAAGGCGCATTCGGCGGTGATCCGGGTTATGGGGTCTTGACGCAAGAAGGCATCAATCAGCGCATCGCTAACAATGTCGCACATGCGATCCGGGTGACCTGCGGTAACTGATTGGGAATTAAAAACAAAATCAGTGATCATGGGGCATTCTTCCTAGAGTGTGTGGGACATCGAATTTTTTGCAGGCTTCGTTGATGGCCAGTGGCAAGCAGGCTCCCGTCATAATGGCCAACAGGTCCAAGGCCCCCACCGGCGTCAGCCGCAATAGGCCGCGTAGCGGTGGCAGGGCAATAGCGAGTGCCTGCAAGGCCAAGGAAAAACCAATGGCTGCGTCCAGGTAACGGTTAGGGGGGCGGTTTTCCGGGTTAAAAATAGATGTGTGATTCGAACGACAGCGGTAAGCCTGCAACAATTGGGCTAGCGTCAAGCACATGAAAGCGTTGGTGCTGGCCTTAGGTCCCATGCCATAGCGCGCTAGACTGTACCCGTAAACCGCTAAGGTGCCGGTGCTGATCACGCTGGATTCACGCAGCAGTCTGGCGTAGTCTTTAGGTGAAACGATCGCTTCATTGGGGTCGCGTGGCGGCCGTTTCAGCACATCGCTTTCCGGTGGCTCCATGGCCAAGGCCAGCCCTGGAAAAATGTCGGTGACCAGGTTAATCCACAATAAATGGATGGGGTTGAGAATTTCCGGGCCGCCAATGAGGGCACCGACCACCATGACTTGAATTTCGCTCAAATTGGTAGACAGCAAAAAGTGTAGGCTTTTTCGGACATTGTCATAGATAGCGCGGCCTTGCCGGATAGCGGTGATCATGGCCGATAAGTCGTCGTTCTGCAAAACCACGTCGGCGATGGAACGGGCGACATCGCTGCCCTTTTCGCCTAGGGTTACGCCGACATCGGCGGCCTTCAACGCCGGGCCGTCGTTAATGCCGTCACCGGTCATGGCCACCACCTTGCCATTCATCTGCAAGGCTTTAACAATACGCAGCTTGTGCGCCGGGCTAACCCGCGAAAATATCGAGGTGGCACCGACCAAACCAGCCAGCACGGAAGCACTGAGTTTTTCCAGGTGCAAGGAGTCCACCATTTCCAACGGCCCATTTTCGCCGTTCAAACCCAGACGTTTGCCGACTGAGTACGCGGTAGCACTTTGGTCGCCGGTAATCATCACAGTGGCTATGCCCGCCTCATGAAATTGCCGCATCAGCTCGGCCATGCCCGGCCGCATCACGTCTTCCATGCCCACTAGGCCCAGCCAAACCAAATCTTTAGCATCCTCGCTGTCACTGCTGTCCAGCAGCCGGTAGGCTACCCCTAACACCCGCAACGAATCGGCACCTAAGCGTTCGTTGCCGGTGCGTATCTTGTCGCGGTCGGCTTCGGTTAAGCGCTGTAGGGTATTGTCACTTTCCTGCCATTGACACAAATCCAACAAAGCCAGCGGGCTGCCTTTAACGGCCATCCAGTAGCACCCGTTCTGGGTCAGGTGTACGGTGGCCATGTAAGGGCGGTCTTCGGCTCGGTAGTCTGTTTTCACTACAGGGTTTTGGCTACGCAAATTGCCAATGTCGACACCGGCGTCGATGGCCAGTTGTAACAAAGCATTTTCGGTGGGCGAGCCGATCAGGTCGTGGCCCAGAGCACCTTGTTTGGATTCGTTGCACAATGCCAAAACCTCCATCATGCGCCTGAAAGTCGCCCCGACTGTATCCGGTTCAACGCGGGTTTGGTTTTGAAAGAACGCGCCTTGTTTGGCTTGGAGATCACACCCTAAGCGACAAAGGGCAACCACGCTCATTTTGTTCAGCGTTAACGTGCCGGTTTTGTCCAGGCAAATAACTTGCACCGAACCTAAGCTTTCGACCGCTGGCAGTTTGCGGATCAATACGTTGTGCCGCTGCATATTCTTAATGCCCAAGGACAATGTGGTTGTGGCCACCGCCGGCAAACCCTCCGGTACGGCGGCTACCGCCAACGAAATGGCGGACACCAGCATTTCCAACAACGGTCTGCCGCGCAGCAAACCCACCACAAAAACCAACCCACAAATACCGGAGCTAACTACAGCCAGTTGCACGCCCATGCTGTCAATTTGCTTTTGCATCGGCGTTTCAGGTGCTTGTGCATCACCGACCAGGTCCTGAATTTTGCCGATTTCCGTATAGCGCCCGGTTGCCACCACCACTGCCCTGCCGTTGCCGCCGGTAACTAAAGTACCCCGGTAAACCATGTTTCGGCGGTCGCCTAAGGCGGTGTCGCTCTGGCCTTGGAAGGCAAAATTCTTGGTGACTGGCTGGCTTTCCCCAGTCAACGCCGATTCATCCACGCTCAAACGGGCATCATTGATCAAACGAGCATCGGCGGCAATGCAGGTGCCCGGTGACAATGCCAAAATGTCGCCCACGACTAAATCGTGCAGCAATACTTCGCCCGACTCGCTGGAACGAATGACGGTCGCTTTACCCGGCGTCAATTGACCTAACGTGCTAATGGTCTTTTCCGAAGATTTTTCAGTGGCATAGCCGATAGCGGCATTAATTCCAACGACGATGGCAATCGCTAAGGCATCAATCACACTGCCGGTAGCGAGCGAAATGGCGGCGGATACAGCCAGCATCGCCACGGGTACTGAAGCCAATTGTTGAAGAACCCGCTGCAGGGGCGAACGCCCCCCGTAATGGGTCAGGGTATTCGGGCCAAACCGAGCAAAGCGTTCTGCTACCGCGTGGGCAGACAAGCCGTTTTCAGTGCTGTCCAAAATGGCCAAAACCCGATCACTGGGCAGAGCGTGCCAAAAATGCAGGGCCTGTTCCTGATACGAAGAAGAACCATCAATGGACTGAGTCTTGGTGGTTTTGGTCGCTGTCGCTTTCGCGGCTTTTTGGGGTCGGTCCACCTTTTCAGTGCACAATAAAACAGGCCGGCCTGATGCGCCCTCCAGAAAAAGGCTGATGGCCCGCAAAAAAGTTTTTAGCTCCTGGCCGGGGGTATGTTCGATCAGCAAATTGCCGGTCAGGGTATTAGCGTGTGCCGCCGTGACCCCAGTCAGGCTCAGAAGGTGCGCTTGCAATTCATCGCGCAGGCGTTCGTTTCGGTACAGACCGGGGATGTGAATGCGGCCGCGCCCGGCCAGGCGGTTATTTTTGACCGCCAGATAAAGCGGTAGCTTGCTTTCCAGGTGTTCAGGCATAGTCATCTGGCGTGGGTATTGGGGAATTTAAGGTATCTTAACGTATTGCTGACAATGCAGCCGGAACGGCCCCGCCCTCCGATTATCAGCCACCTAAACCCATCAAAACTGTCTGGAGCCTGCGGGACCCGAGTTTATTATTGATGGTACTGAGGGCTGTAACGACGGACAGCATCGACCATTGCTTGGACATGCTCAGGGTTAACGTCAGGCAGGATGCCGTGGCCCAAATTAAACACATGACCGGAACCGTGGCCGTATTTTTGCAAAATAGTTTGCACTTTTTCGGCAATGATCTCCGGCGGGGCATAGAGCAACACCGGGTCCATATTGCCCTGCAAGGCCACTTTATGACCGACCCGCAACCGGGCGTGGGTTAAATCGGTTTGCCAATCCAAACCTAGGGCATCGAAACCGGCATCTGCCATGCGCTCCAGCCACAAACCACCGCCTTTGGTGAACAAAATACTCGGCACAGGTTGGCCGTCTGCTGTGCGGTGCAACAGACTGCTGACTTGTTTGGCGTAGTACAAAGAAAATGCTTCGTAGTCTTCGCTGGTCAACAGGCCACCCCAGGTGTCGAACACCATAACAGCCTGAGCCCCCGCGTCAATTTGGGCGTTTAAATAAGCCGCTACTGCCTGTGCCAATTTATCCAGCAGTGTGTGCATGAGTTTTGGCTGCCCGTACATAAGGCCTTTTATTTTTTGAAAATGCTTACTGGCACCGCCTTCCACCATGTACGTTGCCAACGTCCATGGACTGCCAGAAAAACCAATCAATGGCACGCTGCCCTGCAAATTTTTTCGGATTAAGCGAACGGCATCCATGACGTACCGCAACTCGGTTTCCGGGTCAAGAATTGGCAGACGGTTTATGTCGGCCGATGATTGCACAGGGCAGGAAAATTTAGGCCCCTCGTTTTCGGTAAAAAAAAGTCCCAACCCCATCGCATCGGGGAGCGTTAAAATATCCGAAAATAAAATGGCCGCATCAAAAGAAAATCGGCGCAGCGGCTGCAAGGTCACTTCGCAGGCCAGCTCTGGATGACTGCAAAGATTCATGAAGCTGCCCGCCTGTTCCCTTATTTGGCGGTATTCCGGCAGATATCGGCCCGCTTGGCGCATCATCCAGAGCGGAGTGTGCGGGATGGGTTGTTTTAGCAAAGCTTTGATAAAAATATCATTTTTCAGGTGTTGCATGAATGATGCCTGTATGCTGGGTGTAGATGGGGGCAACGTCGAAACTACATGCCATTTGTGCTAAACCACTGCACGGCCAGTGCGATGGCGACTAACGCTACGGCCGCAGCGAGCAATAGCCAAGGGGTGTGGTCAATTTGTTTGACTTGGGCTAACTGGGAAAATTTACCGATTATGTGGCCGGGTATGCCTTGGCTTTCCCGATAAACCGTTTCGATCATTGGTTCAGAAATGCGCGTGATGGGCAACCTAAATTTAGGTTGCGTGGCCAAAAAGCGCATCAATTCCTCGCATTGATTTCTTGAAAGAGGCGGCAGCTCAATGATAGGGCAGTCGTCAATAAGGGTGTCGGTCCGGTTTTTTATAAAAAATTCATCCGGGGTCATGGCAAAAATGGCTCGCAGCATCGGATTGGCTAACAAATGTTCCATCACCACTGACAGTTCCCCGGGCGGTATCTGGCCTGCATTATCAACTAAAAACAACAACCGGGTTGGGCCGTTGGTGGCCGTTTGTGGTTGGGATGCTGCTGCCCCTGCATCCATTCCTGCCAAGCCGGAAATCATTTTAATGATCGCCTCACCCGTTGATTGAGCGTCGACCGGGACGGCGTGGCAATGCCAAGTGTTTTTCTTTCGCTCGGCTAGCATTTCCAGCAACTTTGTCTTGCCAATGCCTTTAGGACCTACAACCACGACCGGTTGCTTGGTGTTGGAAATTAAATGCAGTGCCAACGCCAATTTTTCTGAGCGTTCTTTACTGGCTAACGGATAACCTTCGGGTGCCGTAGTTTGCTGTGCCATTCAGGTTGAATCCTTAGTGTCTGCCGTAGCAGCGCAACGTGTCTTCTAACACATCAAGCCTAACTGGAGTCGGCAACGATGCCCGGCCTATTTTTTCGAGTAAGACAACCCTGATGTTACCGTCAACGTTTTTCTTATCGAGCGACATCCCTTCCAAAAAACGCCCGGCATCTAATGATGCAGGGGGGGTAGTCGGCAGTTTGGCCAATTTCAATAAGGCAATGATCCTTTCCACATCGGCAGGGTTCAGCCAACCCAGTCGCTGTGACAAGTCTGCGGCTTGGCAAATGCCAATAGCCACCGCCTCGCCATGCAGGTATTCGCCATAACCCATGCCTGTTTCAATGGCATGGCCAAAAGTATGGCCTAAATTCAAGGTAGCCCTGATGCCTGATTCGAGTTCATCCTCGGATACGATTTCAGCCTTGTTGCGACACGATCGTTCGATGGCGTAGGCTAGGACGTCTTTATCTTTGGCCAGCAGTGCCGCTATATTTTGTTCCAGCCAGGTAAAAAATTCGTAGTCTCTGATTAATCCGTATTTGATCACCTCGGCTAAACCGGCGGATAGCTGCCGGTCATCCAAGGTTTGCAGGGTATCGGTATCGGTAATGACACACTGCGGTTGGTGGAAGGCACCGATCATGTTTTTGCCTAAAGCATGATTAACCCCTGTTTTTCCGCCGACAGAGGAATCCACTTGAGCAAGCAAGGTAGTAGGGATTTGTATAAAAGGGATACCGCGTTGGTAACACGCGGCCGCAAAGCCGCCTAAATCGCCGATTACCCCACCGCCTAAAGCGATGAGCGTGGCATTCCGGCTGAAGCGGCAAGCGAGTAACTTATCAAAAATCGCTACAGCCGATGCTATCGTTTTAAATTGTTCCCCGTCAGGCAAAAGTAGGTGTTCGGTCGTATACCCGGACAACTGGGCAGCTAGCCTATCAAGGTACAGCGGGGCAACCACCGTGTTGGTGACAATCAAGACTTGCTTTGATTTGATATGCTCTGAAACCCAATCGGGCTTAGCCAATAACCCAGAACCTATGTAAATAGGGTAACTGCGGTTAGTCAACTCAAGCGTTAATTTTTTCATCAGTATCATTCCCCTAGTGCCTGATAGGCTTTTACGATTTGCACGGCGATTTCTTTGCTAGGCCTACTGCCGGTGTCAATTTCAAAATTCGAGGTTTCGGAGTACAACGGCCCGCGTTGCAGCAACAAGGTTTCCAAGCACTCTCTCGGATTGCTTGTTTGTAACAAAGGCCTCTGCAAATCGTGTTTGGTACGCTCTAAAATTCTATCAATGGCACAGTGCAAATACACTACGAAACCGTGGGCTTTTAGCTGGTTTCGGTTTTCTTCCCGTATGACAGCCCCGCCACCTGTCGCTAAGACAATGTTTTTTAATTGGGTTAATTCCAAGATCATTTTTTGTTCACGATCCCTAAAACCGACTTCCCCTTCAAATTCAAAAATTGTTGGGATATCGACCCCTGTTTTCTCTTCAATAGCCTTATCACTGTCATGAAACGACCACTTTAAATTTTTTGCGATCTGCTTGCCAATGGTTGTTTTGCCAACCCCCATCAGACCCACTAAAAAAATATTGTCCAATTTGTTCATTGTTATTCCGTCGTCCTTAAACATAGCCGGAGCGGTTGCACGTTAGCCGTTAATAGCCTGCTGGTCAAACCCTATCGCTTGCCACGTTTGCCCGCCCTGCACCCCACAGGGCGCAGGCACCGTTGCTAAAATGTAAAAGGGGGCGTCACGCCCCCCTTATTTTTTAGGCTTGATTAGCCCGCTAGTTTAGAGCCGAACCCTCTTGCATAATTTTTGGGGTGATAAAAATCAACAATTCTCTTTTATCGTCTTGGTTGGCTGTTCTTCTAAACAAAAACCCTATGCCCGGCAAGTCGGAAAAAAAAGGTACTCTGTTGGTGCTGTCCCGCCTGATGTTTTCAAAAACTCCGCCTAGGACGACGGTTTCACCATCCCGGACATGAACACTGGTACGCAGTTCACGCTTGTCTATCAACCGGTCCCCAGCTACAGTGACCGGCTCGCCCAGGTCATTTTTGGTGATATAAAGCCCCATTATGACACTGCCTCCGGGAGTGATTTGGGGCAATACGCCCAGTTGCAACAAGGCATCGACGAAAACCGTGTTGACACCCATATTGGCACTGGAGGACAGGTACGGGATTTGTTGGCCTTGTTCAATAACCGCCAAGCAGCGGTCAGAAGTCATCACCCTAGGATTGGATATAACCTCGCCCCTGTCCTCGTCTTGGAGAGCGGACAATTCCAAATTCAACACATAATCGGCACCTCTAACTAAAGTCATCCCCAATGCCCCATAAGGGGTTCCTGTGGCTGCGGCAGCCCCTAAATCCACTAACATGTCGTTTAGTTCAACATTGGCTGGAGTCACTGTCGGTACGCCGTTGTTAAACGTGACGGTTTCCATGTTGCCTCGGGTGTTATTGCCACCCAAACCAAACCGGGAATTGCCTATTTGTTGGCTTTTCGCCACGCCGAATTTGACGCCCAATTCTTTGAAAAAACTGTTCTGGGCAATAACAATGCGGGATTCAATCATCACTTGACGAACCGGAATATCAAGCAAATGAATTAATTTTTTGACGTCATCCAGACGTTTTGCCGTTTCTCTGACGATAATGGTGTTTGTTCTTGAGTCGACCACCGCCGAACCCCGGGCGGACAACAAAGAAAACTTGTCGGTTTCACCTTCCTGCTCTCGATTGCGTATATCCTCTTGAATCTGTTGCTGCATGGGATTTTGCAAAGGATTTTGCTGTTGATTTTGTTGTTGGTTCTGTTGTTGCCCAACCGCCCGCATGTCCATCTGAGTTAACCTGACGCAGCTGCCGATATTGCTTGAATCGTAGCCGAACAGCAGGTTTCTGAAGTCATCCGCTCGCGCATAGTTGACCTTAATGTATTCTGTAACCAGGGGTTCTAATTGCTCGACGGCGTGTTCCGCTTCTTGTTGCTTTTCTTTGTAATCCTTGATTTTGTCTAAAGGTGAAATCAGCGTGACGTTGCCGGTTTCAAATTTGCCTAATTGCTTAGTCATCATGATGAAATCCAAGGCTTCATCCCAAGGCACATTGTCCAGTTTAAGGGTAATAGTCCCTGTGACATCATCACCTGCTACCACATTTTGCCCGGTGAATTCCGCCAATATGGCAATCACGCTACGGATTTCGATGTCTTGAAAGTTTAAAGACAAGCGTTCTCCGGTGTACTTAGGCCCTGCCCTTTCCCGGGCTAACTTTTCCTCAGTAGTTAGCGGGCTGAATTCAATGGTCAACAAGCCGTCCGACTGAAACACCGAGTACTGATAAAGATTGTTTTGCGGAGTAACCGTAATTTTAGTTTCTGTAGCGGTGGTTTCGGTGTCAATGAATCGGACAGGCGTGGCAAACTCGGAAACATCCAAACGCCGTGACAGGTTGGCTGACACGGTGGTGTTAAGAAAGCTGACCACTACTTTTCCGCTGTCCTCTTTAGTGTTGGCCACGGTATTGGGGTTTGCCAAATAAATCAGGATACGTCCTTGGCCTTTTTCACCGCGTTTAAAATCAAATCCACTGATGGATTGGGCAGGCAACAGATTGGAAATACTGGGACTGATGCCCACATTGGGTTTAGCACTCGGCCTAACTGCCGCCGGTCTGTCCCTAGTCGGGCCGCTGGCAACTTCGGGGTGAGCAGGCTGGTTTAAGATCAAAAAAACCTTATTTCCTTGTACCCGGGTATCGAAGGGTGTGGATTCATACAAATTAAGCACAACCCTGACCCTGTCGTCGGTCTGGGCAATAAAAATGTTACTAGCCGGTCCCTGATTGATAGGATAGATTTTTTTTCCTAATCGGTTTTTTACACCGATAAAATCAAGCGCAATTCTAGCCGGATTATGGGTTTTAAACACTTTAGGGGGCGGCACTTCACCGCTCATTTCTAATTCTATTTGGATTTTGTCGCCCGGTAATTGCCCAACATTCAGCCCTAAAATAGCGAGTTCATCCGCTCTGGCAAAAGCAGCCCCTAAAAACAACAGCACCAAAACCAAGATCGCCTGCGTACTGAAGTGCCCTGCCTTTTTCAACCTAATGCCAAAATGGCTAATACTCATTTTTTGTCCTCTTAGATCATTCTACCAAAGCCAATGTAGTTTGTTGTTCCCGCCATGTCCCGGGTGTATCGGGTACGATTTCCATTAATTCGATCTTGTTCGCGCTAATTTGGGTGATTTTGCCATAATTTTTCCCCATGTAGTTGCCAACTTGCACTCGATGGACTGTCTGGTCGGTGGCTTTGATCAGCCCCCACAAGCTTGATCCCATTGCCACCGTCCCCACCATTTTCAAGGCATCCAACGGAAAAGCTTCCAAATCTTCCTTGCGTCTTTGGATATCGGGCCTAATACCCGCACCAATAAAACTACCGGCATTTTGTTGTTGGTCGGGTTCGTTGACGGGTTTGAACGGGTCACGCAATACGTCAGGTTGGTAGACAAAAGTTTCATGTGCTTTAAATTCAGGCAGTTTTTCTATGCTTTCTTTGGGCTTGGCTTTTACTTGTTGGATAAAGTGGTCCAAGTCGGACATGTCCGTGTCCGCACAAGCCACCAGCAAAAAGGTAAGAACAGGTGCCAGCCTTGGCCAATACGGCACCTGGAATAAGCGGTTAACTCGGTTAATCATTTCACGACCCTTTTGGCATTCGCTTTACTGGCAGGGGCAGCGGCTTGGCTCTCGTTATAGGTTTTTATGGTTGCCGTCATGATTAAATCGCCCGATTTTGTTTTTGCCTTGTCTTTTTCCGGCTTCGCTTTCGGTTCGTCATCCGCAGGGACTATTTTTACATCGTGTACGGTCACAATTCTCGGCAAAGCGGCCAGGCCACTGACGAAAACACCCAATGCATCGTATTCGCCGATAACTTCGATATTGATGGGCAGCTCGGAATAAAACTCTTTTTGCACGGCCGGTTGCGGTTTGAACAACCTAAACTCAAGACCAGTAGCCATACCCATTTGCGAAATATCGATCAATAGGCTGGCTACTTCTTCCCTAGTCGGCATTTGCCGAATCATCTCAAACAACTCGGTTTCGATTTGGGCTAACTGGATTTCGTAGTTTTCCAAGTTAACTGCTTTTTTGTGCTTTTGCTCAAACTCTTGTTTTAAAGTGACTTCTTTTTGCACTGCTGCTTCAAAGACTTCAATTTGCCCCAGTGTGTCCAGGTACACCCACACGCCTGCAACCATCAGGCAGACGATGCCTGTAACCATAGCCTTGACAGGGGTCGGCCAGGTACCTGAGCTTTCCGGATCCCAGTTAATTTCTGATAGGTTCAAGTTCATAGCTTACCCTTGTTGGTCGGCTGGGTTTTAGCTGCACCGGAGGGCGTCTTTTTAGGCGGTACGACAGGGGGTTCTTCATCGCCCAATCGCGCTCTCAATAAAAAATCGCTGGTGATGCTGGCCTTGTCTCTTTCCGGGGCTTTAATGAAATCAAGCTTGGGTTGGTGCAGCCAGGCTGAGGCTTCTATGGCGTTCATAAACGCAGAAACTCTGGCATTCGACTCGGATTTTCCCTCAAATGTTAGCTCCTTGCCCAACTGAGTGAACTTTGTCAAATGCACCCCTTCGGGGACTAACCTTGGAATTTCATCAAATAAATGAACGATTTCTGGGCGGCTTTTTTGCAGATTGCTGATCACGTCAATTTTAGCCAGCAGTTTTGCTCTTTTCTCTTCGATGCTTTTGATGGCGACGATTTTTTGGTTCAGCAGCGCAATCTCGTTTTGTAGCCTCTTGTTCCTTGCTTCTTGCTGCTGGACTTTGCTGTCGATAAACAGGTGTACTAGGCCCATGCACAAACCCGTTATCAAAATCCCTAACAGGATGATTTTGAAAAAGTTATTCTTTTTCTGCTGGCGCAATTCATCTCGCCAGGGAAGCAAGTTAATTTTTGCCATTAATCAAAACTCCTAAGCGCTAGCCCGCAGGCGATCATTAGCGCCGGAGCATCATTGCTGATTGCCTGTGGCTTGACTTTGTTTGACAGCATCATGTTTATAAACGGGTTGGCAATATAAACGGGTATGGCCAGGCTTTTTTCAACCAGTTGCTCAACGCCAAGTATGGAGGCACAGCCGCCGGCTAGGATGAGTCTGTCCACGCCCATGTTGGCGCTGGATGCACTGTAGAACTGCAACGATCTTTGAATTTGCTGTACGATGGCTCTTTTGAACGGATCAAGCACGTCCATTGCGTAATTATCCGGCAAACCGCCGTGTCTTTTTGCCAAACCCGCCTCCTCGTAAGACAAACCGTAGCGGCGCTGAATTTCTTCGGTCAATTGCCTGCCGCCGAAACTTTGCTCCCGCGTGTAAACGCTGCGGGCATCGTAGAGAACATTGAGCGTGGTTACGGTGGCCCCGATGTCGACAATGGCAACGGTTTGGCCGTCGATTGAGTCGGCAAATTGGTCTGACAGCAACGTAAAAGCATGTTCCATTGCAAAAGCTTCTACATCGACGATCTGGGCTTTCAAACCCGCCTTCGCTAAAGCCTCTACCCGGATCTCAACGTTCTCACGCCTAGAGGCTACCAACAGCACATCAACCATTTCCGGGTTGCCCGGGTTAACGCCCTGCACCTCAAAATCAAAGCTGACTTCATCCAATGCGTAAGGTACATACTGATCAGCCTCGATCATTATCTGTTCTTCCATCTCAGCTTCGTTTAACGAGCCGTCTATGGCAACCAGTTTGGTCATGACCGCAGAACCCGCCACGGCAACAGTGGCCTGCTTTAATTTTGTCCCTGATATTTTCAGTGCCGCTTTGATGCTCTCGGCAATTAAATCGGTGTTGGTGAAATTTTTCTCGCCCAGAACTTCCTTAGCCAAGGGCACCACCGCATAGCTTTCAACTTTGTAACGGTTGCCAAAACGGCTAAGTTCAAGCATTTTTATTGCGGCCGTACTGATGTCAACGCCTAAAACAGTACGTTGTTTTCGATTTAACCAATTCATCGGATACCCGTAAGAGTTGAATCATTCGCCCCTAAAAAATTATCTAGTGCGCTGTTTTTAAAAGCCATCAGCACCCGTATTTGCGCCCGTGACCGAGCATAAGCTGGGCATTTTTTTGCCGCCGGACCTGCAATCCATCAGAAGTATAGTAATGTTTTTGTTGGCTGCTGATTATTATTCAGCAGCCGTGCTCTGTTTGGTGTCAGCATCCAGGGCATGGCCCAGTTTGTCGCCTTGGTAGCCCGAGGTGATCGGGTAGCGTCTATCCCGGCCATGGGCTTTAGAGGTTATTTTGATCCCTGGGGGGGATTGCCTGCGCTTGTATTCGCTACTGTCGACCAGTCGGACGGCTTTTAGCACTTGCTCCGCCTTAAAGCCGGCGGCAATAATTTCTGCGGCAGACCGATCCTGCTCGACATACAGCTCTAAAATAGGATCGAGCTGTTCATAAGGGGGCAGTGTATCTTCGTCGCGCTGGTCGGGTGCTAATTCTGCCGACGGGGCGCGCGTTAAGACCCGTTCAGGAATGACCGGGAACACCCCGTTACGGTATCGAGCCAGCTTGTAGACCAAGAGCTTTGGCACGTCTTTTATAGGGGCAAGTCCGCCTGCCATATCCCCGTACAACGTTGCATAGCCCACGCTCATTTCACTTTTGTTGCCGGTCGTTAACAACAGGCTGCCCTGCTTGTTGGATAAAGCCATAAGGACTGTACCGCGACACCTAGCTTGAATGTTCTCTTCTGTCACATCGCGGTCAGCACCAGCAAATACTGGCTCCAACATCGCAGAAAAAGCGGCCACAGCCGGTTCAATAGGGATAACACAGTACTTAACTCCCAATGCGTTAGCTTCACTGATGGCATCTTCAATGCTCATTTCCAGCGTATAGCGGGATGGCATTAAAACGGCCGTAACCCGTTCATTGCCCAAGGCATCGGCTGCTAAAGCCAAAACCAAGGCCGAATCTACCCCGCCCGACAACCCCAGCAGGACACCCTGAAAACCGTTCTTTTTGACATAATCCCTTATGCCCAGCACCAGGGCTTTGTACTCACTGGAAATGGCGCGGTAACAAGGAGCGCAATGGCTTTTTTGCAACTGCCCGCCGGCGTATTCGACCACACCCAGCTCTTCCTGAAATTCTTCTGCCCGGTAAACCACCTCACCGTGGTGATTGACGGCGAACGAAGCCCCATCAAATACCAGTTCATCTTGCCCGCCTACTTGGTTGACATAAACCAACGCCAGTGCCAATGTCCGTCCTTGACTGGCCACCACCGCTTCGCGTTGGTGTATCTTGCCGGCATGAAAGGGGGAAGCGTTTAAAACCAACAGCAGTTCGGCACCGTCTGTTTTGTTGTCGGCCACTGTATCGGGCTTCCAAACATCTTCGCAGATAGCCAGTCCAATGCGGACGCCTTGCAAATCAAAAATACAGGTTTGCCCACCCGGTGAAAAATAGCGTTGTTCATCAAAAACCCCGTAATTGGGCAACGCTCTTTTGCGGTAACAAACCAAGACTTGGCCATGACGCAGCACAACAGCCGCGTTGTAAAGGTTGCCGGCTTCATCCAATTCTGGGAAGCCCACTACCACATCCAGGTCGTGTGGCACGCGACTTGCCAAACCAACGGTGGCCTGCCTGGCCTGAATAACAAAGTCCTGCCGCAATAATAAGTCTTCTGCCGGATACCCCGTCACCGATAATTCCGGAAACAGTACCAAATCGGCACCTAACTGATGTTTCGCCTGACAGGAAAAGGCTATGATTTTTCTGACATTGGCATCGATATCACCGACGGTTGGGTTAATTTGGGCCAGGGCAATTTTAAGCGGCATAGGAAGCCAAAAGATTGGTCAGAGAGGGCTATGGATTTGCTGACGGCAGTCAAAACTACCGGATAGACTGGCTTGTTGCAGTCAACCGGGTGGCCAGTGCATTTGCCGACCGCCCAATAGATGCCAGTGCAAATGGTAAACTTCTTGGCCACCTTGTTGGTTGCAATTAATCACCGTCCGGTAGCCGGATTCAGACAGGCCTTGCTGTGCGGCAACAGCAATGACTGCCCGCATCAAGTCTCCTGCCAAATCAAAATCATTCAGTTCGTTAAGGGTTGCGACATGGCGTTTGGGTATCACCAAAATATGCACCGGTGCCTGAGGATTAATATCCTTGAACGCCAACACTTGGTCGGTTTCATACACCACGTCGGGCTTGATGATGCCCGCCACTATTTTGCAAAACAAGCAGTCTGCCACGATTTTTTTCTCACGATTGGGTTACATTACTTTACGGTCATTGAAGGCGTGGACTAAGGTGCTGCTGTCAATAAACTCCAGCTCTCCCCCTACGGGGATACCGTGGGCAATCCGGCTGGCCTTAACCGCGTATTTCCTCGCTAACTCGCCCAGATAAAAAACCGTCGCCTCACCTTCAAGCGTTGAATTTATCGCCAAAATAAGCTCTTTTGCCTGACCTTTAGAAAGCAGCCGTTCCAAATGATCCAGGCCGAGCTGGTCCGGGCCAATGCCGTCTAAGGGCGACAACTTGCCATGCAGCACAAAATACCTACCTTTAAAGTCAGTGGCTTGACTCACCACCCATACATCAGCGGGGCTTTCCACCACGCAGATACAAGCACTGTCTCGGCTAGCATCCTGGCAGGTGTCACAAACCGGGTGCTCGGTAAAGGTGCGGCATTGCTGGCAGTAGCCAATTTTTTCTACGGCCTGCAACAACGCCTCGGCCAGTCGCCTGCCGCCGTCGCGGTTGCGCTGCAAAACATAAAAAGCCATGCGCTGGGCTGTTTTTGGCCCTACTCCAGGCAAACTGCATAAATTCTGTATCAATTGCCCCAAAAGCCCCTTTTTGTCCATATCAAAATGGCAGTTGAAATCCGGGCGGAACAGGGAAACCTGCGGTTACTTCAGACAACTTATCTTTTTTCATTTTGGCCACTTTGTTGACGGCGTCATTGATGGCACTGGCCACTAAATCTTCCAGCATGTCTTTATCTTCAGCCAATAAAGAGTGGTCGATAGTGACTTTTCTGGCCTCACGCTTGCCATTCATGATAATAACTACCAAGCCGCCGCCGGATTCCCCTTGCACTTCCATTGCAGCGACTTCGTCCTGGACTTTTTTTATGTTTTCCTGCATTTTTTGGGCTTGTTGCATCAATGCGCCCAATGGGTTTTTCATCGTGATCTCCTTAATTTTTTAAGGGTTATAGGGGTTCTATAGAATTCGGCAACACCCTGGCATCAAATTGGTCTTGCAAGGCTTTTACCTGGGGATCTGAGTGAATGGCGGCAACCGCTGCCTGTTGCAGGCCTTGCTGTTTCCTGATTTCCTGAATAGCGGGGGTGTCTAGGGCTTTTTTAGCCAGCGTGATGACCAATTTAACGGGCGCACCCAGGTAAGTTTGTAAGGCGTCCTGCAATTTTTCGCACCGCTTAGGGGTCAGCAGGCTCTGGTGTGCGGCATCCAGCGTTAAGGTACAGGCTTTTGCGTCCAGGTGTTCCAATACGCAATTGACGGCCAATTGCTTGGTGACGCCTTCCAAGTGCATCGCCGTCACCATCGCGGCCCAACTCTGGCCACCCTTAACGGCGTCCACAACCGGCCTGGTGTCTGCCGATGGGTTCTCGGTTTTAGGCGAAGTATCTGGAACGCTTTGCACGGCAACCGGCTTAAAAACTAACAGTCTTAGCATCAGCATTTCAAAACCACTTTTAGGGTCTGGCGCCCAGGCAAGGTCACGCCTGCCCAACAAGGCTATCTGATAAAAAAGCTGGACATCCTCCGGCGTGAACAACGCCGCTATGTCCGCTTCCTCATCAGCATCTTCCAAGAACTGTGGAATGAATTGATTTAAGGCTATGCGGTGCAACGCCAGCAACAACTGTTCTAAAACTCGATCAAAATCGACAGAAAAACAGGCAATTTCTTGGATTTTTGCCAATACGCGGTGGGTATCACCAGCCGCCAATGCCCTCAGTAAGCCATGCAGGGATTGCCCTGCAACCGTGCCTAACATAGCCTGGACATCCACTAAGCCAACTCGACCGGCACCGTACACAATTGCCTGATCCAGCAGACTCAAGCCATCGCGCATGCTGCCGTCGGCAGCGCCTGCGATGGCTTTGACTGCGGCAGGCTCAAAATCAATGCCTTCGGCTTGTAAAATGTGCGCCATTTGCCCATAAATTTGCTCAGGCAACAAGCGTTTTAGGTTAAATTGCAGGCACCTAGACAACACCGTAACCGGGATTTTTTGTGGGTCAGTGGTTGCCAACAAAAACTTGATGTGCGGGGGGGGCTCTTCCAGAGTCTTCAGCAACGCATTAAAGCTGTGGCCGGACAGCATGTGTACTTCGTCAATGAGGTAGATTTTGAAGCGTCCCCTGCTGGGAGCGTACTGGGCGTTGTCAAGCAAATCACGGGTATCTTCGACTTTAGTGCGCGAGGCGGCATCGACTTCGATCAAATCTAAAAAGCGGCCTTCATCCAGCTCTTTGCACACCTGACACACACCGCAGGGATTAAAATCTTGGCGATTTTCACAGTTGATGGCTTTGGCCAAAACACGCGCCAGGGTGGTCTTGCCGACCCCTCGGGTTCCGGTAAACAGGTAGGCGTGATGTAAGCGCTCGTGCCGCAAGGCATTGGCTAGGGGCTGGACGACATGTTCTTGCCCGACAACTTCGGAAAAGTCATGCGGACGCCATTTACGGGCGAGAACCTGATACTTCATTAGCGGCTGAAGTAGGAATGTTGGGGCGGCAATCGCACCAGCCACATCCCGGCACACGAATCGGCTGCTACCGTTGCTTCCTTCCGGACCTGGCGGGGTTCGCAGCCTATCGTTGCGGGAGGACCGGCACGATCACCATAAAGCTTCAACCTGAAAGGCTGAAGACCAGTAATTATCCTTTGCTGCCTGTTTTTTTTCAAGCAGATTTTTAATTCGACTTTATTCTTAACATCTATTCTTAACATTTTGACCCTAGGAAAACCCGCCTAGAGCTGCCGTCGCAACACCCATTCCAACACGAATCTGCTGCCAAAATACGCCAGCAACAACAAAACAAAACCACTCAACACCCACAACAAAGCCGTTTGCCCACGCCAGCCGTAGTGCCAACGACCCAGCAACAAACCAATGAACAATAACCAGGCAAAAATAGACAGCACCGTTTTGTGGATCAGATGCTGGACAAACAAGTCTTCGACAAAAACAAAGCCGGTCACGAGCGAAACGCTCAACAACAATACGCCTGCAACCAGTATCTGGAACAGCAAAGACTCCATGGCCTGCAAAGACGGTAGCGACCGCACAAAACGCTTAGGCGGGTGGCTTTTTAGCTGTTGATCCTGAAAAGCCAGGAGCAACGCCTGCAAGGCGGCGAGGCTAATCAAGGCAAAAGCCAGCACGGAGGTCAAAATATGGGTAGTCATCGCCCAGTCAAGGACGGATAACGTCTGTTTCGGGTCCACCAATGCCAAATCTAAACCCAACATCAGCGCGGCCAGAGGAAACATGACCAGCCCTAATTTCGCAACCGGCTTAGTCATAGCTACAACCAAAATCAACAAGACCACTACCCAAGCTACCAAAGCGGCAGTATGCAAAAACCCCAGATCAAATCCACCCACGGCCTGAACATGAGCAACAAGATACCCAGCTTGAAAAGCTACGCCCATCCAAGCACAAAGCAAAACCGACCGAGGTGCATCGAACTCAGACCAATACCGAGCCTGCAGCGCAGCGGCGGCGAGATACCAAACAATAGCTAAGCTAGCAAGGAACAAGGCAAACATCGCGAATGGGCAGGTAATACAGACGGTAAGGGATGCCATAATTTGGCCAAGTGGGGCAAAGAAGGCAGGTGCTGATTGATAACCAGCAACCGGCAGTAGCTACATAAACCCCGTGCGCTATGGTAAACTACGCGGCTCAACAGTCCTAGTGCCAAATCCACAGGCAACTGCTTTTCACCGACAAAACCACGATAACGAACCCCGTATGTTTGACAACCTGACCGACCGATTAAGCGGAACCCTAAAAAACCTGCGCGGCCAAGGCCGTCTAACTGACGACAACATCAAAGACACGCTGCGCGAAGTGCGGGTCGCTTTGTTAGAAGCGGATGTGGCCTTGCCGGTAGTGACTGAGTTTATCGAACACGTTCGACGCGGGGCGTTAGGTCAAGACGTGCAAAAAAGCCTCACTCCAGGCCAGTCTTTAATTAAACTGGTGCAAAAAGAACTGATCAAAGTGATGGGCGAAGCCAACGAAAGCCTAAGCTTTAGAACCCAGCCGCCTGCGATCATTTTAATGGCCGGCCTGCAAGGGGCAGGCAAGACCACCACAGTCGCTAAACTGGGTCGCTGGCTAAAAGAAACCCAAAAGAAAAAAGTCGGGGTCGTTAGCACCGACATCTACCGTCCGGCGGCGATCAAGCAACTGCAAACCTTAGCCGAAAATTTGTCGTTGGTGTTTTTTGACAGCGACGCATCGCAACAACCGGTTGATATTGCCAAATCGGCGCTGGATGCAGCGAAGCGGAAATTTCTTGATGTTCTGATTATCGACACGGCCGGCCGGCTCCATATCGACGACGCCATGATGTCAGAAATCAAGGCTTTGCATGCTGCCGTCAAACCCATAGAGACGCTGTTTGTAGTCGACAGCATGACCGGGCAAGATGCCGCTAACAGTGCTAAGGCCTTCGATGAAGCGTTGCCGCTAACCGGTGTCATCCTGACTAAGACCGATGGCGATGCCCGTGGCGGGGCGGCCTTATCCATTCGTCACATCACAGGCAAACCCATTAAATTCATTGGTGTCGGCGAAAAAACCGATGCTTTAGAACCGTTCTATCCTGATCGCATCGCCTCGCGGATTTTAGGCATGGGCGACATGCTGGGTTTAATCGAAGAAATTGAACAAAAAGTTGATAAAGAGAAGGCCGAGAAACTCGCTAAAAAAATTCAAAAAGGCAAAGGTTTTGACCTAGAAGACTTCCGTGAACAATTGCAGCAAATGCAGAACATGGGCGGCGTCGCTTCGATGCTCGACAAACTCCCCGGCATCAACAGTGTTCCCCAGACAGTTAAAAACAAAATCAACGACAAAATGATCGCCCGCCAAATTGCGGTGATTTGTTCTATGACCCAACAAGAACGAAAATTCCCCGATTTAATCAAAGGCAGCCGAAAAGAGCGGATTGCCAAAGGCTGCGGCCAGGATATACAAGACATCAACCGCTTACTCAAGCAATTTACGATGTTGCAAAAAATGATGAAGAAAATGAAAAATGGCAACATACCCAACATGATGCGTGGCGTGAAAGGCAATATTCGGGGGCTTCGTTAAATTTTTTCTTCACTTAATAAAAATTTAACGTAGAATGGCAAGGTTTAAACAAATCAAAAGTTTTTGAGGAATTTTCATGGTAACCATTCGTCTTTCTAGGGGCGGCGCCAAAGACCGACCTTTTTATCATGTCGTGGTCACAGACAGTCGCAATGCCCGTGATGGCAGGTACATCGAACGACTGGGTTTTTTTAACCCGTTAGCGCGCAAACAAGAAGTGCGTTTGCGCTTAGACTGCCAACGTGCTGAATACTGGCAATCAAAAGGTGCCCAAGCCTCCGAGCGGGTCGCCAGACTGATAAAAGATGCCCGTAAACTGGATACGGCGGCAGTGCCTGTTTGACCAGGAAACAGCCCATTTGTATGGGCAAAATTTCTGGCCTTTTTGGTGTCAAAGGCTGGCTAAAAGTATTTTCCTACACTGAAACCAAGGAAAATATCCTGCATTATTCCCCTTGGCTGCTATCAAAAAACGGGGCGCAACAAACCGTCAGGGTAACTGACAGTGCAGTCCACGGAAAACTGCTTATTGTCTTGCTAGACGGCATCAACGACAGGGAAACTGCGGCAACATTGGTAGGCAGCGATATTTTTATCGCACCCGAACAGTTGCCTAAACCTCAGCCTGGCGAATATTACTGGTCTGATTTAGTCGGCCTTACAGTAGAAACCGACTCCGGGATTGACCTAGGATTGGTCGCTGGCCTTATGGAAACAGGTGCTAACGATGTTTTGATCGTCCGTGGCGAGCGTGACCGAGCCATACCCTTTTTACAGGGGCGAAATATCCTCAAAATCGATTTTGAAACCGGCAAAATTACCGTCGATTGGGATCCTGATTTTTAGAAAAACCATGCACTTTGATGTAGTAACGCTGTTTCCGGAAATGGTGGTAGCGGCTTTAAGTTTCGGCGTTACAGGGCGTGCGATAGAGCGTGGGCTAATACGCTTGAAGACATGGAACCCCCGTGATTATGCCCACGACCGCTATAAAACCGTAGACGACCGCCCCTACGGTGGCGGACCTGGCATGGTATTGAAATACCAGCCTTTGCACGATGCCGTCGCTGCGGCCAGCCAGCCAGAAAACGGCAACAAAAAAGTCATTTATCTAAGCCCACAAGGCCGATCAGTGACCCAATCGTTATTAGCGGAAGCTACTTCATTTGAGCAAATTATTTTTATCGCTGGTCGTTACGAAGGCGTAGACGAACGCTTCATCAGGCTTGACTGTGATGACGAATGGTCTCTAGGCGACTACGTCATTAGCGGGGGTGAATTGGCGGCACTGGTGGTGATTGACGGGATAACCCGTCTGTTACCCGGCGTATTGGGTCATGCCCAATCGGCGGCGCAAGAATCACATACCAACGGGCTTTTAGATTGCCCGCATTATACCCGCCCAGCCCGCATTGAAAACCAGTGGGTGCCCGACGTTTTGTTGAGCGGCGACCATGCCGGCATTGCCCGTTGGCGAATGAAACAAACCTTAGGCAGAACCTGGCAAAAGCGTCCGGATTTGCTGAACACAAAGCGACTAACCGCAGACCAAGAGCGGTTGCTACAAGAATTTATAGTGGAATTGGATTAATAAAGGTGTGTTATGAGCAACATAATTGATGAACTGGAAGCAATGCAGCTAAAACAAGTCCCCCACTTTGGCCCAGGCGACACCGTTGTCGTTCAGGTTAAAGTAAAGGAAGGTGAACGCGAACGTATCCAGGCGTTCGAAGGCATCGTCATCGCCAAACGCAATCGTGGTCTGAATTCGGCGTTCACCGTCAGGAAAATTTCTCACGGCACCGGAGTTGAACGCGTGTTCCAAACCCACAGCCCGTTGATCAACGAAATTGTTGTCAAACGTCGGGGTGATGTTCGCCGCGCCAAACTGTATTACTTGCGCAATTTGACCGGAAAAGCCGCACGGATCAAAGAAAAACTCTAAGCGTTGCAAACCAAAACCTAGAAAGCAAAAAAGCAGCCTGAAGCTGCTTTTTTTTTCGCCTAAACAGTGCATTTTATAGCCACCCCACCCCTTCCGATTGGCACTGCCCGTTACCGCAGCGTGTTTTCTTGATGAGCGCGGCAGTGCTGTCCGCTCGGACAACTAAAAAATCACTGATACCGGCATAGACATAGCGTCACGGGCTTGTATAAGAACCCGCTTTAACCTCGGCATGGTTCGCCCATGCCAACGACTTTTTTAGCTTTTCAGTATCGACGTTGACTCTAACTTAGATTGCTTCGCAAACCCACGCCGTCCTATCACCGTATCGTCCCGACCCAACAAGAGGATCGAGACAT
The DNA here is from genome assembly GCA_002299425.1 of Methylococcaceae bacterium UBA662. Classification (GTDB taxonomy): domain Bacteria; phylum Pseudomonadota; class Gammaproteobacteria; order Methylococcales; family Methylomonadaceae; genus Methylovulum. Next base: position 52,812 of record DBNW01000053.1, on the reverse strand, counting down.
CGTGCCACTGACTCTACACCCTCAATATCGCCCGGTTGCATTTTATTTTTCGCGAAAAACAGGCTCGAAAAAACGCCGGTTGCGATAAGAACTAACGGCACTCACTTCTCCAGGCTCCGGCTCGAAGTTCCCTGTGCCGTGTGCCGTCAGCGACTGAAAGCTCAACCTAGGTTGAGATGGCATGGTATGGTTACTGACAACACCACCCCCATGAGCAGCTAACTGCGGTAATAGCACAAAATCGGCGGTTACAACGAAAGTTGTACTCGTTGTCGATAGATACGGATGCTCCGGTGTTTGGTGGATGACTTGGAAGACGACCAGATAAGCGCTTTATTTATCATAGATTTACGATGTTAAATGTCGGAAGGTGGGGTAAGGTAAATCCCTCCATTCACAATAAGGGCAGGGATTCTTTAAAAATCCCTTGCCCTAATTCCCTGGAAATGTCTTTCCAGGCTTTGGCGATAGCAATTCGGCTATGGCCCTAACTTTGAGGAGAATGGTATGAACAAAGATCAAATAGAAGGCAAAATCAAAGAAGTCAAAGGCAAAGTCAAGGAAGCTGCGGGCGTAGTATTGGATGACAAGGAGATGCAGATAGAAGGAAACATCCAAAAGAATATCGGCAAGGTTCAGTCGGGCTTTGGTGACCTAAAGGAAGATGTTAAGGACAGTTTATAAAATGTGCAGAGGGTGTCCTGAACTACTACAGTTAATGGTTCTGCATTTTTCTGGGGGCCGCTATTTTTGCGAGATTTTTTTCGGAAATTCTTTAACCGAAAAATCTGCAAAAATTATGCGGCCATTCATGCGATTGGTGGTTCCCATTCGATCGCGTCACCTCGTTTCGAAACGTAGACTCTCACGGACGAAAAACCTCAATTTTCTCGCTGTTTCTACTATTTTCAGAGACTTTTCTGGTTCGCCTTTAGGTTCGGTTACAAATTGACCGTTGTTTGGCCATGTTATTCACTCACGCCTATCAATTAATTTGGAGAATTGCCATGTTTGTAAAAAGAATAAACCCACTTTTATTTGTCACTATTGCGGTTCTTTCATCGTTTTTTATAGTTCCTCCGTCACAAACAGCATCCGCTAATGCCTGGGCTTCGGCAAGCACAATGCAATTGATTAAATCTTCCTGTCGAACCGATCCAGGGCAATACCAAGAGCTAAGCCAACTAAAAAACGAAATCATCGCTGCCGATACTCTTACGCGGGCACGTACGATTGCACTTGCACCAACTAACGATGCCGTGAACGCATTAAAAAATGCCCGTCGCATCATGCCATTCAGCGATGACCTGCGATCGGCCGAAACTCGTCTTCACGAGGCTCGTTCGCATATATTGGTGGCATCCTCGCAAGAACAAGTCGCCGATGTATTTGACGGCATGATGCTGGCGGGGCTTGATGATGACCGATTAGCCAAGGCCAGTGCCGGTGAGAAAAGTTGCGATTACTCAACAGGCGAGACGATTGCCATCGTGATCGGATTGATTCTTGGGATTATCCCAGGCCTGATCTTGCTTGCATTGCTTTGTTGATGCCTTGGGCTGAACTGGTTTTTAAAAAACCCGGGTAGACTTCCTTGACCCAGCTTATAAGTGCAACCCCATTTAAGTTGGCGGCCTGCTTTTTGGCGAACGACCAAAAATCTTGGGCGGTTACCTAACGGTATTTGCCTCGGGCGAATATGCCTTTGCGATGATGGCAGCGGGGGCGGTGTCTTGCGGGCAGGCCAGGAAAGCCGGGTCGGCAGCTTGATGAAGTTAACGCTTCATGGAATCAAAAAACCCAACGTTGGTTTTAAAATCTTTCAGCTTGCCGATTAAAAATTCAGAGGCGGCGGTTTCATCCATGGGTTGCAGAATTTTTCGCAATATCCAGGTTTTTTGTAGAGTATCTGGGTCAACCAGATACTCTTCCCGGCGGGTTCCTGAGCGGTTGATGTTGATGGCTGGGTAAATGCGCTTTTCGGCAATTTTCCTATCCAGATGCAGCTCCATGTTGCCAGTACCTTTGAATTCTTCAAAAATAACTTCATCCATACGCGACCCGGTGTCAATTAAGGCGGTGGCTATGATGGTTAGGCTGCCACCTTCCTCGATATTGCGGGCGGCACCAAAAAAGCGCTTGGGTTTTTCCAAGGCATTCGCGTCGACACCGCCAGTGAGAATTTTTCCGGAAGAGGGCACTACGGTGTTATAGGCGCGGGCCAGGCGGGTGATGGAGTCTAACAAAATGACTACATCGTGCTTGTGCTCGACCAAGCGACGGGCTTTTTCAATAACCATTTCAGCAACTTGCACATGACGTGTGGGTGGCTCGTCAAAAGTGCTAGAAATTACCTCGCCTCGGACACAACGCTCCATCTCCGTGACTTCCTCGGGGCGTTCGTCAATCAGTAAAACAATGAGGTAACACTCTGGGTTTTTTAACGCGATGGATTGGGCTAGGCTTTGCAGGATCATGGTCTTACCGGCTTTTGGCGGCGACACAATCAGTCCGCGCTGGCCCTTGCCGATGGGGGCGATCAGATCAATGATACGCCCGGTCAAATCTTCGCTACTGCCGTTGCCCTGTTCCAACGTAAAACGTTGGTTGGCAAACAGTGGGGTTAAGTTGGAAAAATGAATTTTGTTCTTGGTGTTTTCGGGTGGCTCGAAATTGATTCGCTCAACTTTTAGCATGGCAAAATAGCGCTCGTTGTCCTTGGGCGGGCGAATTTTCCCGCTGATGGTGTCGCCTGTCTTCAATGAAAAACGCCGGATTTGACTGGGTGATACATAGATGTCGTCAGGGCCTGCCAAATAAGAACAGCCTGGCGTACGCAAAAAACCAAAACCGTCTTGCAGAATTTCCAACACACCGTCGCCGTAAATATCATCACCGGCTTTGGCTTGTTTTTTCAAAATGGCAAAAATCAGGTCTTGTTTGCGTGATCGGGCAACATTTTCTAGGCCTAAAGATTCCGAAATTTCAATAACTTCGCTTATTTGTTTTAGTTTTAATTCGGTTAAGTTCATAAAAAATTGTATGCGGAAAGGCACGAACGGCAGACCGCGATGGGAGGGGGGTGGGGTGTATAGTTTGGACTGTACAAGGCTGGATGCCAGAATGCGGCATACGGCTGATTATAGTCGAAGGGGTCTATCCCGTCCAACGCTTTGTTAGGCGGCGTTCAGAACGCACATTAAGCCGTTTAGTAATCAGACCCGTCTGTCCGTGGGCGAACGGGGCCGGCATTAAGGTGCGTTCTGTAACATCTACAATTGGCAGGCGGGCTTTAAAGATTGCTGTCGATAAACTTAACGAGCTCGGGTTTGGTCAATGCCCCCACCTTAGTGCCTTCCACTTCACCGCCCTTAAACAGCATTAAAGTGGGAATTCCGCGAATGCCGTAGTGCTGGGGTGTTTTGGGATTCTCGTCAATGTTTAGCTTAACTACGGTGAGTTTTCCAGCATATTCTTTGGCAATTGCTTCTAAGACGGGAGCAATCATTTTGCAAGGGCCGCACCATTCTGCCCAATAATCAACCAACACCGGACCCTCGGATTTAATCACTTTTTCATCAAAATCGCCGTCGTTTACATGAAAAACCAAGTCGCTCACAATCTGTTCTCCAAAAAGGTTGGGAATATAGGGCCGTTAACTCAGCGAGTCAATTTATTTCTCAGGCAAGCTTTTAACCCGTTTTAGTTTTACGCTATGATGAAGCCATGAACCGTATCACGCATTTAACGCCAACCCGCTTTAGCAACCTTGAGCTGTCCAGCAGCCTTCTGCAAGGCTTGCAAGAAGCCGGTTTTAGCCAGTGTACGCCTATCCAAGACAAGGCTTTGCCCTTGTTGTTACGAGGCAGAGACATCGCCGGTCAGGCACAAACCGGCACCGGAAAAACGGCCACTTTTTTATTGGCGACCTTCCAGCATTTGCTTGGCGTAGACGATGCACAGGAAGATGATTTTGACACAGGGGGCGGCGGCGTATCGGGTACTACGTCAGAAGCCGCCGAAACTCATGGCGCACCTAGGGCGATTATCTTAGCGCCGACCCGGGAACTGGCCATCCAAATCCACAAAGACGCATTGGCTTTAGGCAGTCATTTAGGCTTTAAAATCGCGCTGATTTATGGCGGTATCGATTACCAAAAACAGCTCGCTAAGGTGAAGGCAAACCCTGACATCATCATCGGCACTCCAGGCCGCATCATTGATTTCTACCGGCAAGATGCTTTCAGTCTAAGCCATGTACAGATAACGGTCTTGGACGAGGCAGACCGCATGTTTGACCTAGGTTTTATCAAAGACATCCGCTATTTGCTGCGGCGGATGCCGGACCCTGAACAAAGGTTAAGCATGTTGTTTTCGGCGACGCTTTCTTACAAGGTCACAGAGCTGGCCTATGAGTACATGAACAACCCCGTTTTAATCCGCATTGAAAGCGAGGAAGTTACTTCCCAAGCCATTGAGCAACTGGCTTTTTGCCCAGCAAATGAACAAAAACTGCCATTGCTGGTGGGATTGTTGCGTAAAAAGTTGCCGCAGCGAAGCATTGTGTTTGTCAACACCAAGCGTTCGGCCGTTTTTTTAGACAGCACCCTCAAAGCCAACGGTTATAAAACGGCAGCGTTAAGTGGCGACGTAGCGCAAGATCAGCGACAACGCCTGCTGGCTGATTTCCAAAACAACCGCGTCAATCTTTTGATTGCCACGGATGTCGCCGCACGGGGTTTGCACATTGACGGGGTTTCCCATGTGTTCAATTACGACCTGCCCCAGGAACCTGAGGATTATGTACACCGCATAGGTCGTACGGCGCGGTTCGGTACATCCGGGGTGGCGATCAGTTTTATCTGTGAGGAATACGCCTATTCAATGCCCGATATTGAGACCTATATCGCACAAAAAGTGCCGATACATCCGATTACTCCAGACTTGTTGGTGGAAACCAAACCGCTTGGCCAGCCCTGTCGCCAAACCACCGATTAAAACAACGCCAGTGCCGTCAAACATTTTCGGTAATGCTCAGACCCGCTTGATGGTGCTAAGACCAATTCTGGCAAGCGTAAGCCGTAGCGCAAACCAGCTTGTTCGGCGTTGATCACCCAGCGGCACAACCGGCTTAGCCGCTCTTCGACACCGTTGCCTTGGATCTGCGCGTAATCCAGCCACAATTCGTCAGCCCGTTCACTGCCGTATTGCTTACTAAACACCCCCTGCCGTTTTGCCAGGGCCTTCCAGTGGATGTGTTTGATGGCATCACCGGGTTGGTATTCCCTCACCCCATAAAAATCCTCACCCCCCCTCCCCCCTCCACCGGGTTCGCCGTTTACTGCGGCCGCATCGGGAAACGGCAAGCTTTGCTCGGCTGGTTTAGGGTAAACCAGCACCTTAAAATCAAATTGCACAGGAGCCCAGGCACGAAACAAGCCCAGTGGATACAGGCTAGACACAGTGACTTTGCCGGGCCGATGCCAGCCCCGGTTTCGGGTTTTGGCATACAGCCGAACCGTGATTTTGCTCTGGCTTGGTAAGGTCACGGTCAGTGGCTGCTCTAAGACAATGTCGATGGCTGCACGGCCAAAGTTTCCGGGGTTGCTGATGTGTAAATTAAAAACCGCATCTTCACCGGCAAATACCGGCGTACTTTGACCTTTTTGCAGCATCAGGCCGGCCAAGGATTTAAAACTGTGCAGCATAGTGACGACCAACACACCCGACAACAAAAAGGCCAGAAGGTAGACTAAGTTGTTGGCATAGACAAACGCTATCAGCAACAGCAACAGAATGAGCGCACAAAAACCAATCCCGCGTTGATTGGGTAGAATAAAAATGCGCCGGTGCGTCAAGGTGACCGGCTTGTCTGACGCAGCTGCGCCGACGAAAAAACGCCGTGCCTTTAGCCAAGCCGCCAAACGGGACATTCTCAACAAATCGCCACTTTTTCCAAGATAGGGGCAACGATGGCTGCCGAATCTTGGCTATCCGCGTACAGACGATGCCCGGCTACCGCCGCCAAAACAGCCTGCAAGTCCTCGGGGATAACGGCGTCGCGCTGGTCCATAAACGCCCACGATTTGGCAGCCCGCAATAACGCCAGCCCACCGCGTGGCGACAAACCGTAACTGTACACGGACGATTCCCGGGTAAACGCTATCAAGGCTTGGCAATAGTCCAATAGGGCCGGGGCGGTGTGTATCGCCGCCGCCGCTTTTTGCAGTGCTTCAAGTTGAGCGGGTGTTATACAAGCCGGTTGCTGGGCAATCAGTCTATGTCGGTCTTGTCCAGCCAGCAGCAGGCGTTCGGCGGCGTGGTCGGGGTAGCCTAGACGAATGCGCATTAAAAACCGATCCAACTGTGATTCTGGCAAAGGAAAAGTGCCCGCTTGGAAGGAAGGGTTTTGGGTGGCGATAACAAAAAAAGGCTGAGGCAAGGCGTAAGTGGTGCCTTCTATGCTGACTTGCTGCTCTTCCATCGCCTCCAACAGAGCACTTTGGGTTTTTGGCGTGGCGCGGTTGATTTCATCCGCCAGAATCATTTGGTTAAAAATAGGCCCTTGGTGAAAGGTAAAACGATGGTTTTCAACTTCAAAAATGGATGCACCGAGGATGTCAGCAGGCAACAGATCGCTGGTAAATTGTATCCGCTGGTATTGAAGACCCAGCAATTTCGCCAGCGTGTAGGCCAGCGTGGTTTTGCCCACTCCGGGCAGGTCTTCTATCAACAAATGACCGCGCGCCAATAGGCAGCAGACAGCCAGCCGAATTTGGTGGGGCTTGCCCAGAATAATTTGACCGGCGGCATCGAGTATTTGCTTGATTGAATGGTGCATGGGGGTTTAGGGGGTGATGATGGGTCGGTTACAGCATCCGTTAAGGGAATAAAAAAACCTACTGCTTGTTGCGTGCGAACCGCATCCACCCAGGTTAAACCCCCCTCAACTAAAACTGTAGATTACGGGCATTAATCGCGCAACCGCTTGTAGGCGTTGATCAAACCGTTGGTCGAGCTGTCATGGCTACTGATAACCGTGTCGTTCTGCAATTCTAAAAAAATAGTGCTTGCCAGCACTTTACCCAACTCCACGCCCCATTGATCGAACGAATTGATGTTCCAGATCGCACCCTGCACAAAAATTTTATGTTCGTACAGGGCGATTAATGAGCCTAACGTTTTCGGAGTTAATTTTTTGAACATGAAGGCGTTAGACGGCCTGTTGCCGGGAAATACTTTCGAAGCTACCAGTAACTTGTCTTGCGCGTGTTCTGGGGCAAGCTCTGCGATCACTTCAGCGGCAACCTTACCACGCATCAAGGCTTCCGTCTGTGCCAGAAAATTGGACACCAAAATAGCATGGTGCTTCGGCAATGTGTAATGGCTGTTGGCCGCTACCAAAAAGTCACAAGGAACGAGTTTAGTGCCTTGATGGATCAACTGGTAAAAGGCGTGCTGGCCGTTTGTTCCCGCCTGCCCCCAAATAATCGGCCCGGTGTCGTAATCAACCGGCTCCCCATCCAAGGCGATACGTTTGCCATTGCTTTCCATATCGCCTTGCTGAAAGTAGTCGGCAAAATAACGCAAGGAATGATCATAAGGCAGTAAGACGTGGGTTTGCGCCTTGAAAAAATTGTTATACCAAATGCCCAGTAAGGCCATGATAACGGGGATATTGCGCTCAAATGGGGCATGCCGGAAATGCTCGTCGACTTCATAAGCCCCCTGCAACAAAGCCTCAAAATGATCCATACCGACGTAAAGTGCCACCGACAACCCCACCGCCGACCACAACGAATAACGCCCTCCAACCCAGTCCCAGAATACAAACATGTTTTCGGTATCAATACCAAATTTGGCGACATTCTCAGCATTAGTGGAAATGGCGACAAAATGCTTGGCGATCGCTGTCTCGCTACAGGTCTGGTCGAAAAACCACTGCCTGGCAGAGGCCGCATTTATCATAGTCTCCTGGGTATTAAACAATTTTGAGACGATAACGAACAACGTTGTCTCGGCAGACAATGAATTGAGGGTCTCGACCAAATTGGCTTGGTCAATATTAGAGACAAAATGCACCTTAAGCCCTGGCGAACCGTAGGGCGCTAATGCCGTAGCCACCATTTTTGGCCCTAAACCCGAACCGCCAATGCCTATGTTGACAATATCGGTAATGGCCTTGCCGGTATAACCGCGCCAATCACCTGACCTGACTCGCTCGCAAAACACCCGCATTTTGGCTAACACCGAACGGATGTGCGGCATCACATCCTCACCATCAAAATAAACGGGGCACTCGCTCCTGTTTCTTAATGCCGTATGCAGTGCCGCACGGTGTTCTGTCACATTGATCGGCACCCCGGAAAACATCGCCTCAATTTTGCTTTTTAGCCCGGCATGGTTAGCAAGATCAATCAACAACGGCAACGTTTGTTCAGAAATTCTATTTTTTGAGAAATCGAATACGATATCGTGCAAATTAACCGAGAACTTGTCGTGACGGTTCAGGTCTTCCTCAAAAGCTTTGCGGATCGAATTGTCTTTAATGCGATCGAAATGTTCTTGCAAAGCAGACCAAGCTTTGGACGTAGTCAAGGATGACATGTGGGGTGGACTCCGTTATTTATTTATAGTTTGGCTGTAACAAGATGGCCGGAAAAAGGTGCTGTTAGCCAATTCTTTTTCAACTGCTTTTGTTCAAAAAAGTGCAGTAGAGCCGCTAAGGGGCTTAAAGGTTCACCATTTGCTTATGAATAATTTAATATGCTATTGTGGCGGCTTGCTGTTTTAGGTAGCAAATTTTGGAGTTTTCTATTCTGCTCAAGGGTATGGGCACTCACGAAGCACCATATAATAATAACTATTTCTCAAGACTGGAAGGTATTATGAACACTGCACGCTTTATAAAAAAACTATGCCTGGCATTTTCAGGTTTGCTATTCTCCGCCGCGCTATGGGCTCATGGCGGTGCTGCTGGCACCGACACCGACCAATGCAAATTCGAGTTAGAACCCGGCCACTGGATTCATTACACGGCCTACCAGCCATCGCTGTATCAAGCCCAAGAATTTTGCGGAAGCCTGCCCGGCACTACTACAAAGACTCAATTGGTTTTCGATTACCAAGACATGCGGTATCGGAATATGGCTGTTGAGTTTGAAGTGACCAAGGAGCCTGAAGGCACCCGGGTTTTCTTCCAACCTGCCACCAAGCATAAATCCGGTACCGTCAACCTAGAACTGCCCAACGGGGTTCCAGAACCTGGCCAGTATTTAATCCACATCACCCTAGTACCCGACCAAGGCGAACGTCTCGATGCCCACATGGCATTTAAAGCGGGTACCGGTGGGCCTGTCAGCAAAACCAACTTATTTCTTTATTTGTTTATCGCATTCGCCGGTCTTTACGTCCTGTACTTGTCAAACACCGACTTTAAAAACAGAGTCAACGGCTTGTTCGCAAAAGCAAAAAACCAAGCCTAATTTTAAGACTAAAGCCGTTTATGAAAACGAACAGGGGACAAAACATGATGCCGTTACTTTCGCTCATCGCACTGGCCTGGCTTTTTGCAACGCCCGCCATCGCTGTGGAAATCGTTGACCATGACGGCATGCTGATGGATCACGGTGACGGCCACCTGATGAACATGGCAGGTGGCATGGTCATGGGGCAAAACAGCGACATTCTACCCGGTGGCTGCGACAAAATCTCCGAAACCCAAGAGATAACCGTCCATGCCGGCCATCGGTATGCGGAAAAATTTCCGGGTCGGATGTTTGCCTTCGACACCCAAGAATTCAACTTCAAGCCCTGCACCAAACTGACCGTACACTTTATCAACGAAGATAAAATACGCCACCAATGGATGATGCACGGCCTGCCTAAATACCTGTACCCAAAAGGCATGTTTCACTTAGAGATCACCGGCCCTGCTAAAATATCCGGGACGTTGATCTTGCCGCCGGGCGACAAAACCTATCTAGTGCATTGCGACATCGCCCAACACATGGAAAAAGGCATGAAAGCCCAGCTTAAAGTCGGCAAGGGCGATGGCGACCTACCCAGCATTCCGGGTGTCACTGCATTTGTACAAGCCGACGACTACGAGGCCAGCTTGCCTCAATTGATAGCCGCCGCCGAAGCCCGGGAAAAAGAACTGGCAACCGCCCAGCCATCCAGTGACCCTACACAAAACACAGCAGCGAGCACCAAAGCAAAACAACCGGACGGGTTTTTTTCTGGAACTACAGTCATAGGGTTGGCTTTAGGATTGCTGATAGCCCCGTTCTTGGCCAAAAAATTCAAAGGCATGACGTTTTCAGAAGTTCTTGCGTACGTTTTTGAAGCCGTAGGTTCGGGTATCCGATTTATGGCCGGTTTGGTGACTGATTTGATAAAAATCATAGCGAACAAAAAGAACAAAACGCTGCCAGAAAACTGACCGCAGACAACAAAGCCGGCACCGCCGAAACAGGGTGCTGGCTTTTTTCTGCCCGGCTTTCCCCGCTCTCATCAAAAACTGCCACCCACCCTAACCGTACCCGCCAACAGCCAGCAAAAGCCGGTTACAAAAACACCACGAATGCCCGCTTAACCGCTAAAACACTTTAATGGGCCTTCCTGCTTACCCGTTTTTTTAGGTAAACTACTCGGCCGGGCGGCCCGGTTGTTCCTAACTTCGCTTAAAAACTTACTTAACTTGAGGTTTTTTGTGCTTCGCTACTTTCCCAAAATAAGCTGCGCTCACCCCCACAATAAACGCGATTATTTTATTGCCGGCTTTACCTTTTTTTGCGTTGCCGCTTGCTTAATTAGCGATGCCCACGGCAGTTTAGCCTGGCAAAATACCTTAGGGGTGTTTGGCTGGGTGTTCTTAATCGGCTTGTTACTGGGCGAACACAACGAAGTCCGCATGCAGGTGGCCATAGCTGTCGTGTTCGCGACCGTTGGTGAACATTTTGCCTCACCCTATATGGGCGGCTACACCTACCGGTTTGGCAACGTACCCGCTTATGTCCCTCCGGGACATGGCATGGTCTACCTTACTGCTGTCGCCCTAGCGCGTTCGGGCTTGTTTTTGCGTTATGCCCGCGAAATAGCGACCTTTGTCGTACTGGTGTGTGGTGTCTGGTCAGTCTACGGCATTAGTGGCCTGGCAAAACAAGGTGACGCTGTTGGGGCGTTGCTGTATTGTGTATTCCTTGTCTGCCTGTTCAAAGGCCGCTCGCCCATGGTTTATTTGGGGGCTTTTTTTATCACCACCTGGCTGGAATTGATTGGCACCGCCGCTGGCACCTGGAAATGGGCTGCCATTGACCCGGTTTTAAGTCTTCCCCAAGGCAATCCACCGAGCGGCGTAGCGGCTTGGTATTGCTTGGTTGATGCCGTGGCAATCGCTGCTGCCCCGGAAGCCTTAACAATCTTCCAGAAAAGCTACGCTTGGTTAAAAGCTAAAATGCCTAAGAACGCTTTTCAAGGAGCGGGCAATGAATGAAAACCAATAACTGTGTTTTTAGAACATTCAAACGCAACGTGAAACCACCCTTCACTCAAACACACCGTCAACGGGGGCTGTTATGAAACGTCGTAATTTTATTCAACTTGGCGTAGGTGCTGGTCTTGTTGCCTCCTGGCCCAGCCTGGCGGAACCCCGCCAGCTCCCCATCACCGCCGATTTAATTTACAGCCAAAACTCCCAAGGGCGTTGGGCGGGTAAGGCTTCGACACACACACCAACCATCGAAATTGACAAAACCGACGGCTCAACAAAAATACACCTCATCACCGCCCATGAGATGAATGGGTACGATCATTACATTGTCAAGCATGTATTGCTGGATAAGCAGTACCAGTTTATGGCCGAACACCTCTTTAATCCCACCCAAGAAAACGTGGCCCGCTCCGTTTTCACTGTAGGAAACTACACCGGCTTGGTGTACGCACTAAGCCTTTGCAACAAACACGACCTTTGGCTCAATACCACGGAACTGTAAATTCGCAGCAGGCATAGGCAAGAAATGAAGCCAGAATACGTTTTCAAGCACCCGCTGTTTACACTGGGGTTCCGGGCATTTTTTTTACTGGCCGGATTGTCCGCACTGATTTTACTGCTTGTCTGGAATGTCTATGCCAGCGGGACAGGGCCTGCTGCGGTTTATTACCCGGCCCGTTACTGGCATGCCCATGAAATGCTATTCGGTTACGCGGCCGCCGTCATTGCCGGTTTTTTGTTGACTGCGATAAGAAACTGGACCGGAAAAGAAAGCCTGTATGGAGACGGCTTGGCCGGGCTGTGCTTGGTGTGGTTATACGGTCGTATCCTACCGTTCTACGCAGGGATGTTGCCGGACGGCCTAATCGCCCTGGTAGATTTTATATTTTTTCCGCTGTTGGCGTACTGCGCGGGCAAACGCTTTGTTGCAAGCAAACATTACGAAAATTTTACAGTGATCGGCTTTTTACTGGTATTAACCGTAAGCAACGGTTTAATTCATGGCCAACTGCTGGGTTTTTGGCATGGCCTGGCACAAACCGGTATTTATTTGGCGTTGGCAACCACGGTGTTGCTCATCCTGTTCATTGCCGGCCGTGTCTTGCCTTTTTTTACCGAACGCGGGGTATCTGGAATCCTCATCATCAAAAATCCATTGGCTGACCGTCTTTCCCTAGCAAGCGCGACAGGTTTTTTTCTTAGCCTGGTGTTTTCCTCCCCTCCCCCCGTCATCGCTACCTTGGCCATTTTGGCTGCGGTAGCCAATTTTTGGCGGCTATCTACTTGGTATACCCGCCGCATTTGGTATGTGCCGTTGTTGTGGGTACTGTACTGGGGTTATGGCTGGATTATTCTAGGCTTTCTACTGAGCGCCCTAGCCAGCTACGGTTTAGTCTCACATTCATTGGCATTGCACGCCTTCGCCGTAGGCGGTATGGGTGTATTGACCTTAGGCATGATGGCACGGGTTTCCCTCGGCCACACAGGACGGCTCTTGAAAGCCCCGGGTGCTGTGGTCATCGCCTTTTGGCTGATTAACATCGCCGCCTTATGCCGAGTGGTTTTGCCTATCGTTCTACCCGATTGGCACAATAACCTGATTTACCTTGCCACGCTTTGCTGGTTGGCCGCCTTCGCCCTATTTGTTTTTGTCTACGCGCCGATATTAACTGCCCCGCGCATCGATGGAAAAGCAGACTAACTCTTCCGGTCTCGTTCTTGGTTTGCCTCGGCCCTGTCCTTGGCAGGCTACTCGCTAAAACACACTCAACCGCCTTCAACTAACCTATGGAACACAAAATCACCCGCGCCTTGATCAGCGTCTCAGACAAACACGGAATCGTAGATTTTTGCCATGAATTACAAGAACTTGGCATAGAAATTATCGCCACTGGCGGTACCTACAGTCTTCTGCTAGAACAAGCCATTGCCGTCACCGACGTGTCTGCTTACACCGGTTTTCCTGAACTGATGAATGGACGAATAAAAACGTTGCACCCAAAAATACACGGCGGTATTTTGGGCCGCCAGGGCATTGATGACGGCGTTATGGCCGAACACGGCATCGAACCCATTGATATAGTGGTAGTTAACCTGTACCCATTCGCCCAAACTGTGGCCAAACCGGACTGCCATTTCAACACCGCTATCGAAACCATCGACATTGGCGGGCCCGCCATGCTGCGGGCTGCGGCAAAAAACCACGCCCGCGTCGCTGTTGTGGTAGACCCTAGCGACTACGACTTTATCCTGGCCGAACTCAAAGGCAGCCAAACCACCCTCTGCCAACAAACCCGTTTCAATTTGGCCGCAAAATGCTTTGCCCATACGGCTCATTACGACAGCCAGATTGCCACATACCTGTACAAACTGAACTCAGTTGACTTTCCCGACATCCTGAATATGCAATACCGGCTGCACCAGCCCTTGCGTTACGGCGAGAACCCGCACCAAAAAGCGGCGTTTTACCGCGCCCTAACCACCGAATCCGGCAGTCTCGCCGCCGCTAAGCAATGGCAAGGCAAAGCATTGTCTTTCAACAACATCGCCGACGCCGACACCGCCTTAGCCTGTGTGCAAAGCTTAACCGGCCAGCCCGCATGCGTCATTGTCAAACATGCCAACCCGTGTGGTGTAGCCCAAGCCGACAACTTATTGTCCGCCTACCGCCTAGCTTACCAAACCGACCCCACGTCGGCCTTCGGCGGCGTCATTGCCTTCAACCAAGAACTCGACGCAACCACGGCGATGGAAATCCTCGAACAGCAATTTGTCGAAGTGATTGTCGTCCCGGTGATGGGTGCTGCCGCCAAAGCCGTGCTCGCCAACAAACCTAACGTCCGAGTACTGGAATGCGGCCAACGGCCCGACCCTACCCCTACAGACTGGGATTTCAAATGCGTATCGGGCGGCTTGTTAGTACAAGAAAAAGACCAAGGCACTAGCGACGACACTGCGGTTTTTAAGGTGGTCAGCCAACGCAGCCCGAGCGAAGCTGAGAGGGCCGATTTACTGTTTGCCTGGAAAATTGCCCAGTTTGTTAAATCCAATGCCATCGTTTACTGTAAAAACGGCCAAACTATTGGCATCGGTGCAGGCCAAATGAGCCGGGTTTATTCAGCCAAAATCGCCGCCATCAAAGCCATTGATGAAGGCCTAACGGTACACGGTTCGGTCATGGCCTCCGATGCTTTTTTTCCATTTCGCGACAGCATCGACGCCGCCGCTGAAGCAGGAATCACCGCCGTCATTCACCCGGGCGGTTCGCTGCGCGATAACGAGGTCATCGCCGCAGCGGATGAACACGGCATGGCAATGATATGTACCGGAATACGGCATTTTCGGCATTAACCTTTACAGGACACTGCATGAACATTCTTATTATCGGCAACGGCGGGCGCGAACACGCCCTAGCCTGGAAAGCCCGCCAATCTCCTAAAGCCAGCAAGGTGTTCGTCGCTCCCGGTAACCCGGGTACGGCCCTGGAACCTGGCGTTGAGAACATTGCCATTGCCGTCGATGACCTCAATGCCTTACTCGCCTTTGCTCAAAAAAACGCGGTAGGCTTAACCATCGTCGGACCGGAAACGCCCTTAGTCCTAGGCATTGTTGACCGTTTCCAAGCAGCAGGACTGAGCTGTTTCGGCCCCACTGCCCAAGCGGCGCAACTGGAAGGCTCCAAATCTTTTTGCAAGGACTTTTTAAGTCGCCACAAAATACCCACCGCCGCCTACCAAAGCTTTACTGACAAAGACTGCGCTATCGCCTACATCAAGCAACACGGCGCCCCCATTGTGGTCAAAGCCGACGGCTTAGCGGCAGGCAAAGGTGTCGTTGTCGCGCAAACCGAGCAACAAGCCATCGCTGCCGTGACAGACATGCTAATCGGCAATGCTTTCGGTGCAGCCGGCAGCCGTGTGCTCATCGAAGCCTTGCTCACCGGCGAAGAAGCTAGCTTTATCGTTATTGCGGATGGCAAACACGCGGTAGCCATGGCTACCTCGCAAGATCACAAAGCGCGCGACAACGGCGACCTAGGCCCTAATACCGGCGGCATGGGTGCTTATTCACCGGCATCTGTGGTCACTCCTGAAATCCACGACCGCGTCATGCGCGACATTATCGCCCCAACGTTAACCGGCATGGCCGCCGAAGGCTTTCCTTACACCGGTTTTTTATACGCCGGTCTGATGATTGCACCCGACGGATCAGTCAACGTACTGGAGTTTAACTGCCGTTTTGGCGACCCGGAAACGCAGCCCATCATGATGCGACTAAAAACCGACTTAGTCGGTCTGTGCCAAGCCGCCCTAGCAGGAAAACTGGATCAAATCCATAGCGAATGGGACGAGCGCGCGGCACTCGGGGTAGTCATGGCCATGGCCGGTTACCCCAACGCACATGCCCAAGGCGCGGTCATTTCAGGACTTCCTGACCGAGACGAAGAAGACTGCAAAGTCTTTCATGCGGGTACGGCAACATCAGGCGATGCGATCGTCACGGTCGGTGGTCGCGTACTCTGTGCTTGTGCCTTAGGTGACACCCTGTTGCAAGCGCAGCAGAAAGCCTACCGCTTGGCTGAAAAAATCGCCTGGGACGGCGTTTATTACCGCACAGACATTGGCTTTAAAGGCCTAAACCCGCTCTCCTAGCCACCGCTTCAGGCCCTAAGGGGGCGCTGTGTTAAGCCACTAGCCGCCCTCTTTAGCCATTACCCCGCCCCACCGGCGCGCTCATACAACGGCGGCAAAGCTTTTGCCGGACATTCTTTTAACCTGGCTGGTCTTGCATGTACACCATTGCTGCCAGCTCATTGATGGGAGTGATAGCCACCGGGGCCGTACCAGCACCGCGCATCCCCAATTCCTTAGCCGCTGCATACGACAAATCCATGACACGGCCACCGTAGTATGGCCCTCGGTCGTTGATACGCACGATAACGGTTTTGTGGTTTCTAAGGTTAGTCACTTGCACATAAGACCTTAAAGGCAAATACCGGTGCGCCGCCGTCATGGCATGCATGTCGTAGCGTTCGCCGGTAGCCGTTCTCCGGCCATGAAATTTAGACCCGTACCATGAGGCCAGCCCGTGACGGAAATCGGCGGCAGTCTTATGGCTTTTATGATGGACTTTGTGGTGAGGGTACCGGTGGTGTTTTCGCGATTTTGCCTCAGCCGGCGTGGTCAATACATTGCTAAAAAAACTGCATAGCGCAATGGTTGCAATTGTCGTTATGAGCTTGTTCATAGGTTTTGCCCTGTTTTGCTAGAATCAATTGGCTTAACTGATAAACCGCCATAGCGTACAAGGCACTGTGGTTATAACGGGTCAGACAATAGAAGTTTTCCAATGTCGCCCATAATTCCACGCCTTGTTCTTGATTTAATTCAAGAATTTTTACCTTTTCAGATAAAGCTAAGGGGGCGGTTATTGTTAAGTTGAGCGATTTTAGCTCAGCCAATCTTAAATCCGGCTTAAGGCTTGTCGTTAACTTTGCTTTGTAGGCCTGGTTTGTTGCGGTCATTGGCACGGCGATAGCTTGCCCCGGTTGCCAGTGATGTTGGTGCAAATAATTGGCGACACTGGCAATCACGTCCGCCTTGTCATGCCCAAGATCAATCTTTTTATCACCATTAAAATCAACGGCATAGTGCCTAAAGCTGCTGGGCATGAATTGCGGAATACCAATAGCCCCGGCATAAGAACCTAATGGCAAGGCCGGATTTAAATTTTGCTCGCGGCATAACACTAAAAAGCTGGCCAACTCCGATTGAAAAAAAACACCGCGCGGCGGGTAGGCGAACGCCAGTGTTGACAAGGCATCTAACACCCGGTACTTGCCCGTGTGCCTACCGTAAAAAGTCTCTACACCCAAGATGGCAACGACAATTTCCGGGGGTACCCCGTAGCGCTGTTCCGCCTTGCGTAAAACTTCTGCATTGGCTTGCCAAAATTTTACCCCAGCCTCGATGCGCTGCTGCGTGAGGAAAATTTTCTGGTAGCGGTGCCAAGGCATGGCTTCGGCGGGTTTGGCGATTTTTGCTAGGATTTCATGCTTAATCACAGCGCTGTCCAGCCACTGCCGCACCTGCGATTTAGCAAAGCCCTGCTCGATATACAGCGCATCAACAAACCGCGCGGCCGATTCTGTACGAGACAGATTTTTGCTGCAACCGGCCAACGTCAGGCTACACAGCAGCAGCAAACCAAGACGATGCAGCATCATGGCCATTAGCGTGCCCACTTTTTTTTATGCGTATGGATGGACATGATGATGCCAAAACCGGCCATCAACGTAACGATGGAAGTGCCGCCGTAGCTAATCAGCGGCAACGGCACACCGACCACGGGCAGCACGCCAATAACCATGCCGATATTGACAAACACATAAACAAAAAACGTAAAAGCCAGGCTACCCGCTAGCAATTTAGAATAGGTATCTTGAGCTTGTCCGGCGATATAAAGACAACGGGCAATAATTGCCAAATACAGCAGCAGCAAGCCCATGCAACCAAATAGACCGAATTCCTCGGCGAACACCGCGAAAATAAAGTCGGTCGAACTTTCCGGCAAAAATTCCAGTTCGGACTGAGTGCTCCCCTGCCACCCCTTGCCATAAATGCCGCCGGAACCAATGGCAATTTTCGATTGGATGATGTGGTAGCCGCGTCCTAAGGGGTCGGCTTCTGGATTTAAAAACGTCAGCACCCGGTCGCGCTGGTAGTCACGCATGAAATGCCAAATGAGCGGGGTTAGGGCCGACAAAACGGCGACAATGGACAGGATCAAGCGCCAAGACAGGCCGGCAAAAAACAACACCCCCGCACCGGAACTGGCTACTAGCAGGGCAGTGCCTAAGTCGGGCTGCTTGGCGATCAGCAGAGTGGGCAGCAAAATCAGCGCAGTGGCCGCCGCCAATTGCCCGGACCTAGGCGGCAAAGGCCGGTTGGCGAGGAGCCAGGCAATCATCATCGGGGTGGTGATTTTAATCATTTCAGAAGGCTGGAAACGAAAAAATCCGAGGTCTAGCCAACGCTGAGCACCTTTGCCTATTTCGCCCATGATCAACACGGCCAGCAACAAAAATACGCCAAAACCAAAAAGAATGGCCGAGTAATGCCTAAACTGGTGCGGGTTAACCTGAGCTAGGGCGATCATCAAGGCAAAAGCCAAACCGACCCGTACCGCTTGGCGGTAGATAAGGCTCATTTCTTGGCCACCCGCGCTGTACAAAATGGCAAAGCTTAACAAGGCTGTTAGCGACAAACCCACAAAAAGCGGAACGTCAATATGCAATGTTCGTAACAGCGTACCTAACAACGAGGGCGGGTCAAAATGCTCCGGGCGGGTCTGGATTTTCATGCAGGGTTTCGTGGTTTTGAGGTTTTAAAAATTGGCGAATTACCTTACTGGCAATCGGGGCCGCTACCGAACCGCCATGCCCGCCATTTTCAGCAATCACGGCAATGGCGATTTTAGGATCATCGGCGGGTGCAAAAGCGATGAATAACGCATGGTCACGCAACTTAAGGTCTATGCTTTTTTCGTTGTATTTGGCACCTTGCTTGATATTAAACACCTGCGCCGTACCCGTCTTGCCGGCAATGTGGTAATCGATGCCGTACCCAATCGATTTAGCGGTCCCGTGTGCGCTATGGACAACGTTCACCATCGCCGCAATCACGCTATCCCAATGCTCAGGTGCCAACAGCAAAGACGGCCCATTGCCTTCCGGGCCGGGCTTAGTGGCCTGGCTGGTGACTATCCTGTCGACTAAAAAAGGTGTCCTCCAAACCCCACGGTTCGCCAACATGGCCGTTGCTTTGGCCAGTTGCAACGGCGTGACCTGCCAATAGCCTTGGCCAATGCCGGTAATCACCGTTTCCCCCGGGAACCAGGGCCGTTTCTTACGGGCTTGCTTCCATTCGCGCGAGGGCAGCAAACCCAGTTTTTCGCCATCCAGATCAATCCCGGTGTGCTCGCCAAAGCCAAATTTTTTCAAGAACCCCTGCAAATGATCAATGCCAAGGCCCAATGCCAGCCGGTAAAAATACACATCACACGATTGGGTAATCGCATGGCTCATGTTCACCGCGCCATGGCCGCCTTTGCGCCAATCCCGGTATTTGTGACTGGAGCCGGGTAATTGCAAATACCCCGGGCAATACAGCGTTTGCCTGGCGTCGATAGCATCGTACTCAAGGCCAGCCAGAGCAATGAAAGGCTTGATGGTGGAACCGGGTGGGTACAGGCCACGCAAAGCACGGTTGTACAAAGGCTGATCTTGGGATGCATTCAGGGCCTGGTAGGCTTCATTGCCAATGCCTACCACAAACGGATTAGGGTCAAACCCGGGCCGGCTGACAAACGCCAACACCCCGCCGGTTTTTGTATCCAACGCCACCACCGCCCCGTTGTACCCTGCCAACGCATCGTACGCGGTTTTTTGCAAATCGATGTCCAAGGTCAGGTGCAGGCTGGCACCTTGCTCCGGGTTAGTCTCGCTCAAGGTACCCAGCATCCGCGCCTGGACATTGGTTTCGATTTCAGCAAAACCGGCTTTGCCGTGCAATTCAGCCTCGTAGCTTTTCTCAATGCCTGATTTGCCGATGTGCGTAGCACCCCGGTACTGCACTTCCGGCAACTGTTTTTGTTCGTTTTCGTTGATCCGGCCCACATAACCAATCACATGCGAGGCCAATTCGCCATAGGGGTAATAACGAACCTGATGGGTACGAATGTCAACACCCGGAAAATAAGGCCGTACTACGGCAAATTTCGCCAACTCAAGATCGCTCAAGTTCATCAACAGCGGTGTGCTGGCAAAGCGTTTTTGGCGTTTATACAGCTTTTTGAACGTGTCGATTTTTTCTTCGGGGATGTCCAGCAGCTGTTGCAGCCGACTTAAGGTGTCGGCCATATCGCCGACTTGTTCGGGGGTGATGTCCAGACTGTAGGACGGCGTGTTGTCGGCAAGAATTTTGCCGTGGCGGTCGTAGATGATGCCGCGTGCGGGTACCAGCGGCACAATTTTAACGCTGTTTTCCTTCGCCATCGTGGCATAGTGCTGGTGAACGACCACTTGCAAATAAACCAACCGGCCAATCAAGGCCGTTGTCAACAGGCCAATGATAACGGACGCGGCAATAAGACGTTTGTTAAAAATACGGTTTTCCGCGCCGGTATCTTTAACGGTGTAAAGCTCTGGCATGACCCTCAAATGCGCTTGCTAACATGCACAAAACGCAACAGCGTGTGTAGCACGGGCCAACACACCGTCCCGCTCAGTACAGGCAACCAAAACGTGCCGTGCAACTGCGCCGGGTGCTGAAGGTTTTTAACAAAAAACAGCAGCAATTGCGACAGCAGCAGGCAGGAAAAAACAAACACACCTTGTTGCAGCAAGGGAAACCGGCGCAGGCGCTTGTGCAGCTTCAGGCAAATGTAAATGACCAGAGAATACGCCAATGCGTACTGGCCCAGCATGCGCCCGGTCAAGACGTCGGTGAGCAGACCAAACGTCCAGGCAGAAAAAATGCCCACCCGCTCGGGAATGGCCAAAGCCCAGTAAATGAGCACCAACAACACCCAATCGGGATTGTACGCAGCCAGCTGCGGCGGCAAGGGCAGAATTCTAAGGACCATCGCCATCACTAGGGTGAGGACAACCCGACCAATCCCGCAGTAGTGTTCGTGGTAACGGTCATTCATTCGGCGTAACGGGGTTAGGTTCATCAGCGGGGTTTGCCGTCAAGGGTACCGGTGCAGCCTTGCTCCAGACCATCATCAGCTCCCGGTTGCGGTCCAATCTAGCGGTTGGTGTCGCCGTGATGGTAGCAAAGGGCTTGTTCGGTTGGGAGTTAAAATCATCCACTACGGCCACAGGGTAGCCCTGCGGGAAGGTACCCCCTAAACCTGAGGTGATCAACAAATCGCCCGGGCGTATGTCGGCATTGCTGGGCAAATAAGGCAACACCAAGCTATTGAATTGCCCACTGCCGACCGCAATAGTCAGCAATCCGTTACGATTGACCTGCACCGGTATGGCATGGTTCTGATCCGTGATCAACATAACCTCGGAAGTCATTGGCAGGGTGCGGAACACCTGGCCAACCACACCGTTAGCATCGAGCACCGGTTGCCGTAGGTGTACCCCAAAGCGCGTACCCTTATTGACCACCACGATGTGCTCATAAGGTACCCGGCCCACTGCCAACAGCTCGGCAACCAGCACTTGCTCGCCCAACTTAAACGAATTTTCCAACAAGGCCCGCAGCCTGATGTTTTCTTTTTCCAGGGCCTCAAGCTTAAGCAATTGCGTTTGTCGGACCAATTGTTCTTCCCGTAGTTGCTTGTTTTCCCTCTTTAAGCTGGCGTAGGAATCGAAAAAATCCACCGCCTGCTTGGCCAAACCGGAAGGCAGGTCAACTAGGTATTTTAGGGGGTCGGTGAAAAATGACAGGCTCGTGCGTAACAACCCTGATTGTGGCCCACGGTGTTCAGCCACTAGCAGGACGGTAGCGGCAATGACCGCAACTAACAGACGGGTATTGATTGACGGCCCGGTTGCAAATAACAGTTTTATAGCAGAAGCCTCCGGTTTAGATTCATGCAGCGGCGTTTTTTTTAAGGAAACCGCCATCAAAAGACCGATGGTTTCTGGCTACTCCAGGGAAAACGTGGAGACGCCTTTTTTATCGAGCATTTCCAAAATCAAGCCGCCACCTCTGGCAACGCAGGTCAAAGGGTCATCGGCGATAAACACCGGCAGTCCCGTTTCTTCCGCCAGCAGGCGGTCTATATCTTTCAATAAGGCACCGCCTCCGGTCAAATAGATACCCCGGTTGGCGACATCGGCACCCAATTCCGGCGGGGTTTGCTCCAACGCCACCTTCACTGAGCCGACAATGCCTGATAAAGGTTCCTGCAACGCCTCCAGAATTTCGTTGCTGTTCAGCGAAAAACTACGCGGTACGCCTTCGGCCAAATTGCGGCCTTTGACTTCAACTTCCTTAACCTCGCTGCCCGGATAGGCGGTGCCGATTTCCAGCTTGATTTTTTCCGCAGTCGCCTCGCCAATCAAAGTGCCGTAATTGCGGCGCACATAGTTAATGATGGCGTCATCAAAGCGGTCGCCGCCGATGCGCACAGAATTAGAATAAACGATGCCATTTAGTGAAATAACGGCCACCTCAGAAGTGCCGCCGCCAATGTCCAACACCATCGATCCGCAGGCTTCGTCCACCGGTAAACCGGCCCCGACTGCCGCAGACATCGGCTCTTCAATCAAATACACTTCACGCGCCCCGGCCATCGCCGCCGACTCGCGGATGGCCCGGCGCTCCACTTGGGTGGATCCGCAAGGCACGCAAATCAAAATTCTGGGGCTAGGCCGCAACAACTTACTTTTGTGAACTTTTTCTATGAAATACCGCAACATGCGTTCGGTCACGGTAAAGTCGGCGATGACGCCGTCTTTTAGCGGACGTATCGCCGTGATATTGCCGGGGGTGCGTCCTAACATGCGCTTGGCATCGGCACCTACCGCTACGATGGTTTTGTTGCCACGAATTTTGTCCTCTTTGATGGCTACAACCGAAGGCTCGTTCAGCACGATGCCTTGCCCGGGTATGTAAATCAAGGTGTTGGCGGTACCTAAGTCAATAGAAAGATCGTTGGAAAAAAGACCGCGAATTCGTTTGAACAGCATTTTTACGGGTTTCCTTTTTCAGATAAAAAATCGTCATACTCTATCAATCCGACAGGCACTTGAGCAAGATATACCGTATCATAAACCAAGCACACACCCCCACCCCCGCTTAACACCCCTTGACCCAAATGGAGTGCACGCATGTCGCTAACAGCAGAAAATGTAATTAGAATAGCGCACTTAGCGCGTTTAGGGATTGATACGAAAGACATCGAATCCTACACCGACGATTTATCCAACATGCTCAAATTGATGGCGCAAATGCGTCAATTAGACACCGAAGCCATCGAACCCATGGCCCACCCCTTAGATCAAGTGCAACGCCTGCGCCCCGATGCTGTCACCGAAAACAACCAGCGCGAACTGTTCCAAGCCCTCGCTCCCGCCGTTGAGGAAGGCCTTTACCTTGTGCCAAAAGTTATTGAATAAAAAGGAATGCCATGCACACAAAATCTATTAGCGAGCTGGCGCGGGGCTTACGCGCCGGCGATTTCAGCAGCCTTGAGCTGACCGAACATTTTCTAGGGCGCATCAAACAACACCCGAAGTTAAATGCCTACGTCACCGTCACCGAGCAACAGGCTCTGGCTCAGGCCCAAGCCGCCGATAAACGGCTAGCGGCAGGCGACCCCAGCCTGTTGTTGGGCTTGCCCATTGCCCACAAAGACATTTTTTGTACCTTAGGGATAAAAACCAGTTGCGGCTCAAAAATGCTGGATAACTTTATCGCCCCGTACAACGCCACTGTGGTCGACATGCTCAATGCCGCCGGTACCGTCACCTTGGGCAAACTGAACATGGACGAATTCGCCATGGGTTCGTCGAATGAAACCAGCCATTACGGGCCGGTAAAAAACCCGTGGGCCACCGATTGCGTGCCCGGCGGCTCCTCCGGCGGTTCGGCGGCGGCGGTGGCAGCGGGTTTAGCCGTGGCCGCTACCGGCACCGACACCGGCGGCTCCATCCGACAGCCGGCAGCGTTTTGCGGCATCACCGGCCTAAAGCCCACTTATGGCCGCGTCTCCCGCTACGGCATGGTGGCTTACGCTTCCAGCCTAGACCAAGGCGGGCCGATGGCCCGCAGTGCCGAAGACGCAGCCATTCTGTTGCAAGCAATGGCGGGCTTTGACGCCAAGGACTCCACCAGCGTAGACCGTGCCGTCCCGGATTACAGCGCGGCACTCACCCAACCGCTGGCGGGTCTTAAAATCGGCCTGCCCAAGGAATTTTTCAATGCCGATTTAAACAGCCGCATCGCTGCCGTGCTGGAAGCGGCGCTGGCCGAATACCGCACACTGGGCGCAGAAACGCTGCCAGTCACCATGCCCAGCTTAAAACTGGCGATTCCAGCCTATTACGTCATCGCCCCAGCCGAGTGTTCTGCCAACTTATCCCGCTTTGACGGCGTGCGCTTCGGCCACCGCTGCGAAAACCCGACTGACCTTACTGATTTGTACACCAGATCGCGCGGCGAGGGTTTCGGCAGAGAAGTCAAACGCCGGATTTTGATGGGTACCTACGCGCTATCAGCCGGTTATTACGAGGCCTATTACATCAAAGCGCAAAAAATCCGCCGCCTGATTAGCGAGGACTTCAAACGGGTTTTGACCGAGGTTGACGTCATCATGGGGCCGGTCGCTCCCACTACGGCGTTCGCTATCGGCGAAAAAATTGGCAACCCCATGGAAATGTACCTAGCCGACATCTACACCATCGCCGTCAATCTAGCCGGCGTGCCGGCCCTGTCCGTCCCCGCTGGTTTCCTTGATGGCAAACCGGTGGGCCTGCACATCATCGGCAATTATTTCGCCGAAGGCCGTTTGTTGAACGTCGCTCACCAATACCAGCAAGTGACCGCTTGGCACCAGCATACCCCCACCTTATGAAGCAACCGCCGAAGAAAGCGTCGAACCGATGCACAGCAAGATGGTGGTGATGGCACCGGTGCTAAACGTGCTATGAAGCACCAACGGATTTCACAGAATTTATTACACCCGAAAATTTTCACCGTGGTGCGACCAGACTCAGGCCGAATGATCGTTAGCACCCCGCCGGTGGCGCACCCTAAAAGCCTGGTTAGCGGCAATGTGTTGCTAACTGACGCGGCATAAGCTACGGCAACAGCTTCGACTAACGGCCGACGGTTTGCTACAATGCCGTGTTTTTCAATGCGACCGTAACCGTCTACTTGGCGGCGTTGGCACAAGCAAACGCTCCACCTAGCAGAGCGCACTCGGCGCGTTTTCATTTAAGGGTTCATGTCAAACTTCGCCAAAGAAATCATTGCTGTCAATCTTGAAGACGAGATGCAGCAATCTTACCTAGATTACGCCATGAGCGTGATCGTAGGCCGTGCCTTACCGGATGTCCGCGACGGCCTAAAACCGGTGCACCGGCGCGTGTTGTACGCGATGGGTGAACTGAACAACGATTGGAACAAGCCTTATAAAAAATCCGCCCGCGTAGTCGGTGATGTCATCGGTAAATACCACCCGCACGGCGACACCGCTGTCTACGACACCATGGTGCGGATGGCACAGCCGTTTTCGCTGCGCTACCTGCTGATTGACGGTCAGGGTAATTTTGGTTCGGTTGATGGCGATGCTCCGGCGGCGATGCGGTACACCGAAGTACGCATGACCAAAATAGCCCACGAACTGATGGCCGACCTGGACAAGGAAACCGTCGATTTCACGCCCAACTACGACGAGTCCGAATCAGAACCGCGGGTTTTGCCCACGCGGGTGCCCAATTTGCTGGTCAACGGTTCCTCCGGTATTGCCGTGGGCATGGCCACCAACATTCCGCCGCATAATTTGGGCGAAGTAATCAGTGCTTGTTTGGCGTTTATTGACCAGCCAGACATCGGCATCCAAGAATTGATGCACTTTATTCCCGGGCCTGATTTCCCCACCGCCGGCATCATCAACGGGGCTTCCGGCATTTACCATGCTTACGCCACTGGCCGTGGCAAAATTTATTTGCGCGCCCGTTGCCATTTTGAAAGCATCGGTGACAGCAGCCGCCAGGCCATTATCACCACCGAGTTGCCGTACCAAGTCAACAAGGCCACGTTGCAGATCAAAATTGCCGACTTGGTCAAAGACGGCAAGCTTGACGGCATTTCCGCCATCCGCGATGAATCCGACAAAGACGGCATGAGGCTGGTCATCGAATTAAAACGCGGCGAAATGCCGGAAGTTGTGCTCAATAACTTGTACAAGCAAACCCAGTTCGAGACCGTATTTGGCATCAATATGGTGGCACTGTCGGACGGCCGCCCGTATTGTTTGAACCTAAAAGAAATCATCAGTGCCTTCATCGACCACCGCCGCGTTTGCGTCACCCGGCGCACCCTGTACCTGTTGCGTAAAGCACACGAGCGGGCGCATATTTTGGAAGGCTTGGCGGTGGCGTTAGCCAACATCGACGCGATGATCGAGCTGATCAAAATCTCAAAAAACCGCGAAGAAGCCCGCGACGGCCTGTTGTCGCGGGCTTGGAACGCCGGCCTAGTGGCATCGTTTCTGGATAGAACGGATGTCGGCCACTCCCGTTCTGATAATGCGGCTGCAATGCTTGGATTGCACGGCGACGTGTACCGGTTATCTGAAACCCAGGCGCAAGCCATTTTGGATTTGCGTCTGCACCGCTTGACGGGCCTAGAACAAGACAAAATTGTTGCTGATTACCAAGAATTATTGATACAAACCAACGATTACCTAGACATTCTACACAGCGAGGAACGCTTGAGCAGCATTATCCGCGCCGAGCTGACTGACATCAAAGACCACTACGCCGACCCGCGCCGCACCGAAATCATGCAGGCCCAATCGGACTTGTCCGACGGCGATTTGATCACCGAGGAAGACATGGTGGTGACCATGTCGCATGAAGGCTATGTCAAGTCGCAACCGTTAAGCGACTACAAGGCGCAACGGCGCGGCGGGCGCGGCAAATCGGCGACCAGCATGAAAGAAACCGATTTCATCGACAAACTGATTGTCGCCAACAGCCACGACATCATTTTATGCTTCTCGTCGCTGGGTAAAGTCTACTGGCTAAAAGTCTACCAATTGCCGGTGGCCAGCCGCGCCGCCCGGGGCAAGCCGTTCGTCAATTTGCTGCCGTTGGAAGACGGCGAGAAAATCAACGCCTTGCTGCCGGTGCAAGCATTCAGCGAGCACCAATTCATTTTTATGGCCACCGCCAACGGCACGGTGAAAAAAACCCCGCTGAACGAATTTGAACGCCAGCGCAGCAACGGCAAAATCGCCATCGAACTGCGCGACGGCGACAGCCTGGTCGGCGTGGCTATCACCGACGGCCAGCAAAACGTCATGCTGTTCTCCAGCGACGGCAAGGCGATACGCTTCAACGAAAACGACGTGCGCTCGATGGGGCGCACCGCCGCAGGGGTGCGGGGCATTGCCTTAAATGGCCGCGAAAAAGTGATTTCGCTGATTATTGCCGCCGAGGGCACGGTGTTGAACATCACCGAAAACGGTTTCGGCAAGCGCACCGAAGTCGATAAGTTCCGCTTGCAGAGCCGGGGCGGTTCCGGCGTGATAGCGATGCAAACCTCCGAACGCAACGGCCAGGTGGTCGGTGCTTTGCTGGTCAATGATCACGACGAGCTAATGATCATCACCGACGGCGGCACACTGGTGCGTACCCGCGTCGCCGAAATCTCTGTGGTCGGCAGAAACACACAGGGCGTGACGGTCATCAAGCTGGATAAAGACGAAAAGGTGATCGGCGTGGACAGAATCGCCGGGTTGGCGGATGAAGATGACGAACTGGCCACGGAAGCGGCGGACGGACAGTAAACGACGAACTGTTCGGCCATCAACGCCGTTAGGGGGGCGTATGCAATTTAGTGTGACACTCGACCGTGATGAAGAGGGGGTTTGGATTGTCGAATGCCCAGCCATCCCAGGCTGTATTAGCCAAGGCACAACCCAAGATGAGGCATTGGCAAATATCCAAGATGCCATTCACCAGTGTCTTTTGGCGCGTGCGGAATTGGCTTTGCCTTTAACGATTGAGACCCGGCTGGTTGAGGTTGCCGCCTAATGCCGCCTGCGCTGCCCGTACTAAAAGGGCGCGATGCCGTGCAAATTTTTATGGCTTTAGGATGGCAGGTTGTCCGGCAAAACGGCAGCCACATCATTATGGTTAAACCGGGCGGGACGGTGACATTATCTATTCCGGACCATAAGGAAGTCGCCAAAGGTACGCTGAGAAGCCTGATCCGTGCGGCGGGTTTAACAACGGCTGAATTTCTTCAGGCGGCACAAATTTTTTGATGGCTTGCTGCGGCACGCTGAGAGTGTTGGCGGCAGTGCCTGATTGCGTTAATTAACCAAAAACTTCAAAAACTTAAGGATGATAAATGTCCAAAATCTACAACTTCAGTGCCGGCCCGTCGATGTTGCCGGAAGCCGTATTACTTAAAGCCCAACAAGAACTGCTGGATTGGCAAGGCAGCGGCCTGTCCGTCATGGAAATGAGCCACCGCGGCCAGCATTTTGCCAAAATTGCAGAAACGTTAGAAAGCGATTTGCGTGCCTTGCTGGCTATACCCGCCAATTACCAGGTGTTGTTTTTGCAAGGCGGGGCGACCGCGCAGTTTTCGATGATCCCGTTAAATTTATTAAACGGAAAAACCAAGGCGTGTTACGTCAACACCGGTGCTTGGTCGGAAAAAGCCATTGCCGATGCCGGCGTGTATTGCCAGGTGCTGCTGGCGGCCAGTGCCGAAGCCGATACGTTCACATCGATTCCCGACGCTTGCACTTGGCAAATCGATCCCGATGCCGCTTATTTGCACTACACCGCGAATGAAACCATACACGGCGTCGAGTTCCAGGACATCCCCGAAGCCCACGGCTTGCCGCTGGTGTCGGACATGTCCTCGAACATTTTATCCCGCCCGGTCGATGTCAGCCGTTTTGGCCTGATTTATGCCGGCACGCAAAAAAACATGGGGCCTGCCGGCGTCACCGTGGTGATTGTCCGTGACGATTTAATCGGCCATGCCGCCAAAACCACACCCGGCATATTTGATTACGCCGTGCAGGCAAAAAACCAGTCGATGCTGAACACGCCGGCCACGTACAACTGGTATCTGGTCGGCCTGGTGCTGGACTGGCTAAAAGCCCAAGGCGGGGTCGCCGCCATCGAGCAGCGCAATAGCGCCAAAGCGGCCAAGCTCTATCAAGCCATCGACCAATCGGCCTTGTACCGCAACCCCGTCCAGCGCGGATGCCGCTCGCGCATGAACGTGCCGTTCATTTTGTCCGACGACAGCCTGGATAAAGCCTTTTTGGCCGAGGCTGCGGCCAATGGTTTGTACGAACTCAAAGGCCATCGCTCGGTCGGCGGCATGAGGGCCAGTATCTACAACGCCATGCCG
The DNA here is from genome assembly GCA_002299425.1 of Methylococcaceae bacterium UBA662. GTDB lineage: Bacteria > Pseudomonadota > Gammaproteobacteria > Methylococcales > Methylomonadaceae > Methylovulum. Next base: position 23,190 of record DBNW01000053.1, on the reverse strand, counting down.
GAAGCCGGGGTCGATGCCTTGATTGCCTTTATGGCCGAGTTTGAGCGCAGCCATTAAGTTAAAGCCCGATGTCCGCCACTCATTTTAAAACCGAAAACAACACCTATCGCAAGCTGATCGGTAACGGTTTAACCTACAAAATTCCGCCCTTCCAACGCGACTACAGTTGGACGGATGAGGAATGGGAGGATTTGTGGCAAGACATTTTGGAGACACTGAAAGAAGACGGAGAAACCGCCCACTACATGGGTTATTTAGTGTTGCAATCCCACGATGAAAAACAGTTCGATGTGATTGATGGGCAGCAACGCTTAACCACCTTAACGCTGATGGTATTGGCCATTTTAAAGACTTTGAACGGGTTGGTTGAAAGCGGCGTTAATGCGGAAAAAAACCGCCAGCGTAGCGAACAGCTCCGGCAAACGTATATCGGCTATCTTGATCCGGTAACGCTCATTACCCGCTCAAAATTATCGCTGAACCGCAATAACGACCGGTACTTCCAAACCTATTTGATACCGTTGGGGCATTTACCCAAGCGCGGTTTCAAAGCATCTGAACATAATCTACGCAAGGCTTTTGCGTGGTTTGAAAAACAAATTCACGCTTACGCCAACCAAAGCCAAGCCGACAAAGGCATTGAGTTGGCCAAATTGGCTGAGCATATCAGCGACAAATTGTTTTTTACGGTAATCACCGTAACCGATGAATTGAACGCTTATAAGGTTTTTGAAACCCTGAATGCTCGCGGTGTGAAATTATCGGCTACGGATTTACTGAAAAACTACCTGTTTTCCGTGCTGCACAAACAAAACCAGCATGAGCATGAATTGAACGTGCTGGAAGAGCGTTGGGAAGCGATGGTGGGCAGGCTAGGTAGCGAGAATTTTCCTGATTTTCTTAAAGCGCATTGGAATAGCCGCTACCCTTTTGTGCGCCAAGCGGATTTGTTTAAAACTATCCGAAAAAAAATCAACAATGACCGCGCCGTTGTTTTTGAATTGTTGCGTGGCATGGACGAGGATATGGACACCTATTTGGCGTTTACCCAGCCGTATGCGTCGGATTGGCCCTCGTCCTCTAAAACATCGGCCAATACCCTGAAACTGTTCAGCGTACGCCAACCTTTGCCCTTGGTTTTGGCGGCAAAACGGCGTTTAGACGAGAGCGATTTCGATGGTTTTATGCAAAGCTGCGTCACGTTAGCTTTCCGCTATAACGTCATTGGCAAGCAACCGCCTAATGAACAGGAACGGATTTACAACACGGTCGCGCAAAAAGTTTTTAAGGGGGAACTGGCTTCGTTAAATGCCATTCTCCAAGCACTAAAACCGATCTATCCTGATGACAATTTTTTTTATGCGGCGTTTGCTGAAAAAACGTTTAATACCCGCGATAGCCGAAACAATAGGGTAGTCCGTTATATTTTGTGCAAACTGGAAAAACAATGGGGTGGATCCGCTTATGATTTTGAAGACGCCACCCTAACGGTCGAACACGTCTTACCGCAACGGCCAGAAACCGATTGGAATGATTTTTCAGACGAAGAAATTGAGACGATGACCTACCGTTTGGGGAATATGACCTTGTTGGAAAAAAATAAAAACCAGGCGGTCGCCAATGCCGGTTATGCCGCCAAAAGACCCGTTTACCAGAGCAGCAACGTTGCGATAACGCGCAAAATAGCGGAACAAAATGAAGTCTGGCAGGCCAACCGCATAGCGGGCCGCCAAAAGCAATTGGCCAATACGGCCAAAACCCTATGGCGCATCGCGCAATTATCCTGAATTTAGCCGTCCATCCGCATCAACCACCATGACCGCCACCACCCCGCTCGCCGAATTAAGGGAAAAAATCGACGCCATCGACGCGGAAATTTTACGCCTGTTAAACCAGCGGGCCACGTGTGCGGTTGAGGTCGCAAAAACCAAAATCGCCCAAGGCGAACACGGCACGTTTTACCGGCCTGACCGGGAGTCGCTGGTACTGCGGCGCATTCGGGCACTTAACACCGGGCCGTTGCCGGATGACACTGCCGTGCGTTTCTTCCGCGAGATTATGTCGGCGTGTTTGGCGTTGGAAAAACCCCTGGAAATAGCTTTTTTGGGACCGCAAGGCACCTTCACCCAACAGGCGGCATTCAAGCATTTCGGCCATGCCGTCAAAGCCGTGCCGGTGGCCACCATCCATGACGTTTTTAACAGCGTCGAAACCGGGCTGTGCCCGTTCGGCGTGGTGCCGGTAGAAAACTCCACCGAGGGCGTAGTCACCCATACCCTAGACCGGTTGCTGATTTCTTCGTTAAATATTTGCGGCGAGGTCAGCCTGCGCGTGCATCAAAACCTGATGGGCCTGGCGCGAAATTTAGCGGATGTCAACGCCGTCTATTCGCACCAACAATCGCTGGCACAATGCCGGCAATGGCTGGACAAAAACTTAGCCCATGCCCGTCGCCTTGCTGTCAGCAGTAACGCGGAGGCGGCGCAGTTGGCGGCGGGCGATCAACAAAGCGCCGCCATTGGCGGCATAGTCGCTGCCGAACTTTACCGGCTGCCCATTTTAGCCAAGCATATCGAAGACATTGCCTACAACACCACCCGCTTTTTAGTCATTGGCCAGCAAATCTCGGCACCCACCGGCCATGACAAAACCTCGTTGTTGCTCTCGACCAGCAACAAGCCGGGCGCCCTCTACCGGATGCTGGAACCGTTCGCCACGTTTAACGTGAACATGGCCAACATCGAATCCCGGCCATCACAGCAAGGCCTGTGGGATTATGTGTTTTTCATCGACATCCTAGGCCATGCCGAAGACGACAACGTTGCCAAGGCATTAGCTTCCTTGCAGGACAAAGTCACTGTGTTGAAAATACTGGGTTCTTACCCCAGGCCGGTGGTGTGACGTGGCAAAAATTACCCGGTTGTCGCAATTGGATTTGGACGGCGTTTATTCCTACGCCGACTACTTGACCTGGCAGTTTGACGAGACCGTCGAGTTGCTGCGCGGCAAAATTGCGCTGATGAGTCCTGTGCCCAGTTTCAGCCATCAAGACATATCCACTCAATTGCTGGTGGAAATCGGCAGTTATTTGAAAGGCAAGGCGTGCAAGGCATTCCATGCCCCGTTCGATGTCCGCCTGTATGACCGGCGCAAATCCATCGTAGCGAACCGGGAAATTGTTACCGTCGTGCAACCGGATTTATGCGTGATTTGCGACAAACACAAACTGGACAGCAAAGGGTGCTTAGGTGCGCCGGACTGGATCATCGAAATTTTGTCGAAAAGCACCGCCCGCAAGGACATGCAAACCAAATTCCAGCTTTACCAGGAAGCCGGTGTCAAGGAATACTGGCTGGTTTACCCTTATGAAGCGACGGTATCTCAATTTTTTTTGGACGAGCAACTGGAAAAATACCAGTTGCTGAAAATGTACGCCAATCAGGATCAGATTACTCCCTGCTTGTTTCCCGATTTGTCTATCGATTTGCAAGAAGTTTTTACCCGCTAATCCCCATCTAACCCACCCATGAACCACACCATCCACCCACTCGCCACCGCCGCTGTCCGGCAATTGCTTCCCTACCAGCCCGGCAAACCCATTGACGAATTGCAACGCGAAGTGGGCTTGACCGACATCGTCAAGCTGGCCTCCAACGAAAACCCGTTAGGTCCCAGCCCAAAAGCGCTGGCGGCGATCCAGGCCGCCTTGCCGGGGTTGGCCTCGTACCCCGATGGCAGCGGCTACCGGCTAAAAAACGCCTTGGCGCACAAATACGCCGTCACCCCGGAGCAAATCACCCTAGGCAACGGCTCCAATGAAATTTTGGAACTGCTGGCGCGGGCGTTTTTGACCCCGGAGCTGGAAACGGTGTACTCGCAACACGCCTTCGCCGTTTACCCTCTGGTTACCCAGGCCATTGGTGCGCGGGGCGTTGCCGCACCGGCACGGAACTACGGCCACGACTTGCAGGCGATGGCGCAGGCCATCACCGGAAAAACTCGTCTGGTGTTCATCGCCAACCCTAACAACCCGACCGGCACCCTGTTGCCGCAAGCTGAGGTGCAGGCTTTTGTCGCCGCCCTACCGGCCCATGTCGTTTGCGTGCTGGACGAGGCTTATGTCGAATTCAACCCCGACGTGGCCCTGGGCGATTCGCTGGCCTGGCTGCCTCACTGCGCTAATTTGGTCATCACCCGCACTTTTTCCAAAGCCTACGGACTGGCCGGTCTGCGGATCGGCTACAGCTTGTCCAGCCCCGAATTGGCCGATATTCTCAACCGCGTCCGCCAACCGTTCAACAACAACAGCCTCGCCTTGGTCGCCGCCGAAGCCGCGTTGGCCGACGCTGAACATTTGCAGCAAACTGTCGCCAACAACGCCGCCGGCATGGCGCAATTGACCGATGGCTTTAAGACAATGGGCTTGGAATGGATAGCGTCGGCGGGTAATTTTGTTTCGGTTGCTATAAAGCGCGAAGGCTTGCCGGTTTATAACGCCTTGCTGCGCCAAGGCGTCATCGTCCGGCCGGTCGCCAATTACGGCCTGCCCCGGCATTTGCGGGTCAGCATCGGCACACCCGCCGAGAACGCCCGTTTCCTTGCCGCCTTGGCCGACGTGTTGGCGGCTTGATGGCGGTGTTGTTCAACAAGCTCTGCATCATCGGCGTCGGGCTCATCGGCGGCTCCGTCGCCAAGGCAGCACGGCAGCGGCAACTGGCGGCACACATCGTCGGTTTTGGCCGCGAAACAGACCGGCCCAACCTTGAAACCGCCCTTAAAACCGGCGTCATCGACCGGTTTTATTTTGATATGGGGGCAGCGGTGCAAGAGGCCGACGCCGTGGTCATCGCCACGCCGGTCAACTGTATCGAAACCGTTTTCACCTTGTTGGAACCGCACTGGAACAGCCACGCCGTGTACAGCGATGTCGGCAGCACCAAGGGCAATGTGCTGGCCGCCGCAGCGTCCGTGTTTGGGTTTGTGCCGGACAATTTCATCCCCGCCCACCCCATTGCCGGCGGCGAGCAAAGCGGCGTAACCGCAGCACAAGAAAACTTGTTCGACGGCAAGCGCCTGATCATCACCCCGTCCACCCGCAGCCGCCCGGATGCCTTGGCCAAAATCCGCGCGTTTTGGCAAAGCTTGGGCGCGCGCATCACTGAAATGGACGTCCGCGAACACGACCGTGTCTTGGCGGCCACCAGCCATTTGCCGCATATTTTGGCGTTTGCCTTAGTCGACCTGCTCGGCCACAAGGACGAACAAGCCGATATTTTCAAATACGCGGCCGGCGGCTTCAAAGATTTTACCCGCATCGCCTCCAGCGACCCGGCCATGTGGCAAGCCATTTGCCTGGCCAACCAGCAGGAAATTATTCCGCTGCTCGACCAACTCAAGGCAGAACTGGATAAAATCCAGCAGTTACTCATCACTAATGACGGCACCGCGCTGTTCACCACTTTCGCCTACGCCCGCAAGGCACGGCAACGTTTTCTTAATCAATTCGAGGGCATTATGTCTAAATCCATCACTTTCCACGTCCAGCCCGGCGGCTCGCTTAACGGCGAAGTGCGCGTCCCCGGCGACAAATCCCTGTCGCACCGTTCCATCATGCTCGGCTCCTTGGCCGAGGGCGTAACCTATGTCAAAGGCTTTTTGAACGCTGAAGACGCCCTTTCCACGCTGGCAGCGTTCCGGGCCATGGGCGTTAACATCGAAGGGCCGGTGAACGGCGAAGTGACCATTCACGGAGTCGGCAAGCACGGCCTGAAAAAACCGGAAAAGCCGTTGTATTTGGGCAATTCCGGCACTTCGATGCGTTTGCTCTGCGGTTTGTTGGCGGGCCAAAATTTCGACTGCACGCTGACCGGTGACGCATCGTTGTCGTCCCGGCCGATGCGCCGCGTCACCGAGCCTTTAGCGTTGATGGGCGCTAGCATCGAAACCCAACCTGGCGGCACCGCGCCGTTGCACATCAAAGGCGGTGCTCAGCTCAAAGGCATCGACTATGCGATGCCAATGGCCAGTGCCCAGGTCAAATCCTGCTTGTTGCTGGCCGGTATGTACGCTAGCGGCGAGACCTGCGTGACCGAACCGGCCCCGACCCGCGACCACACCGAACGCCTGTTGGCGGGCTTCGGCTATCCGGTCAAGCGCGCCGGCAACAAAGCCACCATCACCAGTGCCGGCACGCTGACCGCGACCCACATCGACGTGCCCAGCGACATTTCCTCGGCGGCGTTTTTTCTGGTCGGTGCCTCGATTGCCGAAGGCTCCGACGTCACCTTGCGCCACGTCGGCATCAACCCGACCCGCACCGGTGTCATCGACATCCTGCGCTTGATGGGTGCCCACATCGACGTGCTTAACCGGCGCGAGGTCGGCGGCGAACCGGTGGCCGATTTGCGCGTCGTGTCCAGGCCGTTGAAAGGCATCGTCATTCCCGAAGCCTTGGTGCCGCTGGCGATTGACGAATTCCCGGTAGTATTCATCGCCGCCGCCTGCGCCGCAGGCGAGACCGTGCTGACCGGTGCCGAAGAATTGCGGGTGAAGGAATGCGACCGCATCCAGGTCATGGCCGACGGCCTGCAAACCCTCGGCGTAGACGCACAGCCGACTCAAGACGGCATGGTCATCCAAGGCGGGCCATTAGGCGGCGGCGAAGTGGCATCGCACGGCGACCACCGCATCGCCATGGCGTTTGCCATCGCCGGTTTGCGCGCTAGCGCACCGATCACGGTGCACAACTGCGCCAATGTCAACACGTCGTTCCCTGAGTTCCGCGACCTAGCCAGGCAACTGGGCTTGCAACTGACGAGCACCGAACAGTGAGCGTCCCTGTATTGACTATCGACGGCCCTAGCGGCGCCGGCAAAGGCACGGTCAGCCGCCTGATTGCCAAGCAATTAGGCTGGCGTTATCTGGACAGCGGTTCGATCTACCGGTCATTGGCGATCGCCGTGTTACGACAAGCGGTGGACCTGCATGACCTAGGCGAAATTTGCCGGGTCGGACAAGCCATGTGTTTGGCATTCGATTGCGGGGATGAACTGGGCATCACGCTCAATGGCGAGGACATCACCCCCCTGCTGGGCCTAGAGAGCACCGGCAATGCCGCTTCCCTGATTGCCGCCCACCCGCAAGTCCGCCAGGTCTTGCTGAAAAAACAACAAGACTTTAAACAACCGCCCGGTCTGGTGGCCGACGGCCGCGACATGGGCACCGTGGTATTCCCCGATGCCGACTGCAAGGTATACCTGACCGCCAGTGTCGAAAAAAGGGCACACAGGCGCTATAAACAGTTGATGGAAAAAGGGATTGATGCTAACCTTGCACACTTAACAACTGAGATAGAAGGGCGTGATCGCCGCGACAAGGAACGCACTACCGCGCCCTTAAGTCAGGCGAGTGGTGCATTTTTTATTGATTCTTCTGATATGACTGTCGACGAAGTTATCCAGAAAATCCTTCAGTTGCTCAAATAACTTAATGGCCGGGCCGCCATCGCGTGGCGGTACGGCAGTCTTTTAACTTTGAAATTTTAAGGGCTAAGTCGGTCACCGACGGCTTGGGAAACACTACAATGAGCGAAAGCTTTGCAGAATTATTTGAAGAAAGCCTGACCAAAACCGAAATGCGTCCAGGCGCGATGTTAATAGGCACTGTTATTGACATCGAAAACGACATGATTATTGTCAGCACCAATGCCAAGTCTGAAGGCGTCATCCCCAAATGGCAATTTCTAAACAACAATGGCGAACTGGAAGTGGCCATTGGCGATGAAATTGAAGTAGCTTTGGATTTGTTCGAAGATGGCCTAGGCGCGACGTTGCTTTCCCGTGACAAAGCCAAGAAAAACAAAGCCTGGTTTGAACTGGAACAAGCTTTCGAAAAAGACACTACCGTCGTTGGCCGCATCAGCGGCAAAGTGCGCGGCGGCTTTACGGTTGATATAGGTGCCTTGCGGGCATTTTTGCCCGGTTCTTTGGTTGATGTCCGGCCCATCCGCGACACTACGTTCTTGGAAAACCGTGACCTGGAATTTAAAGTCATTAAAATCGACCAAAAACGCAACAACGTGGTGTTATCACGCCGCGCCGTGGTGGAAAAAGAATACAGCGCAGAGCGCGAAGAATTGCTGAAAACCCTAGACGAAGGTGCCATCGTCATCGGCGTGGTGAAAAACCTCACCGATTACGGTGCCTTCATTGATTTAGGCGGCATCGATGGCTTGCTGCACATCACCGACATGGCCTGGCGCCGTGTCCGTCATCCGTCCGAATGCGTGGAAATCGGCCAGGAAATTCAGGTTAAAGTCCTCAAATACGACAAGGAAAAAAACCGCGTTTCGTTGGGCATGAAACAAATGGGCGAAGACCCGTGGCTAAACATCGCCCGCCGCTACCCGGCCGGCACCCGTGCCTTTGGCAAGGTCAACAACCTGACTGATTACGGCTGCTTCGTGGAAATCGAGGCCGGCGTGGAAGGCCTGGTGCACGTCTCTGAAATGGACTGGACCAACAAAAACGTCAACCCCTCCAAACTGGTGCAGTTAGGTGATGAAGTCGAAGTGATGGTCTTGGAAATCGACGAAGACCGCCGCCGCATCTCCTTGGGCATGAAGCAATGCAAATCCAACCCTTGGGATGAATTTGCCGCCACCCACAACAAAGGCGACAAAATCTCCGGAAAAATCAAATCCATCACCGATTTTGGCATTTTCATCGGCTTGGATGGCGGCATCGACGGCTTGGTGCACATGTCCGACATCTCCTGGTCGGAAGAAGGCGAAACCGCCGTCCGTGAATACAAAAAAGGCGATGAGCTGGAAACCGTTATTTTGGCCATTGATTCCGAGCGTGAACGGATTTCCCTAGGCATCAAACAACTAGAGCAAGACCCATTCCAAAACTTCTTGGCCACCCATGAAAAAGGCAGCTTAGTCACCGGGGTGATTAAAGAAATAGACGTTAAAGGCGCAGTGGTGATTTTAGCTGATAATGTCGAAGGCTATCTGAGGGCTTCGGAAATCCAACGTGACCGGGTCGAGGATGCGCGGACTTTGCTGAAAGAAGGTGACAGCGTTGCCGCTAAGTTTATTGGCGTCGATAAAAAAAGCAAAACCATTTCCTTATCCATCAAAGCCAAGGAAATTGAAGAAGAAGTCCACACCATCAAAGACCATTCTCAACAAGCTTCGGGGTCTCCGACATTTGCCGATATTTTTAAGCAAATGGAAAAATAAAACCAGATACTGTAGGGGCTGTGCCGGATGGCACGGCCCTGTCAGTGTTTATTTTTCATCCAGGATATCATGTGACAAAATCAGAACTCATTGAAGCCCTCGCTAGGCAACAGCCCAACCTTGCCGTTAAGGACGTCGAACTGGCAGTAAAATGCATTATCGAACAAATGAATACCGCGCTATCTTCCGGCGAGCGGATTGAAATCAGGGGCTTTGGCAGTTTTTCCTTGCATGTCAGGCCGCCTAGGGTGGGCCGAAACCCAAAAACGGGCGAATCCGTCAATCTGACAAAAAAGTATGTCCCGCATTTTAAACCCGGGAAAGAATTGCGCGACCGGGTTGATGCCTCCCGGGAAAAATACAGCATCCAAGACTGACGACCGACCGCATGCCATCAGCGCACTGACCGCACTGTCTTTGCGTTGATTGCCCCTAAAAACACACCCTGCCTCCTTTGCAACATTGCTTCATCCCGTGTTTATCCACACAACGTCCGGGGCGATACCAAAAACCAAACCTTTAAACATTCTAGGCTTTGCGCGCGCCAAAAAAACCGAGTCGCCACTTTCAAGGTTCAAAGCCCCTGTGCTATAGTCGATGAGGAATGAGAATGATTATTGATATATCATAGATTCAGATGCTTACTAAATTCGTCGGAGTGTGCCATGGCCCTTAGTTTAAAAAATTTGAATGTCGGTGATTTCTGCAAAATTGTTGGCTTTGAACAATCGGGCAAAGCTTATCGTAAGCGGTTATTAGCCATGGGCTTAACTCCAGGCACTCGTTTCCGCGTGACCCGTTTCGCGCCTTTAGGCGACCCCATAGAAATCCGGCTTAGGGGCTTTTCCCTCACTTTGCGTAAAAGCGAAGCGGATGTTTTGCTGATTGAGCGATGCCATGAAGGCTGATTACACCGTCGGTGTAGTAGGCAATCCTAATTGCGGCAAGACCACTTTATTCAATGCTTTGACCGGTGCCAGACAACAAGTAGGCAACTGGCCCGGCGTCACCGTTGAAAAAAAAGTAGGGCTTTACACGTTTGCCGGAAAAACACTGGAACTGGTTGATTTGCCAGGCACTTACTCATTGGAGACAGCTGACGACAACGTTTCTCTGGACGAAAAAGTTGCCCGTGATTATGTCGCCTCTAGGCAAGCGGATTTAATGGTCAACATCGTCGATGCTACTAACATCGAACGCAGCTTGTATTTGACCTCGCAATTGCTGGAAATGCGGGTGCCGATGGTCTTAGTGTTGAACATGATGGATGCTGTGAAACGCCGTGGCATTAAAATTGATGTCGAAACACTCTCCGAACACTTAGGTTGCCCCGTTATTCCTATCAGTGCCGCAACCAAGCAGGGCCTAGCGGCATTAAAAAACCTCATCAACCAGGCCGCTGCCAACAAACCCATAGCCGCCGCCACAATCAGCTACCCTGCCCCGCTGGAGCGGGCAATTTTAGCCTTATCTCCCCTGCTAGCGACGGTTGCCGAGAGCTATCCGTGCGATGTGCGTTGGTTGGCTGTGCGGCTATTGGAAGAAGACACCTTAGCGCAAGAAATTGCCGGAAAAGACTTTTTGCCCAAGGTTAAAGCCTTGCAAAAACAGGTAGAAGAGCAGACCAACGACGAGATCGACATTTTAGCCGCCGATGCCCGTTATGGCTTTGTCAACCAGCTAACCCGCTCCGCGGTCTGCAAGGCCCATGAGGCAAGCCGCCATACCACGGATCGCATAGACCGTTTTGTGCTCAACCGGTTTTTAGGTATCCCCCTGTTTTTGCTGGTTATGTACGCCATGTTTATGTTCACCATCAACATTGGCGGTGCCTTCGTCGATTGCTTCGACCAGGCGGTGGGTGCCCTGTTGGTAGACGGTCTAGCGCAAGGGTTATCAGGGTGGGGGTTGCCGGATTGGCTACAGGTGCTTATCACTCAGGGATTGGGCGGCGGTATCCGGGTGATTGCTACGTTCATCCCGATTGTCGGTTTTTTGTTCTTGTTTTTGTCCGTGTTGGAAGATTCCGGTTATATGGCTAGGGCCGCTTTTGTTATGGACCGCCTTATGTGTTTGATGGGTTTGCCGGGTAAATCGTTTGTACCGATGATTGTAGGCTTCGGCTGCAATGTTCCGGCTATCATGGCAACCCGCACCCTGGAAAATCCGCGTGACCGGATTTTGACCAATCTAATGAATCCGTTCATGTCCTGTGGCGCACGATTACCCGTCTATGCGTTGTTTGCCGCCGCGTTTTTTCCGGTAGGTGGCCAAAATCTGGTGTTCGGCCTGTATTTGCTGGGCATTGCCGTGGCCGTGCTAACTGGCCTAGTGATGCGCTGCACCTTATTTAAAGGCACGGCCTCACCCTTTATCATGGAACTGCCCGCCTACCACCTGCCGGCCGCCCGTTCTGTTTTGCTAAAAACCTGGGAGCGCTTAAAAACTTTTGTCTACGGTGCCGGCAAGGTTATCGTACCCATGGTACTGGTGCTGAACTTACTCAACGCCCTGGGTACGGACGGCAGTTTTGGCCAAGAGAACAGCGAAAAATCCGTTTTAAGTGCGATTGGCCGCAGCCTGACACCGCTGTTCCAACCGATGGGCATCCGTGCCGACAATTGGCCCGCTACAGTGGGTATTTTTACCGGAGTGTTAGCCAAAGAAGCGGTAGTCGGCACGTTAGATGCCTTGTACAGCCAAATGGCGGCCGGCGGGGCTGCACAAACACCGCAGGCGTTCGAACTCGATGCCGCTTTACTGGCCGCATTCGCGACTATTCCAGAAAACCTCGCCGCCCTGGCCGAAAGAATAACCGATCCATTAGGACTGAATATCGGCACTATCGACGACTTAGCCACCGCCGCCGAACAACAAAATGTCCAGACCGGTACTTTTGCCGCCATGCGCGGCAGTTTTGACGGACAGGCTGGTGCTTTCGCTTATTTGCTGTTTATTTTGCTTTATACGCCGTGCGTTGCGGCAACGGCGGCAATTTACCGCGAAACCGGCCCTGGCTGGACCGTGTTCGTGGTCTGTTGGACAACCGGCATAGCCTATACGACCGCCACCCTTTACTACCAAACCCTCAGTTTCAACCAACACCCCGCGTATTCGTTGGCCTGGATCAATGGCTTGTTAGCGGCATTTGCCTTGGTGTTGTCAGGCCTTTGGTGGGCAGGCAAAAAAATCGACCACAAACCGCTCAAGAAGGAGGTGCCCTGATGATTTTATCGCAGATACGCGATTACTTAAGGCAACGCCAGCGTGTGGCGTTGCGGGATTTGTGCAACCATTTCCAGACCGATACCGATGCCCTGCGCGCAATGCTTGCGGTTTGGATCAACAAGGGCAAAGTGCGGAAAATGCCCGTGTCGAAAAATTGCGGCAGCAGTTGTTGCAAATGTGACGCCGCATTGACCGAATTTTATGAGTGGGTAGACTGAACGTACCGCCGCTGCGTAACCGTCATTTAGCTCAGGCGACCTGAGCCTGCACATTCTAGCAGCACAGAAAATTTAAATTCCCAGTCCCGCCCGTGAGCGGCTATTTTTGCCGCTAACGGGCGGCTTTTTTGCGCCCACTGAGTGGGTTGCCCCTTTTAGAGGAACGCTTAAATTCAATGAATGCAGTACCCGCAGACACGTTAATCGCTCATTTAACCCAAGTAAAAAGCAATGGCATGGAAGCTAGAATTACCAGCCATTACACCAATGCCATGCCGTTAGTCAGGATTGACCAAGAGGACATACTGGTCGGACAAATCGGCTCTTATAGCGTAATCCGGCAAGGCACTATTAGCGTCTTGGCGTTGATTACCTCCATTGGTGAAGATAAAAATTTCATCCCGAACACTAACGAAAAATCCCCCCGCTTCATTTTCATGATACCGGTCGGCGAAATAGCCGAAGACGGCTCATTTAGCCGGGGCATTCTGCATTACCCCACCCCAGGTGCCGGCGTCTATGCTGTGGGCATCAACGAAATCAACGCCATTTTTTCCCAATTTAGAGCATTTGAATTCTTCATTGGCCATTTGTCCTCGCATAAAAGCTACCCGTTGAGTCTAAACCCGCAGGCTTTGTTCAGCCGCCATTTTGCCATTGTCGGGCAGTCCGGATCAGGCAAGTCGTGGACTGTCACCAGTATTATCCAAAGCGCATTAAAAGCCATGCCGCACAGCCACATGGTGCTGCTGGACCTGCATGGCGAATACTGCTGGAAAACGCAAGGCGGGGTGCTTAAGTCTGCGTTCCCTAGTTATTTGGTCAACTACGTTGACACCACGGAACTGGAAATGCCTTATTGGCTGATGAGCTTTGCCGAATTGGTAGATTTATTTATCGACCGCAGCGATAAAAGTGCCTCAATGCAAATCGTTTACATGCGGGAAATCATTCAAAACCTTAAGCGTAAGGAAGCGGCAAAAATTGGCTTAAGATCCGTCACCGTAGACACACCGGTGTATTTTTCCTTAGCGGAACTTTATGCGGCTTTTAAATCAGCCAATGAAGAGAAGCGGGAATTTGGCAAAGTCCAGGGGGCCATGTACGGGCAATTCGACGAATTTTTGATCCGTATGCAAAGCCGTTTTAACGATGTCCGTTACGATTTTTTGTTGAAGCCCAAAAAACACAACACCTCTGCCAGTCTAGCCAGCTTACTGCGCGAGTTTGTCGGCTTAGGTACCCTCAAAACCAATATCACGGTGGCCGATTTAAGCTCGGTACCCACCGATGTAAGGCCAGCGGTTTCCGCCCAGGTAGGGCGCTTAATTTATGAGTTTAATTACTGGAACCCGAAACGGCGCGAATTTCCTATCACTTTAATTTGCGAAGAAGCCCATGCCTACATCCCCAGAGAAAAAGGCGGTCAATTTGAAGGCACTAAAAAGGTGATGGAGCGGATCGCCAAGGAAGGCCGTAAATACGGGGTCTCTATCGGCGTGGTCAGCCAGCGGCCCACGGAACTGTCGGAAACCATGCTGTCCCAGTGCAGTTCGTTTATCTGCCTTAGAACCTCCAATCCGGACGACCAGGCCTATATTAAAAAATTATTGCCGGAAGCGCAGGGTGATTTAGCCGATATTCTCAGCTCACTCTCTAGGGGCGAAGCTTTAGTGTTAGGTGAGGCTGCACCGATACCCACCCGGGTGCAAATTTACCGTCCTAACCCAACACCTAAAAGTAACGACGTTGACTTTTTTAGCCATTGGCGCGAAGGCTTAGACGACTTGAATGTCGAGGAAATCGTCGATTTATGGCGTTCCCAAACCAGAAAGTAAATTGATCTGTGCAAAAACCTTGTCGGCGCCAGACAAGCCTGCCGGCTGCAACCGACTAGCCGTTCGGATCGGTAAAAACAAACGGCAAATGTTTAGCTTGCCAAAAATGCTGCTCAACGTATTGGGTTAAGTTTTGCCCAGACAATGCCGTCAAGCTAGCCGAACCGTCTTCCAGTGCGCGTGCTAAGACCCTCGCCGCTATGAACCGGCTAACTTTTGGTAGGTCCGCTCCGGGCGGATAAATCCGCCCGGAGGGCAGGCAATGTTCCGCAGTGTAATCCGCCAGCGCACAAGCCGCCTCCACCACCATCCCATCGCTTATCCGGGTACATTCACCCAACACAGCGGCAAACCCTAAGCCCGGAAAAATAAAAGCGTTGTTGCCTTGCCCTATGGGAATACGTTGGCCGTTGTATTGAACATCATCAAACGGGCTGCCGGTTGCGATGATCGCTCGACCTGCGCTCCATTCGACAATGGCCTCCGGTGTGGCCTCGCAATTAGCCGTCGGGTTCGACAATGGGAAAATAATCGGTTGCTGGTTGTAGGCAGCCATTTGTCTTACGATGGATTCATCAAACAAACCTTCGACACCCGATAAGCCAATTAAAACCGTCGGTTTTGCTTGGCTTATCACCTCCGCCAAACTCGGCAATTCGCCTGCAATAGGCCAATTCTGATAACTGTCCCTAAATTGGGCAACAGGGAATTTATACACATCCGGGGTTATCCCTTCCACCACCAGGCCGTGGCCATCCAAAACGAACACGCGCCGCCGCGCTTGTTCCCGTGACAATCCTTCATGCACCATGCCGTCAATAATCGCCAAAGCCACCCCTACCCCGCCGGCACCGGCACCCGCTACCACTACCCGCTGTTCCACTAACTGCTCGCCTTTCTTGCGGCAGGCGGACAGCAAGCCGGCCAATGCCACCGCACCGGTACCTTGAATATCGTCATTAAAGCTGGGGATTTTGTTCTGGTAACGGGCCAGCACTGAAAAAGCAGTGTTTTTGGCAAAATCTTCCCATTGGATAATCGCCTTGGGCCATTTTTTCTGTACTGCCTCGACAAATCGGTCGACAAACTCAAAATAAGCGGCATCCTGCAAACGGTGTTGATGGGTGCCTAAATAATGACGGTCATGCAGCAATTCCTCGCGGTCGGTACCGACGTCTAAGTTTACCGGCACACTGCGGAACGGGCAAAGGCCACCGCCTACGGTGTACAAGGACAGCTTACCAATACAAATGGCCAGACCGCCCATGCCTTGGTCGCCAATACCCAAAATGGCCGATGAATCGGTCACGACCAACATACGCACGTCATGCCAAGGGTGCTGGGCGAGTATGGTGTCCACCCGAGCGATAGTTTTAGGTGCTAAGGTCACGCCGCGCGAGGCGGTGTAAAGGTTGCTGAATTGCTGCACCGCCAAGCCGATGGTGGGCGTGTAGACAATGGGTATCATTTCCACCAGATGGCGTTCTAGCAACGCGTAAAACAACACCTCCGAGCGTTCCTGTAAGGCCCTAAGAAACTGATGTTTAGAAATAGCATCTGGCTGCCGGGAAAAATTTCTATACAAGCGTTCAATTTGAATTTCCATGTCCAGAACCTGGGGCGGCAAAAAACCGTCCAACCCCAGTTCCTCGCGCTCTCGATCACTGAAAGCGGTACCCTTGTTGGTTTCCGGCAAGCGCAATAAAATCGCCCCTCGCACTGAAACAGTTACAAACGGATTGCCGTTTTCATCTATTTGGTAATCAAAATAATCGCTTAATGGCGGCATACAAATCCCCTGTAGCTAATGTTGTGGCTTGGTCTTCAGTTGTATTGCGGTTCTTGTGGATAAAGGTACACTGCCGGTAAAGTATCGCTTAAATCAGCCTTGGAAACTACTGTGAAACTGCATTTGAAAAAATTGTCGGCCCACACCCTGATTACCGTCTTAGAAGAACGCATTGACGCCCACAATTCCAACGAGCTCAAAAGCGTTCTGTTGCAGTCCATTGCACAAGGAAATGCCTGCATTATCGTGCAACTGGAAACAGTGCGGTTTATTGACAGCTCAGGGCTGGGCGCATTGCTTTCCGGCTATAAAAACGCCGCCGCCCAGAACGGCAAATTGGTCTTGACAAACATCCAGCAGCAAGTGCTGTCCATGTTTGAATTGACGCGCCTAAACCGTGTTTTTGAAATTTACCCCGATGTCAATGAAGCACTGGGCAGTAAACCAGAGGGACCACCATGACCGCATCCATCATCCAGCTTGATGTCATCATCCCAAACCAAACCCGGTATCTGGATTTTATCGGCAGCTTAGGCGAACGTCTCGCCCGTGAACTTAAGCACTACCACGGCGACCGCGAGGCCCTAGCCTACCATTTAAACCTGGTGTTAACCGAAGCCACCGCCAATGCCATCAAACACAGGGTACCCGGCAATTTAGAGGATACCGTCAGGGTGTTTATCTTGCTTGAGCACAACCAGCTCACTATCAAAGTTTATGATCACGGCCAAGGTTTCGACCTAGAAAGCGTACCCCTACCCGATTTTGACCATCCCAAAGAAAGCGGCATGGGCATTTTTTTAATAAAGACGCTTATGGATTCAGTCACTTACAAAAAACAAGAACACTGCAACGTGTTGGAAATCATTAAACGCCTATGAACTCTCCCAATGCGAACAGCGCAACGCGCCAGCCGTGGCTAACACACCTTGAAAAACTCGCCGCCCGAGCTTTGGGCAAGGCCAGCGCACACGCACTCATCGCCGACTACGGCGCCGGATTCACCGAGTATTATCGCAATTTAATCACGCCACGTTACGCATTACAGGATTTACTGCACCTGCAACAAATCCAGTGCCAAGACAAACCCCAAGTCAGTTTGGTCAGGAGCCGGCAAACAGAAGCCCCTTACCGGCTGCATTTTTACAGTCAAGAGGAACGCTACCTAGACGAATACCTGCCGATTATGGAAAACACTGGCCTGCGGGTCATTGACCAGGTGCAATTTTGCATGCCCACTGCTGCTGGCAAAACGCTGTTCATCAAAAGTTTCACCATCAAGGCCACCAAAAACCCGAAGGCCCGCCTTGAAAAACTGCGTGGTACGCTTATCGCGGCCATTGCCTCTGTTATGACCTACCAGACAGAAAACGACGCCTTGAACAAACTCACCCTGCTCGCCGGCATGGCTTGGCAAGCCATCGATACGCTGCGTGCTTACCGCAATTATTTTTTGCAACTGAATCTGCATAGCACCCGCGCCAGTTTTCACCGTGCCCTAATCAACAACCCGGAGCAGGCACTTTGCCTGTTCCATTACTTTGAAGCCCGTTTTCGTCCCAACCCGGCATGGGCGGACATGCGGCAACGCGAAGAGCACGCGTTAATGCCGGTACGCCTGCAATTGCTAAATGGCCTAGCCAACATCGCCGACGCCAATGACGACCGTATTTTACGTTCGCTGTTTAATCTGATTGACGCCACTGTACGCTCCAATTTCCATTCGCGCATCCGCCAAGAAAAGTTTTTTATAGCCATAAAAATCAATAGCTTAGGTGTCATCGACATGCCGTCACCTAGACCGCATGTAGAAATTTATGTACATGCTGCGGCCATGGAAGGCATTCATTTGCGCGGCGGCAAAATCTCCCGTGGTGGCATCCGCTGGTCAGACCGACCGGACGACTTCAGGACAGAAATTTTGGGCTTGATGCAAACCCAAATCAGCAAAAACGCCCTGATTATCCCAACCGGTGCCAAGGGCGGATTTGTGCTGAAAAAAAACGGCGGCAAAAACGACACCCAAACACTGGCCCTACAAGCCTACACGACCTTCATCGAAGGCTTGCTGGATTTGACCGACAACTACCAGAACGGCAAAATCGTGCCGGTGCCGGAACGGGTTTGCTATGACGACCCCGACCCTTATTTGGTGGTCGCGGCAGACAAAGGCACCGCGCCATTTTCCGATCTTGCCAATAGCGTTGCCGCCCATTACCAATTTTGGCTGCGCGACGCTTTCGCTAGTGGCGGCTCCCGTGGCTACGATCACAAAGCCCTAGGCATCACCGCCCGGGGTGCTTGGGAATGCGTAAAAAGGCATTTTTGCGAACTCGGCAAGGATATCCAACACCAGGCATTTACCGTCGTGGGTATCGGCAGCATGGACGGCGATGTGTTTGGCAACGGCATGTTGTTGTCGCCATTTATCCGCCTGAAAGCGGCTTTTAGCGGACAGCACATTTTTCTCGACCCTGCGCCGCCGAGTGATGATTGCGCGTTCTTAGAACGCCAACGGCTGTTCAGCCTAGCCGGTTCTAGCTGGCACAACTATGACCGCAACCTGCTATCTAGCGGTGGCGGGGTATTTTTACGTTCGGACCCCAACATCCCCATCGCCCCTGAAATCAGGCAATGGTTGGGCATCCATTACCAAACCCTGGACGGGGACTCGCTGATTAGGTACTTGTTGGCCGCTGAAACCGATTTGCTTTGGCTGGGCGGTATTGGCACTTATGTTAAAGCCAGCGGCGAGAAACATGCAGAAGTCGGCGACCCGCACAATGCCACTGTCCGCATCAACGCCAACGACCTCAAAGCCTTAGTAGTCGGCGAAGGTGCCAACCTAGGTTTTACCCAGAAAGCCCGCATTGAATATGCCTTGCAAGGTGGGCGCATCAACACCGACGCCGTTGACAATTCGGCCGGCGTGGACACTTCCGACCACGAAGTCAACCTGAAAATACTGTTGATGCACTTGCAGGAGCAAAACCAGATCACCGACTACCAACCTCTGTTTAACGCCATGACTGAGGCTGTTTGCCAGCTCGTGTTGGCTAACAACATCGCCCAAAGCCACTGTTTGTCACTGGAACAACGCCGTTGCCAAAACGACGTGTCAGCATTTATACAACTAGCCGAACGCCTGGACGCAGGCGGATTTTTAGACCGTGAATTGGAATCGTTCCCGACCGAAAAACAAATCCAAATGCGGCCTGGCCATGCCCTTACCCGCCCGGAACTGGCCGTGTTGATGGCGGCATCAAAAATGTACCTAACCCGCCAAATCGAAGATCAAACTGCGTTGTTGCACGATGACTGTTGCCAGTGTTATCTGGCGTCTTATTTTCCGGAACAATTGTCCTTTCAATTTAAAGACCAGTTAGCCAGCCATCCGCTGGCCGAACGGATCACAGCAACCGTGATCAGCAATAAAATAATCAACCAAGCCGGCTGCCTGTTTTTGACGTTTGGCTCTGACGACAGTGGCCATTCGCTCGCAGACTCAGTAGCCGTTTACCTAAGTTTTGAGCAAATACTTAACGCCGATGCCCTCCGCCAAACAATAGTTTCGTTACATTCCAAAACCAACACAGAAATAGAAAAGACCTACCGGCTACGGTTGCAATTAGAGCAAGCATTACTGAAAATCACCCGTGCAAGCCTTTTTTACCGGCAAAACATCCGCCCCTATCCAGCAACGATAGAAAGCTACCTTCAGCATATAGAGGCTTACCGGAGGGTGCTGTTTTCGACAACGCCTAGCCCAAACCATGGCTTGCAAGAAACCCTAGATTTCATCGATGAATTAAAAAACCTGCCGTTACTGATTGATCTGTGCGAACGATCGCGGCAACCCTTAAGCAAAACCGCAGCCTTATACCATAACGTAATCGATTATTTTGGCTTAAAGCCCATTTTTAGCCAACTTAACACCCTTATAACCCGTGACCCATGGGAGCTAAAACTGCTGTCAGACTTGCCCGATTCAATTGACCGGATCATCGGTCAAATAGTCAACACGTTGTTTTCAGCCAGTGCCAACCGCTGTACCGATTATTTTGATTTGCCTGAAAACAAGCAACAAACCAACCGTTACCGCAAGGTTTACCAAGAGGTTCTCAACGCGCACGCCAGCAGTCTATTGCCCTACATCGTGCTAGAAAAAACGCTTGGGCAGGTAGTCCGGTCCGTTTAGAATTTCCAAAAATGCAGACAAGCATTGCCAAACCTCCGGCCATTGTTCCATCTTATGATAGAATCCGTCCGTTCAGTCCCCACCAGGAGAGGTATTGCATGGGCATAAAATCGGATCAATGGATTCGCCGCATGGCGGCTCAGCACGGCATGATAGAGCCGTTTGAGTCGGGCCAAGTGCGGTTCTCTGAACGCGGCAAGGTTATTTCCTACGGCACTTCAAGCTACGGTTACGATGTTCGCTGTTCCGATGAATTTAAAATTTTCACCAACATAAACTCCGCTATCGTCGACCCAAAAGACTTCGATTCCAACAGCTTCGTCGAAGTCAAAGCGAATGTTTGTATTATCCCGCCCAATTCATTTGCTTTAGGCAGGACGGTTGAGTTTTTCCGCATCCCGCGTGAAGTCCTGACTATCTGCTTGGGCAAATCGACTTACGCCCGCTGCGGTATCATTGTTAATGTCACACCGCTAGAGCCGGAATGGGAAGGCCATGTGACCTTGGAATTCTCCAACACCACGCCGCTGCCGGCACGAATTTACGCCAACGAAGGGATCGCTCAAATGCTGTTTTTTAGTGGCGAGGAAGTGTGCGAGACTTCTTATCGGGACAGAGGCGGCAAGTACCAAGGCCAGACCGGGGTGACTTTACCTAAAGCTTGAACGGCAACGCGGGCCACGGGTACTTAAAGTCCATGCCGGCATAACTTAAGCTTGAAGCTAAAGCCAAAACACACAGCGGCAAAATGCTGTATTGCTCCCCGAAACCGGCGTACCGTGCGCGCCGCCGCTAGTCTTTTCTGGTACCGCCCGACTTTTTGTAGCCGGATTCGGTAATTTTAGAAATATTCAGCTTCTGCCCTACGACGCGGACTTTTTTCAGCTCGTTTAGCAGTTCACTAGGCATGCCAGCAGGCAATTCCACGGTGCTGTAATCCTCTTCGATTTTAATACGGGCGATATGGTCGCCGGAGATACCGGTCTCATTGGCGATGGCACCGACGATATTGCCAGGTTTTACCCCGTGAGCATGGCCGACTTCAATCCTAAATAGTTCCATTTCAATATCGGGCGAGGCAAACGTGCGACGCGGTTTACGTTCCCGCTCAGGCCGGTCTGCACGGTCAAAACGGACTTCCTTGCTTGACCGCGACAGGCGTCCTTCATCGCCTTCTTTTTCTTTGGTTTTTTTCGGCGGCTGGATCAACAACGGCGTGTCACCTTGCACCAGCTTGGCCAAGGCAGCGGCGATTTCCAATGCGGAAACGTCGTGTTCCTGTTGGTATTGTTCGATCAACTGGCCAAAAAAACTCAGCTCTTCAGCCGCTAAGGTGTCGGTGATATTTTGCTTAAACTTGGCGATACGCTTGTTGTTGATGACCTCCGTGGACGGCAGGCCCATTTCATCGACTTTGCTTTTGGTAGCTTTTTCGATGTTCGACAGCAGTTTTCTTTCCCTAGGGGTGATAAACAAAATGGCATCGCCGGAACGTCCGGCACGGCCGGTGCGGCCAATTCTATGCACATAAGATTCGGTGTCGTAAGGGATGTCGTAGTTAACGACATGAGTGATGCGGTCTACATCTAAGCCACGCGCCGCTACGTCGGTAGCAATCAGAATATCTAATTTTCCGGCTTTTAAATTGTTAATCGCCCGCTCGCGCAGGTTTTGCGACATATCGCCGTTGATAGCGGCGGCAGAATAGCCACGTGCTTCCAGTTTTTCCGCTAATTCGACCGTTGCGGTTTTGGTGCGGACAAAAATAATCATGCCATCAAAGGTTTCTACTTCCAAAATGCGGGTTAACGCATCCAGTTTGTGTACGCCGCTGACCACCCAATACCGTTGGCGAATGTTTTCGGCCGTGGCGGTGGTAACTTTAATGGTGATTTGTTCTGGTTCAACCAAATACTTTTGGGCAATTTTTCGGATGACCGAAGGCATGGTGGCAGAAAACAAAGCTATTTGCCGCTCTTTTGGAGTCTGATCCAAAATCCATTCGACATCGTCGATAAAGCCCATGCGTAGCATTTCATCGGCCTCATCCAACACCAAGGTTTTTAGGCCGTCCAAATTTAACGTGCCTTTACGCATGTGATCCATGACCCGGCCGGGTGTGCCGACCACCACATGGGCACCGCGTTTTAATTGCCGCAATTGGGTGCTGTAATCTTGGCCGCCGTAAATCGGCA